>NZ_JBLNKS010000008.1:0-173266 GCF_048276375.1 Flavobacterium sp. ZB4R12 | reverse complement strand
ACGGGTGAACGTTGGAGCAGTGTTGTCACGGATAGTGATAGTCTGAACCTGGTTTGCAGCAGCGTTTCCGCAGTTGTCAACCAAACTCCAGGTTCTTGCTATTGTGTAACCACCCTGGCAACCAACGATTGCTACCGGTGCAGCATCGCTGAAAGTAGCTTCGATTCCGGTTGAGCAATTGTCCGCTTCATTGGTTACATCTCCGGCTGCGGTTGTTGACGCATCGTATCCGCAGGTTGCGTTGGTGTAGATAGTAATATTCGCAGGACGGGTGAAGGTCGGTGCGGTATTGTCACTAACCGTGATCACCTGTGTAAACACCAATGATGCGTTGCCACAATCATCTGTTACAGTCCAGATATTGGTATAAGTTCCGGCCTGAGGACACAAAGTACCCGCTACAAAAGATCCTGATGTTTTTACAATATTCGTTACATCAGTATCAAAGTTGTCGGATGCAACCGGGAACAACGCCTGAGCAGCTGTTATCCCTGCTGCATCACTACATTGTTTGGTTACATTCAGTGCAGTGGTCCCTGTTGTCCAAGTTGGCGCAATAAGATCAATAGTGAGTGTTGCAAAACCAGTAGTAAAACTACCTTTAGTATTGGTGAATTTTGCCCTGTATTTATAAGTATTTAAGCCTGCAGCTGCAGGGCTGATTGAAAGCGTTGAAGTGGTAACACCAGCAGAAGAAGAGGTTACTACACTATAAGGACTGGCAATTGTAAGAGCTACAAATCCACTACCGTTATCAACTTGCCATTCCACACCTGAACCCGGAGTAGGTGGAATACTGTTTACTTTAGCAATAAAATTAACAGAACTGCCAGCACAAATTGTTTGACTGATTGGATTTGTATTAAAAGTTGGGGCACCGGCACCACCTTCACCAACAACAAATGTACTAAAGGCTGAAAGACCTATAGCTTGTGTACTGGCAGCAGTTTTTGTACCCACTATTGGATAAGTCCAGCCGCTGCTGTATTTGCCAACAATGAAGTTTGAAAAAGCTGCAAGTCCATCCATATCTCCTGCAACAAAATTGAAAGTAGCATTATAGGTCCCGAAAGTAACTCCACTATTAACAAGACTCCAATAGCGGTTTACATTTTTTGTATCATCAATCGCTGAAGTAGCAATATTGGGGTCATCTGCAGCTTGTGTAAAGGCAGTAATATTTCCGGTACCATTTGTGCCTGTGCCCGAAAAACCTATATTAACAGGCGTGTAATTTGATGCATCACCAATTTCAAAATTTTTACTTGAGGTAGAAGCAGCAATTCCTTTTCTTAAATTACCATTTACATATTTCCCCGTACCAGCCCCACTGACTGTTGCAGAATTGCCTAGTATAAGTGTGTTGGCGCCAGTATTGATTTTATTTGCACTAAATACAAGTGCGCCATTGATTGTAATATCATTACCCAATGTTTTATCTGCACTACCAGCAATTGTTAATGCCCCAAACGTAGTTGGGCTGCTACCGCCAATAGTCTGACTGCCACCATTGAAAGTAACTGTTCCTGTTCCGGCTGTAAATATTCCTCCATTATTTGTCCAGCTTCCAGTAAGATTAAAAATTGGAATACCCGTGCTTGTCATTGGTTGAAGAGTTCCACCATTAATCAGAACATTCCCACTTACATTTACTGTTGGCGTTCCAGTATTAGTAGAAAAATTAAATAACCCGTTATTGATTATAAGATTACCGGAAATAGTAGTTGTAGTATTACTTGTTGTAGAAAGTCCAAAAGAACCACCGGTTGTGTTTTGAATAGTTAAGCTCCCAAGTACAGTTTGAAGATTTCCACCGGCACTCATATTACCTGCACTAGTATTAATAATTACATTGCCATATGAAATATTTGGCCATGGAGAAGATAGAGATGTTTGAGTTTCATATGTACTTGTTGCGCCAAAACTTCGTGTACCACCAAGAATTGCAGTTCCTGCGGTTTGAATAAATTTACCTCCATTTTGAATTGTAAAAGTTCCTGTCGCCGTTGTAGCAAAATTTGAATTACCAGTTACTATTGCACCAGTTGTAATAGTCAGATTATTAAAATCAATTATAGCTCCACCACTAATAGATTGAGTCAGACCATCAAATATAACAGTACTTGTAGACTTTGTAAATGCCCCATCATGTACCCAATTTCCGGAAATTTTTAATGTACCAGCTCCTGAAAAAAATATTAAAGAATTTGCGCCTGCAGCATTCGTTGTAATATTACCATTCACATCAACGGTTCCAGTACTTACTGTTAATCGACCAAGTCTATTATTACTTCCTCCTCCATTAGCATTTCCATTAACAGTTAACTCCCCCTCTATATTCAGTATTCCTGATCCAACTATAATTTCATTTGTTCTTGAATTGGAACCGGGGCTATTAATGGTTACATCCCCAGAAACAGATAAAGTAATTCCCGGATTGATCTGAAGTTTCGTATCAGTACTCCCACCAACAATCGTAATGGATTTTGCTGACCTATTATCTGTAACTGTAACCGTTGCTCCAACAGATATTGCAACATCGTCTCCTGGAGCAGGGACAGCTCCTCCAACCCAAGTATTTGGATCGCTCCAATTACCCGTAATTACTTTAGATGTGATTGGTGGATCCGTAAACTCATGCCAAACATTTTCACCTGAAAACTGGCCTATAGCAGTAACTCTTAATATTTTACCTACACAGTGAGTTGTGCTCAGTTGCCAAGTTGTCACAAATTTACCATTTACATCTGCCGCAACAATCCAAGCATCATGTGCTACATCTGCAGTGTCATCAGGATAAATTTTTGAATGCAAAACTTGCAAATGAACCGTCTCTTCAGGTAGGAAACCAACTCCTGTGAATGTTGCAATAGTACCAGGCTTGTAATCTGGAAAGTCAGAAGTCAAACTTGCCTGCCCAAAAGCTCCATTTGCAAAAAACAAATTTGCAATTAAAAAAACAATCGTTAAAAATCTGGATTTGAGTAGAAATGTTTTCATATTTATTGAATTAAAATATTAAAATAACGAATACTGATGCCAACTATAAAAATGTGAAACCAATAGAATGGGGGTTCTATTTTTTTGATTTATCTCAATTAAAATGCTTTAGAAAAAATACTTTTTTTAACAAAAGATTGCTGCATAATCTCCTAAAATTCATCAACTTGAATACTAAATTATGCAATTAAGAATACATTAATCCAATTTTTAATACATTTCCGATTAAAGGAATAAAAAAAACTGCGAACTACATATTTTGTAATTTTCAGAAGAAATAAAAAATAAAAATTAGAAAATATGTTGGCTTTTGAATACGATTTTCAATTTGAATTGATGAAAATTTGGTTTAAACAGACTCATTTTTTTTCTTTAGAAAGAAGAAGGCTAACAACAAATAAATTGTCAGCATATATCACAAGAAGTGCACTTTGTTTTAAAAATCTTTAGAGGAAGTCCAGCTGTATAAAAGAATTCCAAAGCGGCTTATATGTCTTTGAAGTACAGAAATCCCAAGTAAACACTGGCTTCACAGGTCATTTTTAAAGAGTTAATTACTTCTCTCTACCTCTTTTCGGCTAAGAATAGGACTAAAAAAACCCTGTCCAATTAATTGGACAGGGTTGCTATTTGTGAAACAAAAAAAGAACTTATTTCTTAAACTTCGAAATCCCTTCTTTTAGCCAACTCTCATATTCTTCCACTCCAACATAACTAATTGTTGGCTTATCTTCATTTAAACTTTTTCCTTCCAAATCTGTTAACACATACAATGGTTGTGTATTGGTTTTATATTTCGAAATCATGAAATCGGTCCACTTATCACCAATGGTTTCGATTTCGGCTCCAGTAGTTTTAGAAATATAATGTTCGTTTTTAGGCAATTCACGCTTATCATCCACGTACAATGAAATCAGAACAACCTCATTATTCAAAATGGAAAAAACACGCTCATCAGACCAAACATTATTTTCCATTTTTCTGCAATTCACACAAGCATAACCGGTGAAATCCAGCATAATGGGTTTATTTACGGTTTTGGCGTACCCCAAACCTTTTTCATAATCATCGAAAACCACTAATCCATGCGGTCCGCTTTTGGCATCATCCGGTAAAATGGCAGCCGAAGTTTTAAGTCCTGAACCTCCAACGCCAAAAGGACTTTCACTGTATTCCATTGGAGGCGGGAAAGCATTAATCAATTTTAATGGTGCTCCCCAAAGTCCCGGAATTAAATAAACGGTAAACGTTAAAACCAGTAACCCCATCAACAACCTTCCTACTGAAATATGAGTTATAGGACTATCATGTGGCATCGTTATTTTTCCAAAAAGATATAAAGCCAATGCCCCAAAAATAGCAATCCAAATCGCCAAGAATACTTCTCTTTCCAATACATGCAATTGCAAAACCAAATCAGCATTCGATAAAAACTTGAAAGCCAAGGCCAATTCCAGAAAACCCAAAACTACTTTTACGGTATTAAGCCATCCCCCAGATCTTGGCAACGAATGCAACCAACCCGGAAACATCGCAAACAACATAAAGGGTAAGGCCAAAGCCAATGAAAATCCCAGCATTCCAATTATTGGAGCGATTCCACCTTTAGAAGCCGCCTCAACCAGAAGTGTCCCTACAATTGGACCGGTACAGGAAAACGAAACAATGGCCAGCGCCAATGCCATAAATAATATACCAATTATTCCTCCTCTATCAGCCTGACTGTCTACTTTATTTGCCCAAGAATTTGGCAGCATAATCTCGAATGCTCCAAGAAATGAAGCAGCAAAAACAATCAACAAAATAAAAAATATAATATTAAACCAGACATTGGTAGACAAAGCATTCAGGGCATCGGCACCAAAAATCCATGTCACTAAAAATCCCAATACCACATAAATAAATATTATTGAAATTCCATAAATGATAGCGTTTCTAATGCCTTTAGCTTTTGATTTACTTTGTTTGGTAAAGAAACTTACCGTCATAGGAATCATTGGGAAAACACAAGGAGTAAGCAATGCGGCAAATCCTGATAAAAAAGCAATAAAGAAAATGGACCATAATCCTCTTTGAGAAGCTGGTTTTGTTACTGTAACTTCTGATTTTACAGGAATAACAGTTTCTTTTACGTCCTTTGTTGATACTATTGTGTCCGTTTTTGTAGTATCTGTTGCTGTAACTGCAATCGTCGTTTTTGAATTTAATGGAATAACAAAAGTGAATTTTTTCTCCTGGTTGATACAAACTTCTTTACAAACCTGGTAATTCAATTCGGCTTCTATTTTTGTAATCTTCGGGTTTGTTACCGTAATTTCTTGTTGAATTTGTGCTTTTTTCTCAAAAAACGTTTCATTAACCTCAAAAACATCGTTGAAAGCAGTTCTCGTTTTACTTTCTTTGGCTTTGCCAACTAAATTAAAATTTCCTTTTTGATTTTTAAAAATAATTTCCAAAGGCAAAGGACCACCATCTGGCGTAAACTGTGAGTACAAATGCCAATCATTTTCTATGACAGCATTGAAAGTAAGTATATAATTATTCTCAGATTTTTTTTCAATTTTGGTTGTCCACTTTGCAGGATCAAGAATTTGGGCATTTACTTTGGCGAAAGCCAAAAAAGCAAAAAGTATAAATAGTAATTTTCTCATTATTCTAATTGTATTTTAAGTATATTTTGTGTGCTGTTTTCTATTCTGAAACGCTCATCCTGACGAATCCCAACAACCCAAACAATTTCATTATTGGAACATAAAAGCCAAGTATTTTCTTTATCGATCAATGATAATTTTTCATCCTTAAATAGTTTGCTTACTTTCTTAGATTTACCTTCCATCCCAAAAGGCTGAAAAACATCCCCATCATTCCAATGCCTTAAAACCAAAGGAAATTGTAATTTATTGGCGTCAACAAAGATAGTTTTATTTGAAACGATACTAATGTCGGCTACTTTACAAAACGAAAGATTTAAGGGAATCTTAACTTCTTTCTGATTTTCATCAATTAAATATTCCTCCTTTTCATTTACGAAATTCATGGGACTTAAGATTAAGAAATCCCTGTCTTTCAACAATCTAAACTCGGGAGAAAAAACCTGTTTGCCCGATTGACTTTCAACCAAATCATAAATATCATCCCATGCCGAAAATCCAAATTCTTTCAACCATTGGTACAAATACGATTTATAGTTGGGTAATTTCTTCAATTGATTCAAATCAAAGTAAATATTGTCCTCATCTCGCTTTGCCACTTGCTGGTATACAATAATCGACGCATCTTCAACCATAGCTTGCGCTTCTTGCAAATAGGTTTGCGTTTTATGAAAAGAAGAAAGGAAATTTGGATTTAATTCCTTTAACATCGGAACTAAATGATGGCGAATTTTATTTCGAAGGTATTTATCAGATGTATTACTGCTGTCTTCACGCCACTGAATCGTATTTTCTTTAGCATACGTTTCAATTTCTTGTCGGGAAAATAGTAAAAGTGGCCGAATTACTTTTTCATTTTGCTCCGGAATGCCTGTTAAACCCTCTAATCCGGTTCCACGCGTAAGATTGATGATAAAGGTTTCCAAGTTATCATCGGCATGATGTGCGGTGAGAATATAGTCGAATTTTTCGGTATCCAGAAGTTCATAAAACCAATTGTATCGCAACTTGCGAGCGGCTACTTGAGTAGAAAGCTTATAATCTTCCGCAAATGCTTTGGTGTCAAATTGGGTAACAAAAAGCGGAATACTATTGGTAGCAGCATACTCCTGAACAAAGTTTTGATCTCCAAAACTTTCCATTCCGCGAAGTTGAAAATTGCAATGTGCAAGAGCAATTTCATAATTCAATTTATGAAACAAATGTGCCATTACCATGCTATCCAATCCTCCACTGGTAGCCAAAAGGAGTTTTTTGGTTTCCAATAATGGAAAATTTAGGGCAATATGATTTTTTAATTTTTCAATCATTTTTCAAATTTAGTTATTTTAAATCATACCAAGAAACCACATTGGCAATGGTTCGCTTTTGATTGTCTAAACCAGCATAAACCAAAGTTTTACTTTTGACATTCTCTTTGGCCAAAGCCGAAAAATAAATCATTCCTTTAAATAAATCTTGAGAAATAGTGGTTGTCGATTTAATTTCTATTACATTCAGCAGTTCATCATCCTGCCGAATTAAATCTACTTCGTGACCTGCGGAATCGCGCCAAAACCAAAATTCATCCATCAAATTCTGATGGTAATTTTGTTTTACATATTCGGCAACAATCATGTTTTCGAATAAATTTCCTTTGTACGATTTACCAATTATTTGATTTGCATCTTTTATTTTTAACAAATGACAAAGCAATCCTGTATCATAAAAATACAACTTTGGGCTTTTTATAACCCGTTTATCAAAATTATCATGAAGGGGTTGCAGCAAAAACAAAATATAACTACTCTCCAAAGCCGACAACCACGATTTGGCAGTTGGTTGTGTAATTCCACACTCTTTTGCTAACGAATTCAAGTTCAGCAATTGTCCTGCTCGTGACGCACACAAACTCAAAAAAATCCTAAACGTTCGCATTTCCCGAATATTTACAAGTTCCTTAATATCGCGTTCCACATACGTTTGAATGTAATTGCCATAAAAATTTTTGCTTGGAATATTTCTGTCAAAAATTGCGGGATAAAACCCTTTCAGCATTGCTGCTACATAATCTTGAGATAATAAATTCTCCGATTTTAATTCTGTAAAATCAAAAGGCAATAATTTAAAAATCGCTACTCGACCCGCTAAACTCTGTGTGATATTTTTCATTAAATGAAAATTCTGCGAACCCGAAAGTATAAATTGTCCCATTATTTTACTATCATCAACAATCGTCTGAAGATAGGAAAATAGTTGCGGTGTGCGTTGTGCTTCGTCAAAAATACAATACTGGGAATATTTTTCAAAAAAACCTTTAGGGTCATCTTCTAAAAAGGCTCTCAAATCAGGACTTTCCAAACTGATGTATTGATACTCTGGAAAAAGTTCTCTCAATAATGTAGTTTTTCCAGATTGTCTTGGTCCGGTTAATGCAATAACTGGGTATTTAGTTCTATAAAAATGTATCGCATTAACTATTTCTCTTTTTACTGCCATAATAATCTGTTTATCAATAACAAATATACTTATAATTTTGAAAATACACGAATTAAATTTTGAAAATACAAAGATTTAATTTTTAAATTACATAGCTTTAATTTTCAAAATACATGACTTCAATTTTGAAAATACATGGCTTAAATTTTGAAATTACATGACCTCTATTTTGAAATCACATGCTTTATTTATTTATGACTATCCGTAAATAATACTAAAGAAAAATTTAGCCACAAATTTCACGAATTTGTCACGAATTTTTATCCTTAAAAGAAAAATTAAACACTAATTCGTGAAATTTGTGGAAATTCGTGGCTAAAAAAAATAATTATACCATTTAGACTTTAAATTTACTGTGATAAATCAATTTAACTGTGTGCGTCAGTTCGAGTATTTTATTAAAAAATGCGATAGCTTTTTTTAATAAAATGTATCGAGAACCCTAACATTGTAAGCTTCTCGATACAATTTTGAATAGTAAAGCTGTCGCATTACTATTCAAAATCACTCGAAGAGACGTGGTGTTTTTTATTCCAGTAAAATCAAAAGTAAAATGGTATTATAGTCCGCTAAGCGGACAGTCATATTATTTATTGTAACACTTCCCGCATGGCTTTTGCCTTGAGCAAACATTCCTCATACTCTTTTTCAGGAATTGATTGTGATGTTATGGCACTTCCCACTGAAAAAGAAACGTATTGTTTCTCCTGATTGTACAAGATGCTTCGGATAACCACATTGAAATCGAAATCCCCACTTGGCGTAAAATAACCTACTGCCCCACTGTACAAACCCCGTTTTGTTTCTTCCAGATTTTCGATGATTTTCATTACCGAAATTTTTGGCGCTCCGGTCATACTTCCCATCGGGAAAGTGGTTTTTATTGCATCAACCGCAGTATATTGATGATCTAATTTTGAAGTAACCGTAGAAATCATTTGGTGCACTTGCAAAAAAGAATAAATGGCACATAATTCTGTTACTGCTACAGATCCTTTTTGTGCTGTATGCGACAAATCATTGCGAACTAAATCCGTAATCATAATATTTTCCGAACGCTCTTTCGGGTCTAAAGCCAATTGCGTTCTTGATTTTTCATCTTCTATAAGATCCGAAAATCGTTTTGCAGTTCCTTTAATTGGCTGCGAAATAATTAATTCTCCCTTCTTTTTCAAATAGCGTTCCGGAGAAGCTGAAAGTAAAAAATGCTTATTATTCTTGAAAAAAACGGCAAATGGAGGCAGAGAAATTTCGTTCAGCTTTACAAACTTTTCAATCGGATCTATAGTTGCATTTTCAGCAAAAAACTCCATGCAAAAATTCGCTTCATAAATATCACCGTGATGAATGTGTTCTAATATTTTGGATGCCTTTTCGAGATAATTCTCTTTTGGAATTCGCTGCTGAATTGTTATTTGTGAGTTCTGAATACTAAATACGGAACACTGGACGCTTATCTCCTCAAAATCTTCCTCAACTTCGTCATCACACATATTGAGATATTGAATTTCGAGCTCATTCCCCTTCAATAAAAATATTTTTTTAGGTTGGAAGAAAAACAAATCCGGAAAATTCAGTCCATCAAAATTATTCGATTGTAAATCCTCTATATCATTTTTTAAATCATACGATAAATAGCCAAAAAGCCAGTCTTTGGTAATTTGCTGATATTGCTTTAAATCCTCGAAAGCATTATGATAGTCCGTTTTTATGGAAGTAAAAGCATCTACTGCAAGCAGACAATCATAACTGGAATATCCCTGCGGATAGTCATTACTATCCATAAAAATGACTTCACGAAATTGTTGCGACCAAAGCAAAAGTTGCTGTTTGAACAGTTTTGGATTTTGAATGGTTTGTATAATAGATGTTCTCAAGCAGAATATAATTAGAAAATCAAAAATACGACAAATCTATCATTAAACTTTAATTGAATGGTATTAGTGGCGTTATTAACCCAGAAAATCATGATCCTTTCCGAATAATTAAGCTTACAGAAACCATAATTGATTTCTTTAAATTTTGTAATTTTACCAATAAACATCTGCAAATCAAACCAAAAGAACATGAAAAAAATTTTAATCTTAATCGTGATTACTTTTATTTTTTCTTGCAAAAAAGAACCTCAAAAAAATGAGGATGCGGTAATCGGAAAAACTAAAAAAACCTCTTACGGATGTGCACCACAAACTACAGATGCAAGTTGGTATTTAACAAATAATAAAGCCCCTATTTTTAAAGGACTCAATGTTATTGATTATCCGATAACTACTAAAAGTACCGAAGCTCAAAAGTATTTCAATCAAGGAATGGCCCTTTCCTATGGTTTCAACCATGCAGAAGCGGCTCGTTCATTCTATTATGCCACAAAACTGGATCCCGAATGTGCCATGTGTTATTGGGGATTTGCTTACGTACTTGGCCCGAATTATAATGCCGGTATGGAACCGGATAATTACGAAAGAGCCTATAAGGCTATTCAAAAAGCAATACAACTTTCAGACAAAGCTTCGAAAAAAGAGAAAGCATTGATAAACGCATTAGCAAAAAGGTATACCGAGAAACACGTTGAAGACAGGAGCAACCTGGATATTGCTTACTCTGCCGAGATGAAAAAAGTGAGTAAAAAATTCCCGGATGATGTCAATATCAACGCACTATATGCCGAATCCATCATGGATTTACATCCTTGGGATTTATATGAAAAAGACGGGACACCAAAGAAATGGACACCAGAAATTGTTTCTTTATTAGAGAAAACACTAAAAAAAGACCCCAAAAATATCGGTGCAAACCATTTTTATATCCATGTCGTAGAAGCATCAAATACTCCCGAACGGGGCAACAATGCGGCCAAAGCTTTTGATGACGGATTGGTTCCGGGATCCGGACATTTGGTCCACATGTCATCCCATATTTACATCAGAACAGGCGAGTATCATAAAGGTACCCTAGCCAATATTAATGCCGTAAAAGTGGACAGCAACTATGTTGCCATGTGTCATGCCCAAGGTGCTTATCCTTTAGGATATTATCCTCATAATTACCACTTTATGGCTGGAACAGCAACTTTGGAAGGCAATAGCAAATGGGCAATGATAGGTGCCAATAAAGTATCAAAACATGTCCATCCGAAGACCATGACAGAACCCGGCTGGGGAACACTACAGCATTACTATGTGATTCCCTATTATGTAGCGGTTAAGTTTGGGAAATGGGATGACATACTTAAAATGAAATTAGTCACGGAAACCTTAAAATACCCCGTTGCTGTTACGCATTATGCAAAAGGCATGGCTTATTTAGGAAAAAATGATTTAAAAAAGGCTAAACAAGAATTGCTTCAACTTGAAGAAATAGCAAAAGATAAAAAATTGGAACAGATAACAATTTGGGAATTAAATTCTGTTTCCACTTTGACACAAATTGCCAAACGGGTTTTGAAAGCGGAAATAGCCGCAAGTGAAAAAAATTACGTTCAGAGCATTGCACTGCTGAAAGAAGCGGTTGCTATTGAAGATTCCTTAAATTACAATGAACCACCAGATTGGTTCTTTTCCGTGAGACACCATCTCGGAGCAGTACAAATTGAAGCCGAAAAATATCAGGATGCCGTAAAAACGTATGAAGACGATTTAAAACGATTGCCTAAAAATGGATGGGCGCATCACGGACTCCGACTTGCCTATGAAAAGATGAACAATAAAACGAAAGCCAAAGAGATTACAAGACTTATTGAAAAAAGTTGGGGCAACGCAGATACAAAAATCACAACATCAAGGATAAAATAAAAGTGTCCGAAAGTCAATTTCATTATGTAATTTGATGCTTTCCTAGAAATTGCTACAGCTAATGTTTCAGCTTCCGATTGAGTCGATATTTCATCATTTTCAGGTTTTGAAAGAATTTTTTAATCATACTGTAAACTCTTTTGCTAGGATTGAATCCCGTTTTCAATAGGTTCTTGTGCTTAAATCTTGCTACTATTGTGCTAATATTCTTTAAATTAACAACAAAACATAAGAAAAATTAACTATTTTTATTGTAACTTTACAAGTAGTAATAACTTTTTGGTCATTTAAATCGTTCCCGTCATGGTTTCAAAAATTTTCATCAATTTAGCTGTTAAAGACCTGAAAAAATCAATAACTTTTTTTACAAAATTAGGATTTTCTTTCAATCCAAAATTTACTGATGAGTCTGCTACTTGCATGATTATAGCCGAAAATATTTTTGCAATGTTACTTACTGAAGAACGTTTTAAAGACTTTACAAAAAAAGAAATCTGCAATGCCCATAAAAACACCGAAGTATTGATTGCCATAGCTGTTGAAAGCCGAGAAAAAGTAGATGAATTAGTAAAGAATGCAGTTGATGCAGGTGGTTCAATTTACATGAACCAACAGGATCATGGATGGATGTATGTCCATAGTTTTGCCGACTTAGATGGGCATCAATGGGAAATCCTATATATGGATGAAAGTGCTATTCCAAAGCGATAACCCTCAATTTTTAACCAATTAAAACCATATATTATGAAAATTGCAATTATTATTATCCGAACTCTAATAGGCCTTTTGTTTCTTTTTACCTCTATTAGTTTCTTTTTAAACCTAACGCCAGAACCTGTCTCCACCGGAAATTTTAAGGCTTTTCAGGTTGGTTTGGTTGCCTCAACTTATTTAATGCCTTTAGCAAAAACTATTGAATTACTTTGCGGATTATCATTTGTTACCGGGCGCTTTGTAACCTTAGCCAATATTGCTATTCTTCCTGTTACAATAAATATATTGTTGATCAATTTTTTCTTGACACCCCAAAACATGCCAATTGCTTTGTTCGTATTTTTAGGAAACATATTTTTAATTTACAGTCATTGGGAAAACTATAAAGGTTTGTTTGTAGCTAAAGGCTAAATAACTCTTCTTACAACAAAACGAAAACCCGTTCATTTGAACGGGTTTCTTTATTTTTAAACGAGATTTAATTATCTCATTTTCAAATTTTCTAATTAAACATGCAAAGCTCTATTGTCAGTAGCGGCTAATGCAGCTTCTTTTATTGCTTCTGCAAATGTTGGATGCGCATGGCTCATTCTGGAAATATCTTCGGCAGATGCTTTGAATTCCATTGCGGTAACGGCTTCAGCAATTAAATCCGCACAACGTGCTCCAATCATATGAACTCCAAGAACTTCATCCGTTTTTGCGTCAGCAAGAATTTTTACAAATCCGTCTAAATCTCCACCTGCACGAGCACGACCTAAAGCTTTGAAAGGAAAACTTCCTGATTTGAATTCCACACCAGATGCTTTCAATTGCTCCTCGGTTTGTCCTACAGCAGCCACTTCTGGCCAAGTGTAAACAACACCCGGAATTAAGTTATAATCAATATGTGGTTTTTGACCTGCTAAAATTTCAGCAACCATTGCTCCTTCTTCTTCTGCTTTGTGTGCTAGCATTGCTCCACGAACAACATCACCAATTGCATAGATATTAGGAACTGAAGTTTGCAAATGATCGTTTACTTCAACCATTCCTCTATCAGAAATTTTCACACCCGCTTTATCAGCATTCAATCCATCTGTATAAGGACGACGTCCCACAGAAACTAATGAATAATCTCCTTCAAGAGTAATTGTTTCTCCTTTTGCATTTTCAGCTTGAACTACAACAGCATCTCCATTTCTTTCTACTGATTTCACTTTATGAGAAACGTAGAATTTCATGCCTTGTTTTTTCAATACTTTAGTCAATTCTTTAGACAATGAAGCATCCATTCCAGGAATAATTCTATCCATGAATTCCACTACAGAAACTTGCGCTCCCAATCGTAAATACACTTGACCTAATTCAATACCAATTACTCCACCACCAATAATGACCAAATGTTTTGGAACTTCTTTAAGTTTCAACGCTTCGGTAGAAGTGATGATTCTTTCTTTATCGATTTTGATAAATGGCAAAGAAGATGGTTTTGAACCTGTAGCGATAATGATAGTTGCAGCTTCGATAGTTTCAGAAGTTCCATCCGCTTTTGTAACAGCAACGTGAGTTGCATCCATAAAAGAACCTAAACCTTCCAGAACTGTAATTTTATTTTTGTCCATTAAAAATTTCACACCACCCGAAGTCTGATCCACAACGGCTTGTTTGCGCGCAATCATTTTTTCAAGGTTCACTTTTACTTCACCTGAAACTTCAATTCCGTGATCTGCAAAATGAGCAATCTCACTGTAATGATGAGAAGAAGCAAGCAATGCTTTTGAAGGAATACAACCTACATTCAGGCAAGTTCCTCCAAGAGTGGAATATTTTTCGATAATTGCTGTTTTAAAACCCAGTTGTGCACAACGAATTGCTGATACATATCCGCCTGGTCCAGAACCTATAATGACTACGTCAAATGAACTCATAGTATATTTTTTTATTGTGTTTTTATAAAATGTCGCACAAAATTAAGGAATTAAGTTTTGTTTAAAGTTTAATTTACAAGGTTTTTTGTTATGAATTTTTAGCAATTACTATTTACATACCGTTGAATACCTACTTAAATTGGCATATATACTAAATATCAACAACGGTCGTGCTTTTTACTTCACTAATCATGAATGTGCTGTGCGTACTTCCTATATGTTGTAATGTGGTGAGTTTTGTAACCAAAAATTCCCGATAGGCTTCCATATCTTTTACCACTATTTTCAAGATATAATCGTAATCGCCGCTCACATGATGACATTCTATCACTTCCTTGAGTTTTACCACTTCACTTTCGAATTTAGTAATAAATTCCTTGGTGTGCTGTATCAATTTGAGGTGACAAAAAACAACAAAACCTTTCTCAACTTTCGAACGATTGATTAACACGACATATTTATCGATTATCCCTTCTCTTTCCAGTTTTTTAATGCGTTCGTAAACGGCAGTAACTGAAAGATTGAGTTTTAAGGAAAGTTCTTTAGTTGTTTTTTTACTATCGGATTGTAATAAAAAAAGCAGTTTTTTATCTATTGAATCTAATGTCATTTTATTGAAAAATTGGAATGGATAAATAATCTATAAAATTCTTATTTGAGAAGCAAATTTAGAAAATTAAATTATATAATTTCAATTTAATAGTTTTAAAATCCAATAGTAAACAATATGATTGATTATTAATCTAGAACAATGTTATTTTGAATAGATTTTATACAGAACGAAATCCCCTAGCCCTGATAGAAGCGGCATCCTTTCCAGTCCTGAACTTGTTTCAGGATCCTGAAACAAGTTCAGGACTGGAAAGATATAGCGAATAGCAGGAATAGCTTCAAATAACAATAAAAAATAATTATGAAAAATTTCAATCCCGCAGACAACATTCAGGATTTACAGTACTTTGGCGAATTTGGCGGTGTAAACCCCTCCATTTCTGATTCCTCAACCTATACTTTCTTATCGGCAAAAACGATGTTCGATACTTTTGAAGGCAATATGGAAGGCTGTTATTTGTACTCGCGTCACTCCTCTCCGAGCAATTTGTATTTAGACAAAGCATTGGCAGCGATGGAAGGAACGGAAACAGCAAACGTTTCAGCATCAGGAATGGGAGCAATTACGCCTACTCTATTACAATTGTGTGGTTCAGGCGATCATATTGTTTCAAGCAGAACTATTTATGGTGGTACCTATGCTTTCTTAAAGAATTTCACTCCGAGATTAGGCATCAAAACCACTTTTGTTGACATCACAAAACTAGACGTTGTAGAAGCTGCAATTACTCCCGAAACTAAAGTTTTGTACTGCGAGACCGTGAGCAATCCTTTACTCGAAGTGGCAGATATCGCCGGTTTGGCAAAAATTGCAAAAAGACACAATTTGAAATTAGTTGTCGATAATACTTTTTCTCCATTATCCGTCTCTCCTGCAAAATTAGGTGCTGATATTGTGATTCACAGTTTGACAAAATACATCAACGGAAGTAGCGATACAGTGGGTGGTGTAACATGTGCTTCCCAAGAATTTATTGACAGTTTAAAAAATGTGAATAGTGGCGCCAGTATGTTACTTGGGCCAACAATGGATAGTTTGCGTTCGGCCAGTGTGATGAAAAACTTGCGCACGCTACATATCCGAATGAAACAACACAGTCATAATGCGATGTATCTGGCGGAACGTTTTGAAAAAGACGGACTGAAAACAGTTTATCCTGGTTTGAAAAGCCACCCGAGTCATGAGTTGTACGCTACAATGATTAACCCAGAATATGGTTTTGGCGGAATGATGACATTGGATGTTGGGACTTTGGCGAAAGCCAATGCATTAATGGAATTGATGCAAGCACGAAATCTAGGATATTTAGCAGTGAGTTTAGGATTTTATAAAACCTTATTTAGTGCGCCTGGAACATCTACTTCAAGTGAAATTCCTATGGAAGAACAGATAGAAATGGGGTTGACTGATGGTTTAATCCGATTCTCTATAGGCTTAGATAATGATATTGAAAGAACGTATCAGATGATGAAAAAATGTATGATAGAATTGAATGTTCTAACATCAGAATCCGTTTTAATGGAATAATTTTTTTTTAGTTTTGTAGTTTGTTAAATCCGTTTGAAAATCATTTTCGAACGGATTTTTTTTGGTTTAAACCAAAAAAACGTCTTGATTGAACAAGACGTTTTCCTATATAAATTTTTAAAAATTAAACTTCTTTAAAGTTCAACTTACTGTTATTTCTGCTAAAGCTAAAATAAATCACCAATCCAATCAAAAGCCAAATTCCAAAGTAAATCCAGTTCCAAACACTTAATTCAGCCATCAAATACAAACAACAAATTAAACCTAACAATGGAATTAAAGATAAATTTTCTTTGAAAGACCAAACCGTCAATCCAACCAAAACGATTAGGAAAATCCACATCGGAATTTTATGCTTAAATAAATCAAAACCACTCTCGTATTTAATAGTATCTGCTATTGGTAATCCAGCAATTACTGAAGCGTATTTTGCATCATCTTGTTGGTATTGGCTCAATAAATGTTCTAAATCCGGTGTTTCTGTCGTACTGTTCTTAGTGTCAATACCTACCAAATAGTCATATACTTTTTGGGTTTCTTCTTTATCCAGTGAAGTAATAATATCCGCTGAATTGTTTATTTGAATTTCATTGGTGATAAAATCCATAGTTGCCTTTTTGTTATAGACAAAAGCAAATACAAGCCCAATAATCATTAAAACTGGCATGATAAATTTTGAATTCACATAAGGTGTTTTGAATTTTCCACGAGGAATATCTTTTTTATTTTGTAATACCAGAACTCCAGCACAAACTAGGACAAAAGCGAATAAAGTTCCTATACTACATAAATCCGTAACCATGGTCAAATTCAAAAATAAAGCAGGAATTGCTACCACAAAACCAGTAACAATGGTAGCGTAAGAAGGTGTTTTGTATTTTGGATGCACTTTAGAAAAACGTTTCGGTAACAATCCATCACGACTCATACTCATCCAGATACGAGGCTGCCCCATTTGAAATACCAATAAAACACTTGCCATGGCTATCACTGCACTTACCGCAATTATACCAGACATCCATTTTAAGTCTAATTTTTCAAATACAAAAGCCAATGGATCTCCAACATTCAATACATTATAACTCACCATTCCCGTAAGCACTAATGCAATTGCAATATATAAAATGGTACAAATTATAATAGCCCACATCATTCCTTTTGGCAAATCCCGTTGTGGATCTTTACACTCTTCAGCAGTTGTAGAAATCGCATCAAAACCAATGTAGGCAAAAAACACTGCCGAAACGCCTTTCAAAACACCCGTAATTCCATTTGGAGCAAAAGGATCCCAATTGGCCGTATCTACATAAAAAACACCAACTGCAATAACCAAAAGAACGATACATAATTTCACAACAACCATTATGTTACTTGCATTTCGAGATTCTTTCATCCCACGATAAATTAATGCTGTAATTAAAATAATGATCAATAATGCAGGAAGGTCAGCAACAAAATGGAAAGAACCAATTACAGGCGACGTAGTCCATGCATTATGAGCTGCTTGTAAAGCCAAACTCAAATTATCAAAAGATTTTCCGCCTTGCATTAATGCCGTAGCATCATTATAACCATTGGAAGCCGTCAAATAATCCATTTGAACCCATTGAGGTAAATGGATACCACCACTTTCAAGTAAACCAGTAAAATAATCACTCCATGATATCGCGACCGTTATATTACCTACTGAATACTCCATTATCAATGCCCAACCAATAATCCAAGCTATTATTTCACCAAATGCAACGTAGGAATACGTATAGGCACTTCCGGAAACAGGAACCATCGAGGCAAATTCAGCATAAGCAAACGCAGCAAAACTACAAGCTATCGCTGTAAACAGGAAAAGAAATATAACTGCGGGTCCTCCATCAAAACTGGCTTTACCAATGGTACTAAAAATACCAGCTCCTACAATCGCTGCAATACCAAAAGCTGTCAAATCACGAGCCGTTAAATGCTTACCTAATGCATTATGTCCATCTGCATTATTTTTTTCAACTTGTTTTAAAATGTCTTGTACCGTCTTCTTTCTAAATAAACTTGAAAATGCCATATTCTAAATTTTATCATTAAAAATTAATATATTATAAATTTTATGCTCTTATTTTGCTAATAATTAAAGTAATCTTAAAAATTCAAAAGTATAAAACAAATTGAATTAATAGTATCTCTTCAACAATTTTTTTTATTTTTTTTCAAAAAAAAGTCAAATTAAAATTTTTAACAACCAAAAAAAGCTAAATACACTTTAAAATAAGTTAAAATAAAAAATATGTATTTTTCTAAACACTCCTTTTTAATTTTATTTTACTGAATCGAATTGTTATTTTAGACAACTCTTCAGAATAGTAACCGGATGCAGGGCTTTTCTATTTGTTCCATCAAAAATCTGATGACGGCAACTGGTCCCTGCGGCAGCAATTGCTACTGTTGCATCGGTTGCTCTAATTTTTGGAAACAAGGTATCCTCACCCATTTGCATGCTGATGTCATAATGTTCTTTTTCATAACCAAAAGAACCTGCCATACCACAACAACCCGAATTGTAAATGGTAACCAAACTATTTTTTGGCAAATTCAACATCGCAAAAGTCGCTTCAATGGTGCTCAATGACTTTTGATGACAATGTCCGTGAATTTTTATTGTTTTCTCAACATCAGAAAATTGATCCGAATGAATTTTTCCAATCGCAATCTCTTTTTTGAAAAACTCTTCAATTGTAAATACATTTTGAGCTAGTTTTTCGGCATTTTCTTTATCATCTGCTAATCGGATGTATTCATCTCTAAAAGTCAATATCGCCGATGGCTCTATTCCTATCAACGGACAATCGGCAGTAATAATAGTTGAAAAAACAGCTACGTTTATATTGGCTATTGCTTTTGCTTCTTCCAGAAAACCTTTCGAAATAAAGGCTCTTCCGCTTTCCTCATGATCAACTACAATGACTTCATATCCTATTCTTGTCAATAATTCATACGCATCAATCCCAACTGAAACATCATAAAAATTAGTAAATTCATCACAAAATAAATATACTTTCCCGTTTGCAAAAGAATTATTTTGTGCTTTTGATTTGTTTTTTTCGTACCATTTTCTAAAAGTAGTTGGAGCCAATAAAGGAACTTCCCTTTTTGGAGCAATTCCCATGCTCTTTTTCACCAAAGTTTGATTCAAAACAAAATTTGTAATCTTTGGCAGTACGCTTCCTAATTTATTTAGTTTTGCGTTATTGGCAAATATTTTATTTCGAACAGAAAATCCATTTGCTTTTTGATATTGGTACAAAAACTCCGATTTCAGTGCCGCAACATCTACATTACTGGGACATTCACTGGCACAAGCTTTACAGCTCACACACAATTCGAAAACTTTATATAATTCTTCGTGATCGAACTTATTGTCTTTTTCTGAATGCGTCAAATATTCTCTCAACGCATTGGCTCTTGCACGAGTGGTGTCTTTTTCGTTTCGTGTGGCGCGATAACTTGGACATAAAGTACCGCCTGCCGAAGGTAATTTTCTACAATCTCCGGAACCATTGCATTTCTCAGCCGCACGCAAAATCCCCATACTATCCGAAAAATCCTGAATCGTTTTTATATCCGGTTCCACCCTGCCCGCTTCCACCCTAAGGTTTTCGTCCATTTTGAAGGCGTTTACAATTTTTCCAACATTTAAAATTGTATTCGGATCAAAGGCATTTTTTATTCGTTTTAATAATTCATAATTCTTGTCCCCAATCATAAAAGGCAAAAACTCTCCACGCACGATTCCGTCTCCATGTTCCCCGCTCAATGAACCTCTATATTTTTTTACTAAAATAGCCACTTCGGTTGCGATGTTTCTAAATTGGTGTAATCCTTCTTTAGTTTTTAAATTTAAAACGGGTCGTAAGTGAATTTCTCCAGCTCCGGCATGTGCATAATAAATGGCGCTCTGACCATGACGCTGCATCATGGCGGAAAACTCGGCAATATAATTAGGCAAATCACTCAACTCAACAGCGGTATCCTCTATAGAATCTGCCGCTTTATTATCTCCTACAATACTTCCTAAAAGTCCGAGACCCGCTTTTCGCAACTCATTTATTTTATCAATATCAGATCCGTAAATTTTGGGTAAGGCATACCCAAAATTATGCTGCTCAAGATCAGCTATCAAAGCATTTGCTTGTCTTTCGGCATCTTCCATACTATGATGAGACGCCACTTCAAGCATAATAACTGCTTTTGGTTCCCCTTGTATGAAAAATCTATTTTTGGCTTGTTCTCTATTGGTTTTGGTACAATTCAGAATGGTGTCATCCATCATTTCACAAGTGTACAAATGATGTTTCATCGCTGTAACTACAGCTTCTAAACTTTCTTGAATGGTATGAAAATGTGCTGCCACCATGACATTATTTGTTGGCGGTAAATCATCTACTTTCAAAGTAATTTCAGTCGTAAATGCTAAAGTTCCCTCGCTTCCGCAAAGTAATTTTCCTAAGTTTATCGTTTTTTCAGTTCCTGAAAACAGTTCTGATTTTAATAATAAATCTATCGCATAACCCGTATTTCGTCTGTGAATTTCAGGTTTTGGAAACTCCTTTACAATTTCTTTTTGGTTTTCTGTATTCGAAAGTTCCTCAAAAATGGTCTTATAAATGGTATTCTCAAGTGAATTACCTTTTGTCTTTTCAATGAATTCTTCCGAAGGCATGTCTTTGAATACCGTTGCACTGCCATCACTCAAAACCGCTTTTAATTCCACTATTTTGTCTCGGGTTACGCCATAGCGTATCGATGTGGTCCCCGATGAATTATTCCCTACCATTCCTCCTATCATACATCGATTTGACGTAGAAGTATTGGGTCCAAAAAACAAACCGTGAGGTTTTAAGAATAAATTCAGTTCATCCCGAATCACTCCTGGTTGTACCGTAACCGTCTTTTTTATTGGGTCAAAAGCAATAATCTTAGTGAAATGTTTCGAAACATCCACAATAATTCCGTTACCAACCGTTTGCCCTGCTAATGAAGTCCCGGCAGTTCTAGGCGTGATTGAAATCTTATTTTTTGCTGCAAAGCGAATAATTTTGACAATATCTTCTTCTGATTTTGGAATCGCCACAGCAAGTGGCATAATTCTATAAGCTGAAGCGTCAGTAGCGTAAATCGTTTTATGAAGTTCATCATATAAAAGTGTTCCTTCTAATGATTGGGATAATTGTTGTAATTCAAGTGAGGTTAACATGGCTTAATACATTATATTTTATAAAAAACTGATAATACAGCATTATTTGACAAATATAAATATATAGCCGATTATAAATTAAAAAATCAAATACGAAAAATTCAAAAAGTTTTATTGTTTGATAGAAAGTTCAATTTAAAAACATTTTGGCAAAGAAATTGCGCTAGTAAAATAAGACAAATTTTATAACCATTTTATCTGGTAAATTTCACTAAAAAAACTATTTTTGAATACTTTATAAATTAAATAATAATGAAAAATTTCAAGCACGCCATATTCCTTATTTCGTTCTTTTTACTTTCTCTTTGGAATAGTAACGCGCAACAATTTGCTGCAAATCCTAAAAATGAATTTAGAGCCGTTTGGATAGCCACCGTTGTTAATATTGACTGGCCAAAAAGCAGTACGGATAACACTGCAAAACAAAAAGCCGATTTTATTGAAATTTTAGATACTTATAAAAAATTAAATTACAATGCCGTAATTGTCCAGATTCGAAGTGTTGGTGACGCCTTTTATCCAACGGAATTAGCGCCATGGTCTCGCTTTTTGACCGGAAAAGAAGGTCAAGCGCCGAAACCTTATTTCGACACATTGACATGGATGATTACTGAAACACACGCCCGAGGTTTTGAATTTCACGCTTGGTTAAATCCGTATCGCGCCACAATGGACTTGAACACGGCTATTTTAAGTCCTAAACATGATTTTTACCAACATCCGGAATGGATGATTAAATACGGAGGTAAATATTATTACAATCCGGCACTGCCAGAAGTTCAAAACCATTTATTGTCCATAGTTGAAGAAGTTGTAGAAAAATATGACATCGATGCTATTCATTTTGATGATTATTTTTACCCATACAAAATAAAAGGAGAACAATTTAATGATGCCGATTCTTTCAAAAAATACGGAAATGGATTGAGTTTAGAAGATTGGAGACGTTCCAATGTGAATACTTTCGTGAAATGTGTTTCCCTTTCGATAAAAAACATAAAACCTTGGGTACAATTTGGCATCAGCCCTTTTGGGGTTTGGAGAAATAAATCAGTCGATCCAAAAGGTTCTGAAACGGAGTCTGGTCAGACTAATTATGACGATTTGTTTGCAGATCCTTTAGCATGGATGGAAAATAAATGGATTGACTACATCGTTCCACAATTATACTGGAGCATGGATCACCCAAAAGCTTCCTATTCAAAACTACTGCGTTGGTGGTCTGAAAACTCAAAAAACACGGCTGTTTATATCGGAAACGGAACCTATAAAATCAATACGGATTCCGATAAAAAATGGAATAATCCTAATGAAATACCGAATCAAATAGATATTACCAGAACCTACAAAAACGTTCAAGGTAATGCCTTTTTTAGTGCCAAATCATTTTTGAACAGAAATCAAAACGTTGCGCAACTATTGATAGAAAACCAATACAAATATCCTGCACTACCTACTGTGGTTCCAAATTCTATCAAAAAAATGGTCATCGTACCCACAGCGAACAGTATTTTGGTAAATCCTATTTCTTCAAGCTTTAATGTTAAATATCCTTTGTACAGTAAAGTGCGTTATGTTATGGTTTATGGAGCCAAATTCAATTCGAAAATTGACGTCAATGATCCAAGCCAAATTATTGATAAAATAGCATTTAAAGATAATATTGATACTGTTGAAGTTGTAATTCCAACCTATAAATTAGACAAAAATACAACCTGCGCCATTACATTCATCGATTTTTATGGTAATGAAAGCCAACCGACTTTAGTAAATTTCACACTATAAAATTTGAATTGAATATAATCCGCTATAAATGAAAACAAACAACAGCCCTTGGTTTTGGATTCCATTATTAAACTTTGCTTCCGGCTTACCTTACGCCATTATTATTTCGGTATCAGTCATAATGTATAAAAACCTTGGTATCAATAATGAAGATATCGGAATTTATACCAGTTTACTCTATTTACCATGGGTTATTAAGCCATTATGGAGTCCGTTTATTGACATTTATTCGACTAAAAGAAAGTGGTTTTTAAGCATGCAATTACTAATTTCCATTGCTTTTTTAATTGTGGGATTAACGATTCCTTTGAGTAATTTTTTTGTAATTAGTTTAGCTGTTTTTTGGGTTGCCGCATTTGCATCAGCCTCGAATGATGTGGCGAGTGATGGATTTTATATGTTGGCTTTAGAAAAGGAACAGCAATCGTTTTTCCTTGGAATCAGAAGTACATTTTATCGTCTTTCAATGCTTACCGGAAACGGATTAATAGTAGTAATTGCCGGTTATCTCGAACAAGAATATGGCGATAAACAAAAAGCATGGTCCTATACGATGGTTGTTGTTGCATTGATTATGGCCGTGATTACGATTTACAATTATTTTTCCACTCCAAAAACGGAAACAAAAATCGTAGAAAACGAAACTGAATCGGTTCCGCATAAGAGTTTCGGAGTTGTTTTTGCTACTTTTTTTCAAAAGAAACAAATAGGAATAGCACTTACTTTCATCTTATTATTCAGATTAGGTGAATCTCAACTATTAAAAATGTTAACTCCTTTTTTAATCGATCCGATAGCTGCAGGCGGAATGGGTTTAACCACGCAGGATGTTGGCGTTATTTATGGAACTTTTGGGGTAATATCACTTACTGTTGGGGGAATTTTAGGAGGTATTGTCATTTCTAAAGATGGATTAGGAAAATGGATGCTGCCCATGATTTTGGCCATGCACTTACCAATTGTAGGATTTATATTGCTTTCGCATTTCCACCCTGGTTCCATTATCTATGTTTATTTAACGGTAATCGCGGAACAATTTGGATATGGTTTTGGGTTTGCGGCTTTCATGATGTATTTGATTTATGTGGCTGATGGCGAATCAAAAACGTCCCACTACTCTATCGCAACAGGATTTATGGCTTTGGGAATGATGCTTCCGGGAATGTTGAGCGGTTATATCCAAGAATATCTGGGGTATGGAAATTTCTTTATTTGGGTGTTTTTAGCTACCATACCGGGATTAATACTTTCCAGATTTTTGATATTTCCAGCTGCTTTTGGAAAGAAATCAGAGCAAGAATAAAAACATATATTTTCATCAACCATATAAGAAATGTAAGTTCATTTAAGTAAGTAAGTAAGTAAGTACATAACTATTCAGAGTAATTAATTTTAACTAACTGGCAAAATCTCTGCAATGAACTTATATGCCTTAAATGGTTAAAAATTAACTCTTATCACTATTTCAAAATGACATTAGAACAAAAAATAGGGCAATTTTTCTTTCCGGCCGTTTTCATAAACGACACTGAAGAAAACATACAGGCAACCGAACGATTAATTAGAGATTACAATATAGGCGGATTGACTTTTTTTCATAGCCGAGCCAGTGCCGCAACCAATTATGAAACTAAGAAAAAAGTAGTATTAAATGATGATAGTTTTCAGCGTTTGGCAGCACTCATCGTACGATACCAAAACTGTGCCACCACTCCTTTATTAATGAGTATTGATGCCGAATGGGGATTGGCGATGCGCGTCGAAAAAACACCCCAATATCCTTATGCCATTACCCTTGGCGCTTTACCTGAAAGTGAAAAACATTTGGTTTACGAAGTTGGAAAACAAATAGGTTTGGACTTAAAATCAGTTGGAATCCATTATAATTTAGCGCCCTTAGCGGACATCAATAATAACCCGAATAATCCGGTAATTGGCTATCGTTCCTTTGGTGAGAATAAAGAAAAAGTAGCTGATTTTGCCCTTGAATATTTGAAAGGAATGAATGAGGTTGGCATTTTAGGTTGTCTCAAACATTTTCCCGGGCACGGAAATACGAATGTCGATTCCCATTTAGGATTACCCGTTTTAGAAGAAACATTAGCCGAATTATTATCCAATGAACTATATCCTTTCCTAAAAGGTATTGAAAACAATGTCGATTCGATTATGATTGGTCATTTGGCTGTTCCTGCTTTGAATTCCGGAAAAGATACATCAGCTACATTGTCAAAATCGGTAATTGAAACACTTTTGCGAAAGCAATTAGGTTATGATGGTTTGGTAATTTCGGATGCTTTGAATATGCACAGCGTCTCCAAATTATACGAGAAAAAAGGACAACTGGAATGGGAAGCTTTCAATGCCGGAAATGATGTTTTGTGTTTTGCCGAAAATGTACCGGAAGGAATTCAGGAAATAGTAAAAAATGCAACTCCACAGCGAATTGAAGCCAGTTTTAACAGATTGTGGAAATGCAAACAAAAAGCGGGTATTGTAGACGGAAAACTCCATTTA
Organism: Flavobacterium sp. ZB4R12; assembly: GCF_048276375.1. Taxonomy (NCBI): domain Bacteria; kingdom Pseudomonadati; phylum Bacteroidota; class Flavobacteriia; order Flavobacteriales; family Flavobacteriaceae; genus Flavobacterium; species Flavobacterium sp. ZB4R12. The sequence goes on along the minus strand of NZ_JBLNKS010000008.1, from coordinate 147,038 downwards.
CCAAACCTTTCGGAAAGTGATTTTGATTTTGAAACCACTTCTGCTTTAAATCGTAAAATTGCTCAAAAATGCATTACAAAAATTAAAGACAACAACAATACTGTCACTGTTTTTGATGCTAAAAACAGAGAGGATCTCGCCAAACTTAGCCTCTATAAAAACACTGATAATGCATTTTTTAAAAGCTTGACAGCTGCCTTGCCTTCACCTGAATTTTGTTATGAAACGGGAAGTGATTTGACATTAAATGAATTAGAAAAGGCATTAACCCGTTTTGATACCCTTATCATTTCTTTGTTTGTTCCAAAGGCAAAACCTTTACATAATTTTGATATTGAGGATTCAGTACTTCAGTTTTTGGGTAACTTATTTACCACCAAAAAATGTGTTTTATATGTTTTTGGGAACCCATATTCACTTCAAGTTATCCCAAATTTAAAGCACGCTTTGGGAATCATTCAAATGTATCAAGATTTTACAGAATTTCAAGAAACCGCAGCCGAACAACTTTTAGAAAACACCAACTGTAAAGGTACTCTTCCTGTGATTGTTAGTGGTGTCTAATTAGCTTCTTTAATTTCAAAAGCATCCATTATAAGAAATTTTTATTCGTAAATAAATATTTATAATCAAATCTTATTGTTTCAAATCCTCTGTTTAGGCTATTTTTGCACCATCAAAAAAAATTAACTAAAAATAAATAATATGTCATTAGTAGGAAAAAAATTCCCAAGCATTGCAATAGACGCTATCTCAGAAATGGGTGATAATTTAAAAATCAATATTTTCGAAGAAGCTACAAAAAACAACAAAAAAGTACTTTTGTTTTGGTACCCGAAAGACTTTACATTCGTATGTCCAACTGAATTACATGCTTTTCAAGCGGCGCTACCGGAATTCGAAAAAAGAAATACAATTGTTATAGGAGCTTCTTGTGATACAAATGAAGTACATTTTGCTTGGTTAAACACTCCAAAAAATAATGGTGGAATTGAAGGAGTTACGTACCCAATCCTTGCTGATACTAACAGAAACTTATCAAACATCTTAGGAATTCTTGATATTGAAGAAACTGGTTATAGTGAAGAAACAGATTCTATCATTATCGAAGGATCTAATGTTACTTACAGAGCTACTTACCTTATCGACGAAACTGGAAAAATTTTCCACGAAAGTGTAAACGATATGCCATTAGGTCGTAACGTAAATGAATATTTACGTATGGTTGATGCTTACACACATATTCAAGAAAAAGGTGAAGTTTGTCCTGCAAACTGGGAAGCTGGAAAAGAAGCAATGAGCGCTGACAGAAAAAGTACTGCAGAATACTTGAGTTTAAACTAGTTCAATAACAATTTCAATGGCAATAATCAATTTCAATACTAAATATTGACTATTGATATTGCTATTGATTTTTGAAATTTTAAAAATATGTTAATCGAATTAAACGAAGATACGTTACAGGATTTAATTGCAAAAGACGAGAAAGTTGTAGTTCAATTTTCGGCTTCATGGTGTGGAAATTGTCGTATTATGAAACCAAAATTCAAAAAATTAGCTTCAGAAAACGAAACAATTACTTTTGCTCTTGTTGATGCTGAAAATTTTCCTGAATCAAGAAAATTAGCTAATGTGAGTAATTTACCAACTTTTGCCACTTTTGTAAATGGGAAATTAGTAAACGAAACGCAAACCAATAAACAAGAAGTACTGATTGAATTAGTGAACGAAATTGTTTAAAGTTTAAAGTTGAGCAACAATGCTACAAAGTTTAAGCTCAAAGCATAATGTTCAACAGCAACCTATAAACCTCAAACTTTTTTTAAACTTTAAACAAAATAAATATGAAATTACCGGTTATTAAGCATTTAACGCAGTTTATAGAAGAAAATGATGAAGATTATATCATAGAAACAATTGAAGTTTTGGAAGCAATGACTGAAATTACTACATTGAAAGATGAAGAATTAGATGTAATTGGTGAATTAATTTCTAATATGTATGGCGCTTTAGAAGTTAACAAACTGGTAAAAACCGGAACTGATAAAAAAGAAGCTTTAAACGGTTTCATGAAGCGTGTTCTGGGTTCTATCGACAAATAAAAAAGAATTTTTAATGCAATATTTCTAAAACGCAGTCCGAAACGACTGCGTTTTTTTATGCATTTTATAAAAAAGACATTGGGTTATACGAGTTTACTTAATGCTCCAAAATCTTGAACTTTATCCCAAAGTTTCATCACTAAATCTTAAATAATTTTCATACTTTTGAACCTCATTAAAAAACAAAAATTATGGCTTCAATTACTTTAAAAGGAAATCCAATAAATACCTCAGGAGAATTACCAACAGTAGGCTCAAAAATAAGCGATTTTAAATTAGTTAAAAACGATCTTTCTGTTGCTTCATTAGCTGACTTTGCAGGGAAAAAATTAGTTTTGAATATTTTTCCAAGTATCGATACCGGAACATGTGCTACGTCGGTTAGAAAATTTAACGAAAGCGCAAGTAAATTGGAAAACACCAATGTATTATGTATCTCCAGAGATTTACCTTTCGCGCAAAACCGTTTTTGTGGTGCTGAAGGACTTGAAAATGTTATTAATTTATCTGATTTCCAAGCTGGAGATTTTGGTAAAACCAATGGTTTAGAAATTGTAAATGGCCCCTTAGCCGGATTGCATTCCAGAGCCATCATTGTGGTTGATGAAAATGGAACAATTACTCATACGGAGCAAGTTGGTGAAATTGCGGATGAGCCGAATTACGAAGCTGCATTAGCAGTACTTTAATAACCTCCGGATGGAATTTCAAAAAGATAATACCTTCTTCACCGGAAGATTAAAAAGCGTCTCTTATGCTTTTAAGGGTGCCCTAAAATTGATTACAACAGAACACAGCGTTATGGTACAATTTTCAATTGGAATATTGATTACCATCGCTGGGTTTTATTTTGGCATTTCTAAAACAGAATGGCTTTTTCAGACTTTGGCCATTGGTTTGGTCATGAGTATTGAAGGTTTAAATACAGCAGTTGAAAAAGTAGCCGATTTTATTCATCCTAACTATCATGAAAGAATTGGGTTCATCAAAGATATTGCTGCAGGAGCTGTCTTTTTTGCTGCTTTGACAGCAATAGCAATCGGTTTAATCATATATATACCAATATTACTTTAGGTATTATTACAATCAAGAATGGCAAAAACAACAAAAACAGCGCCTTTAGATAAAAAAAACGATTCTAAAACGGAGGGAAATAATCCATGGAGAATAACCAAACAACACACAATTGTTTTTGGTTCTCTTTTGGTGTTATTTTCAATTGCTTTATTATTTGCATTTATTTCCTTTTACATCTACGGACAACAAGATCAAAGTGCTGTTCAAGAATTGACTGACAGAACCGAAACTGTTCACAATTGGTTAGGAAAATTTGGAGCATTTTTAGCTGACTTAATTGTTTATAAAGGTTTTGGGATTGCCGCATTTATATTCGTGCGCTTATTTTTCCTAACAGGAATGTACATGGTTCTCTCTATTCCCTTAAAAAAGCTGAAGAATATTTGGTTTTGGGATTTATTCGTAATTATTGTTTTATCCGTTTTATTTGGTTTTTTTGCCACATCAGTACCTGAATTAGGAGGGACAATTGGATATGAATTGAATCTATTTTCTCAAGATTACATTGGAAAAACGGGAACATTATTGATCTTGCTTTTTGGATTAATCATCTATGTGATTTTCAAAATCAAAATTTCGCCAGAAAATATTCAGTCCTTTTTTGATAATACCAAAAAAGAAATTAAAGCTGATTTAGCCACTATTCCTCTAAATGGGGCAAAAAGTAGCGGTTATAATTTAGAGGAATTTGCTGTTGCGGAAGAAGAAATTGATGACATTCATTTGAAAATAAATGGAAATCAATTCGAAATTAATAAAGAAGCGTTAAAACCAACTATCAATAATTCATCCGAAATTAATTTGGATCCCATAGCAAAACCTCTTGCCATGGAAGTAACGCCAATGGCTACTCCGGAAATTATTTCAAATCCTACAGATACTTTTGTAATAGAAACAGCTCCGGAAGAAGATATTATAGAAGAAAATTTAGCTTCTAGACTTGTTGCTGATTTTGGATTATTTGATCCAACTTTGGATTTATCCAATTATAAATTTCCTACGATAGATTTATTAAAGGAATATTCGACTGGTGGAATTACCATCAACCAGGAAGAATTAGAAGAAAATAAAAACAGGATTGTTGATACGCTTCGCAATTATAAAATAGAAATTGCACAGATAAAAGCTACCGTTGGACCATCGGTTACTTTATATGAAATTGTACCGGAAGCGGGTATTCGTATCTCGAAAATTAAAAGTTTAGAAGATGATATTGCGTTGTCACTTTCGGCATTAGGAATTCGTATCATTGCTCCTATTCCAGGAAAAGGAACCATAGGAATCGAGGTTCCCAATAAGAATCCTACGATGGTTTCCATGAAAAGTGTTATTGGCTCAGCCAAATTTCAGGAAGCCGAAATGGAATTGCCAATCGCCTTAGGAAAAACTATTTCTAATGAAACTTTTGTGGTTGATTTAGCCAAAATGCCTCACTTACTGATGGCAGGAGCTACCGGACAAGGAAAATCTGTTGGATTGAATGCGGTTCTGACTTCACTTTTGTACAAAAAACATCCCGCAGAAGTTAAATTTGTACTGGTCGATCCTAAAAAAGTAGAGCTAACGTTGTTTAATAAAATTGAAAGACATTATTTAGCGAAGCTTCCAGATATGGATGATGCTATTATTACTGATAATGCAAAAGTGGTCAATACCCTGAATTCACTTTGTGTAGAAATGGACAACCGCTATTCTTTATTAAAAGATGCGATGGTGCGTAACATCAAAGAATACAACGATAAATTTAAAGCTCGAAAATTGAATCCTGAAAATGGACACCGATTTTTACCTTATATCGTTCTCGTTGTTGATGAGTTTGCCGATTTAATTATGACCGCCGGAAAAGAGGTCGAAGTTCCTATAGCACGTTTAGCTCAATTAGCGCGGGCCATTGGTATCCATTTAATTATTGCTACCCAAAGACCTTCGGTGAATGTAATTACAGGTTTAATAAAAGCCAATTTTCCAGCTAGAATTGCTTTTAGAGTTACCTCAAAAATTGATTCCCGAACCATTCTTGATACTCAGGGTGCGGATCAATTGATAGGACGAGGAGATATGCTTTACACCAACGGAAATGATGTTGTTCGTGTACAATGTGCCTTTATAGACACACCCGAAGTAGAAAAAATTACGGAATTCATTGGTTCGCAAAAAGCATATGCAACTGCTTATTTACTTCCGGAATTTGTTGGAGAGGAAAGTGGCATTAATCTTGATATGGATATTTCCGAAAGAGATACTTTGTTTAGAGAAGCCGCCGAAATTATTGTAAATGCACAACAAGGCTCCGCTTCATTGTTACAAAGAAAGCTAAAATTAGGCTACAACAGAGCAGGTCGATTAATTGATCAACTGGAAGCCGCAGGAATTGTAGGTCCGTTCGAAGGAAGTAAAGCACGTAGTGTAAACATCTTGGACATGAGTTCTCTTGATCAATTTTTCAACAATGAACAGTCTTAAGAAGTGGTCAGTGTTCAGTCCAAGACAACAACAATAATAACAAAATAACATATCTAATGAAACAACAACAGAAAGCAATGTACAAAAAAATTATATATATCTCATTTTTACTTCTTTTTAGTTTTTCAATACAAGCCCAAGATAAAAAAGCGAAAGACCTTTTAGATCAGGTTACTGCAAAAGTTAGAAGTTATGATAATATTGTAATTGATTTTAAATATTCTTTAAATAATTCCAGAGAAAATATCAATCAGGACAGTAAAGGGAATGTAACCATGAAAGGAAATCAGTATGTATTGAATTTCATGGGAGTTACGAAAATTTTTGACGGAAAAAAAACATATACTATTGTTCCAGAAGATGAAGAGATTACTATTTCTAAAGTAAATGAAAAAGAAGATAATGCCATTACACCTTCAAAAATGCTAACCTTTTTTAATACTGGTTATAAATATAATATGGATATTTTGCAGGATGTAAAAGGCAGAAAAATTCAGTACATTAAACTCATTCCTACAAGTGCCAAAGATCAAAGAAAAGAGGTATTATTGGGAATCGATGTGCAAACCAAACATATCTATAATTTGATTGAAATGGGTAAAAAAGGCACAAAAACGACTTTAACCGTTAATTCTTTTAAAACCAACCAACCTTTGTCAAAAAATCAATTTACATTTGCGGAAAGTAAATATCCAAATTACTACATCAACAAATTAGATTAATCTATATCGGTGAAAATTCTTGACAAATACTTATTAAAAACATTTCTGACTACATTTACAACTGTATTTGTAATACTCTTTTTCATTTTTATACTTCAAACCGTTTGGTTATTTATATCCGAATTAGCAGGTAAAGATTTGGATTTAGTAATGATTATCAAGTTTTTAGGCTTTTCAATGCCTCGAATTATTCCTTTGGTTTTACCTTTGTCAGTACTATTGGCTTCCATAATGACTTTTGGTGATTTGTCTGAAAATTATGAATTGGCTGCCATGAAATCAGCTGGGGTTTCGCTAAAAAGAGCAATGAAAAGCCTAACTATTTTCATTGTTATACTGGGAGGTATCGCCTTTCTTTTTGCTAATAATGTGATTCCTTTTGCAGAATATAAGTTTATCAATTTCAGAAAAAATATTGCTCAAGCCAAACCTGCTTTGGCAATTGCCGAAGGTCAGTTTAGCGATGTTGGCTTTTATAATATTAAAGTCAATAAAAAATCTGGAGAAAACGGAAATTTCCTTACTGGTATTACTATCCACAAAAAATCAAATCTAGGTGACGGCAGCAAAACGGTTATCAAGGCTAAAAATGGAGAATTAATAAGTAGCGAGGAATCCAGTATTCTACAATTAGTATTGAATAATGGTTACTACTATGAAGACATCGTTCCCAAAAAATATGAAGAAAGAAGCAAAATGCCATTTGCAAAAAGTTCATTCAAAAAATACATTATCAATATCGATTTATCAAAATTGAATAAAGTGGATGTAAATAATGAGCAGATTGCGAATACTAACACGATGCTTACTGTAAATGAATTAAATTATACGTTGGATTCATTACATAAAAATTTAAAAACGGATATCCTTTCGTTTTCGGAAAACATGAATCAGCGAATTCTAATTCCAAAGGATAATAAAATACAATCCCTCAAAAAAAGTAAAACCCTTCCAAACAATATATTGACATTATATAACAATGAGGAGAAATCAAAGATTTTAGATCTTGCCGTTAGTAACCTTGCCAGTACAAAATATTCGATTGATGCCAGTAATACGGATTTTAAAAATAAACGAAAAAACATCAACAATCATTTATTGGCATTTTATGACAAATTTGTAATTGCATATGCCTGCTTTTTGATGTTTTTTATTGGAGCCCCTTTGGGAGCCATTATCAGAAAAGGCGGATTGGGACTTCCTATAATTTTTGCGGTTTTAATTTTCATAACTTTTCACTTTATAAATACTTTCGGTAAAAGAATCGCACAGGAAGATGGTTTATCTCCATTTTTAGGAGCTTGGATGTCCTCCTTTATTCTATCACCATTAGCTATTCTTTTGTCATACAGAGCCACAAACGATATCGGATTAATAAATATGGATGTCATTTTAGCTCCATTTCAAAAAATATTCCAAAAAATATTTCCATCACAAAATTAAACACCAATCATGGTTACAAGTAAAATACACCTCAACACAATAGAAGAAGCGATCGAAGACATTCGACAAGGGAAAATTATTATTGTTGTTGATGATGAAGATCGAGAAAACGAAGGTGATTTCTTGGCTGCAGCCGAAAAAGTAACACCCGAAATGATTAATTTCATGGCCACACACGGTCGTGGATTGATTTGTGCACCATTAACAGAAAGTCGTTGCAAAGAATTAGGACTGCATGTAATGGTTAGTAACAATACAGATCCTATGGAAACTGCTTTTACCGTTTCGGTAGATTTAAGAGGAAACGGAGTAACAACAGGGATATCAGCGGGAGATAGAGCAAAAACTATTTTGTCGTTGGTTGATTCCAAAACGAAACCACACGATTTAGCACGACCAGGACATATATTTCCTCTTATTGCTAAACAAGGAGGTGTATTAAGAAGAACTGGACATACTGAAGCCGCAATTGATTTCGCACGTTTGGCAGGCTTTAAATCGGCTGGAGTGATTGTAGAAATCATGAACGAAGATGGCTCGATGGCACGCTTACCACAATTGGTAAAAGTGGCTAAAAAATTCAATTTAAAATTAGTTTCTATCGAAGATTTAGTTGCTTACAGAATGCAGCACGATAGTTTGATTATTAAAAAAGAAGATTTTGATTTAGAAACCCGTTTTGGTACTTTCAGATTACGTGCTTACCAGCAAACAACCAACAAACAAATTCATATTGCTTTAACAAAAGGCACTTGGAATTTGGGCGAATCCATTTTAACAAGAATCAATTCCTCACAGGTAAATAATGATTTATTAGGCACATTGACTAATAATGCAGACCAACAACTGGATGATATGTTTAAAGTAATTAACGAGCAAGGAAAAGGTGCTGTTATTTTTATCAATCAGGATATGCAATCGGTGAATTTACTAAGCCGTATAACAGAACTTAAATTATTGCAAAGTGAAGGAGTGATGAAAGCGCCCAAAATTGTTATTGACAGTAAAGATTTTGGAATTGGCGCTCAAATATTACATGATATAGATATCTCAAAAATTAGATTGGTATCCAATACTGAGGGAACTAAACGTGTCGGAATGATTGGATATGGACTAGAAATAACCGAATACGTAAAGTATTAAACCTATATTTCAATTTTTTGTAAAAATAAGTTTCGCATAAAGTATAGAAAATGAAACAATTAAAAATTAGTCACTAAAATACATGCTTTTTTTATAAAAATAGATTTGCATAACCAAAAAAGGTTCTTATATTTGCACTCGCAATCAGATAATGAAAGCGACATACTGGAGAAATGGCAGAGCGGTCGAATGCGGCAGTCTTGAAAACTGTTGACTGTAACAGGTCCGGGGGTTCGAATCCCTCTTTCTCCGCCAGTAGAAATACTAAAAAGGCTAAAACGCTGTAAATCATAAGATTTACGGCGTTTTTTGCTTGGTGGCTATACCAATAAAGTTCATTAAATGGTATTCTTTCAGTGACCTATTTAGTGCCCCATTCTGAAAATCTCAAATGGGTCACCAAAAATCGCTGGAGCACTTGTATAATAAGGCGTTCACGGTTTGAACATCTTGTTTGGAGTGTTTAAGATGAATAATTTTATCAAACTTAAAGTCACCACATTATGAACAAAACATTCACCCTGCTTTTCTTTATCAAGAAAAGTAAAATCAAAGCCAACGGTACCGCTCCCATTTATCTAAGAATTACCATTGATGGTATTAGGAAAGACATTGCTTCCAAAAGATACATTGAACCCGACAAATGGGATAACAAACTTCAAAAGGTTTCTGGGGCATCTGATGAAGTAAAATCGCTAAATAGGTATCTAAAAACGCTGGAACAGGAAGTTTACGATGCACATCATCATATGATGAAAGATAAAACGACAGCAACTTCAACCATTCTAAAAGCCAAACTTCAAGGAACGGAACAAAGAGCCAGAATGTTAATTCCCATTTTCCAGGATCACAACAACAAAGTAGAAACTTTAGTGGGCCAAGAATTTGCAGCAGGAACATTGGAGCGATACAAAACATCATTGAAACATACTATTGAATTTCTACAATGGAAATATTCCGTTTCGGATATCGACATCAAGGATATTGACCATTCTTTCATAACAGAATATGAATTCTTTCTGAGAAGTGTCCGCAAATGCGCTAACAATACAGCTGTAAAATACATCAAGAACTTCAAGAAAATAGTAAAGATTTGTATTTCAAATGGATGGTTAGACAAAGATCCATTTGCAAACTATAAATCAAAAATTCGCGAAGTCGAAAGAGATTATCTAACACAAGAAGAAGTTCAGGATATCTATTCTAAAGTATTTGTAACCGAAAGATTAAACCAGGTAAAAGATATTTTCGTTTTCAGTTGCTTTACTGGTCTGGCTTATATAGATGTCAAAAACTTAACGGTATCAAATATCAGCATGGGTATTGATGGTGGTAAATGGATATTCACCCATCGCCAGAAAACAGAAACCGCTTCAAGAATCCCCCTCCTCCCCATTCCGGAAGAATTAATTCTGAAATATGCCGATTACCCACAATGCATAAATGAAGATAAACTATTACCCGTTTTAAGCAACCAAAAAATGAATAGCTATCTAAAGGAAATAGCCGATGTTTGCGGCATTAAAAAAGATTTAACCTTCCATAATTGCCAGACACACTTTTGCGACGACTGTAACCCTTACAAATGGCGTACCTATAGAAAGCGTAAGTAAAATGTTGGGACATAAAAACATTAGAACCACACAACACTATGCTAAGATATTAGATAAAAAAGTGAGTGAGGATATGATGGTTTTAAAAGAAAAATTTAAAGAAGAATTAATTTCAAAATCATTAAAAACAAAGTGTTAGCCTTTATTTAAAGAGCCATGTGAAATCTAAATCCAATTATTTTGTATATTTGTTGGAAATAACCAGCATTAATATTTAAAAATAGACTTTATGATGGATATTTCCAACACTAATTGGATCGCCATGAGCGATGCTACTTTAATAGAAACTATCGCAGGATTTGTTAAGCATCACAGACTGTTACAAAACAAAACACAGCAACAGGTTGCTGAAGATGCTGGCATTAACCGTTCTACATTAAATCAGTTAGAAAAAGGGGAAAGAATAACGCTAAAAACACTGATTCAGGTATTACGTACACTTAATTTACTTTATGTAATGGACGTGTTCAAAATACAAGAGCAAATAAGTCCTCTGCAGTTGGCTAAATTAGAACAAAATAAGAGGCAAAGGGCCCGGAATAATGAAAATACGAATCAAAACGAAACGGACTGGTAATGATTACAACTGCTTATATAAATCTTTGGGGAGAGCGCGTAGGCGCTGTTGCATGGGATACAGCCACATTAATGGCCAGTTTTGAATATGACCCTGCATTCATTTCCAGGCAATGGGATTTGGCCCCGTTAAAAATGCCTTTGAATGCAGGGAGAAGAATTTTCTCTTTTCCTGAATTAAGTAGAAACACCACTTTTAAAGGAATGCCGGGACTTTTGGCCGATGTTTTACCGGACAAATACGGTAACGAATTAATAAATGCCTGGTTGTCACAAAATGGACGACCGGAAAATAGCCTAAACCCTGTAGAAATGTTGCTTTTTATCGGAACAAGGGGTATGGGAGCATTAGAATTTGAACCCGTTCAATTCAACTCTAATCAGGCTTTTACCATAGAAATAGATAATCTGGTTCGCATCACACAGGAGGTATTGAATTCCAGACAGCACTTTGAAGCCAACCTGCAACTCGATGAACAACAAGCTTTGATTGACATTTTGAAAATTGGAACTTCTGCAGGTGGAGCCCGTCCAAAAGCAATTATAGCTTACAATGAAAAAACGGGAAAAGTAAAATCAGGGCAGTCAAAAGCACCTAAAGGGTTTACGCATTGGTTAATAAAACTAGATGGCGTAAGTGATAGTCAATTCGGTGTATCCGCAGGATATGGTCGTGTTGAAATGGCCTACTATTTAATGGCACGCGATTGTAGTATAGAAATAAGCGAATGCAAATTGCTGGAAGAAAATGGCAGGGCTCACTTTATGACCAAAAGATTTGATCGTGAAGATGGGGAAACAAAGCATCACGTACAGACATTTTGCGCTATGCAGCATTTTGATTTCAATAATATAACGAGCTTTAGTTACGAACAATTATTTCAGACAATGCGATTACTGAGACTGCCCTATCCACAGGCAGAACAGTTATTCAGAAGAATGGTTTTCAATGTCATTGCACGAAATTGCGATGACCACACTAAAAATTTTGCATTCCGGCTAAGGCAAAATCAAGAATGGGAATTGGCACCGGCTTATGATATATGCCATGCCTACAGACCCGGTAGCGATTGGGTAAGCCAGCATAATTTAAGTATAAACGGCAAAAGGGACAATATACTAAAAGAAGACCTTTTAGAGATTGCCAGATCAATGAACATCAAAAAGGCAGAAGCGATCATAATGCAGATAAACGAAACTGTGAACCGGTGGCCTGAATTCGCAGAACAAGCTAAGGTAGAATTAAAGTTAAAAGAGGCTATTGGGCAAACCTTATTGAGATACTAACTAAAGTTTTCAATGCATCAAAGAAAGCAACCTGAATAGTAAAAAAACAACCCATCAGCCTATGCACAAAGGTATCGAAACAAATAGGTTCAGGTATTAGCAGAATGAGAGACTTGATACAGGAAGAAGGATTAACACCTCCAGAATTCAATATTGATGGAATGTTAACAGTAACATTCAGAAGACCTTTCGATTTTGACAAGTGGGTGGATAAGTGGGTAGAAAAACTATCAGAAAACAGAATAAAAATACTTCGAGAAATACATAAAAATGGTAAAATAGCTAAAAGAGAATTAGAAGAAAAAGTAGGCTTAAGTGCCACTGCCATTGACAATAACTTGGAAACATTAAAAGAGCTGGGACTTCTAGAACGAGAAGGGGGAGCCAGAGGCGGGCATTGGATAATCAAATACATTTTGCCATAAGTGGGTAGAAAAGGTGGGTAGAAAAACCACTCCCAAAATGACTAATGATATAATTTAGAAATAATTTTCGTCCCATATATAGTAAATATTTGGGACATTTTTTTGTAAACAGTGCCCAGTTCGTCAGACAGAAATCTCAACTATTTAAGATAACTAGTATTAAAAACCTTTTTTTAATACTAAAATTAATTTTACAAAATTTTGCAACACTCTCCCTTTTAATCATATGCATTTAACATAGTTCTAATTGTTGGCTTTGCATTTTTCTTCCTCCTGCTCCTCCAGCTATCATCAAGGTAATAAAGCATTCCGAAAGTTACCCTTTACCAAGAAATTAAAAAACGATTCACCACTCACTGCTCACCACTCACTATTCACTAAAAAACACCTATTCAATTCTCGAATTGAACACTACACTTTTAGCAAATAAAAATTACATTATATAGTTTTGTTCGTCTTTTCAAGCACTTGTCTTGATATTCCGCAATCAATTCCTCACTATATAATCTAATGGAAAATCAAAAAACACAACAGCGCATAAAGGCGATTTACCAAATGCTTTTTGAAATGGCAACGGGTAATCTCTCTTTTAGAATTTTGAAAACTGATCAAAACGATGAAGTCGGCAAACTGTCTGAAGTGCTTAATAATCTTGCCAGAGAAATGCATGATATAATACTCCAATCAGGTTATGTTAACCCACACTACAGTTATCAGAATTTAGTACAAACAACATTTATCTTAGACGATAAATTTATAATCAGCAGTTTTAATGCACACGTACCAGAAGCACTTTATTATAAATCCGAAGAATTATTGAAGGCAGACTTTGGAAAATTTATTGCGCCACAGTCATTCAATATTTGGAATCAAAAAAAAATGGAGGCTTCATTAGATGACAATTACCATAGCACCGTTCAGCTTATTTTTATTACGGCTAATAATAAATTGCTTCCTTCTTTTTGCACCATTTCACGATTGCGCTATAGTGACAAAATAGTAATAAGCTCAATTACTACCATATTACAAGAATTGCTGTCAGACGCGTCGCATTCAATAAAAATAGCCACAGAAAAGCAATCCGAAGCTGTCGTTATGCAAAATCTTTATGATTATATCTTAAATCACTTGGAAGAGCCACTCCCAACCCTTAAAGAATTATCTGTGCTGTTTGATACGAATGAATACAAATTGAAACTTGGGTTCCGAGAATTTTTCAAAACCAGTATTTATAACTTTTACCATGAAGAAAGATTAAAAAGAGCACATTTGATGATCCGGCAAACAAAGATTCCGCTCAAGGAAATTGCTATAATGAACGGTTTTAATACCTACCTCAACTTCTATAAAGCTTTCAAAAAAAGATTCAAATATGCACCGAGTGAAGTGGATCGAGGTCCGAATGAAGCTGTTTAATTTTTAAACACCTTCACAGCTGTTTTGGATAACGAAAGTTCTGATTTGCATAACATTAAAAATTTTAATTATAGAATTTTACAAAACCAAAAATCAGTACAATGAGCCAAATTAAAAACATAAGGAATACGTTGATGATTATAATTTGCTATTTAACGGCATTACTTTTCATTTATGCTGCTACAAGTAAACTACTTGATTATGAAAATTTCATCATTCAATTGGGTCAGTCACCATTACTTAGTGCATTTGCGCGCTGGGTTTCCGTAACAGTACCATTGGCTGAAATAGCTTTAGCTCTTGGACTGTTTATCCCAAGACTACGATTCGTTTCATTATTAGGTTCCTTTACACTAATGGTAATGTTTACGGCCTACATCTACATTATCCTTAATTACAGTGCTTTCGTTCCATGCTCATGCGGTGGTGTGCTTGAAAAAATGACATGGAACCAGCACCTTATTTTTAACCTCATATTTGTTGTGCTTATAGGAATAGCGATAATTTTTGTACCGATACGAAACACAACAACAATTACAACTAAACCACTATGGACTGAAAGTCCATAGATTTGGTTGGCAGACTTAAAGTCTGCACGGTTATAACACTTATTTATTAGCCACAAATTACGCAAATTAACACGAATTAATTTACGAAAATTCGTCCAATTCGTGACTAAAACATTTTTAGAAGCTAAAGCGAAATGCACTAAAGTACATAGTTTTAACTATTTTTGGGACCAATAAAAACCAATCATGAAAATTAAGAGCAAGATAGTATTGATGTTTTTTTGCACAATTGCTGGCACAGCTATAGTGGTATTACTTTTTAATAGGTCAGAAAATATCATCCATTATGCAAATACATTTATCAGAAGATTTCCGCAACATGTGGCACAGGAAAAATATAAGGCAGATTTGGGATACAACTCCTACTATTTTGCAGGGAGTAGCAATGGAAAAATTTATTTAGGAAACAGCACCGCTCCTTTACAAGTAATGGAGTTGGATACAGCTTTAACAAACCGAAAAACCTATAAGATAATTCCAAACAACAAAAAACTGCCCTTCCATACCCCTATGGTTAAAGTATTTGAGAATAATTTTTACATGTTTGAGGGAAATGTTCCTTATATATTTAAGGGAAATATTCATGACTGGAATGCAAAATTAGTTTTAAGTACCGGAAAATATTTTTCACATCTGGAGCCAATTGATCAGGACAATGTTGCGGTCCGCTTTATTGATCAGAAAACAGGAAAAAGTATCCTTGGTACAACAAGTCTCAACCATCGTTTAGAGAATCATTCCGAAGAACTTCTCCAATCACAAATTGATGGTATTTTTGATGTAGATGGATCATTGCATTTCGACAACAATAATAATCGCATTGTATATGTGTACCGTTACCGTAATCAGTACATAGTTGCTCATAGAAACCTCAAACTTGATTACAGAGGCAATACCATCGACACCATAAGCAAAGTACAAATTAAAGTAACTGAAGTGAAAAGCAGGAACATCAACACTTTTTCAAACCCTCCATTAATAGTCAACAAGATGAGTGCGGTAAGCGATAATTTACTTTACGTAAATTCCACTATATCTGGGCAATACGAAAGGGATCAACTATGGAAGGAAGCGAGTATTATTGATGTATATGATTTAAGGGACCAATCCTATAAATCAAGCTTTCCAATTTACAAGATAGGTAAATCTAGTATGAGCAGTTTTATAGTAGTGAATAGAAAACTGTATGCCATAATCGATGATAAAATGGTTTGCTACAAATTACTGAACCATTTGACAACTAGGGCAACACTAAAAAATGACAATTAATATTGAAAATATACTGCGCAGTATCAGGAGTACGATCGAAAACCTGTAACAGAGTAGATCATAAACATTAATACTTTTTATTATGAGAACAAATTTTAAAAAACTGATGATCCCTTTGGCAGTCGTTATTTTGGGATCGCTAGGAGCATTTGCAACAATGTCAATGGGTACAGTAAAAGCGGCACCGGGCGATCAGCGTGGTTACTTATTTGTGGATGCCCTGCATCCTTGTGTTCAGGACATTATGTGCAGTACCATCTTAAATGACATCTGCAAGACACCATCGTTGCAGACTTTAACGGGCAAAGTAAATCAAAATGATGCCTCTTGTCCACAAACACTTTACAAAAAAATATAATGACCTTCATTCTATTTTAAAAGTACGATGCGGTTAATCAATGATTAACCGCATCGCTTTTTAATGCAAATTCTATTCCGGAGTACTCCAGTCTGGTTTGGGACAATCTTTAAGATAATGATTAAACCAATCCATAATTTTTGAACTCAGGTCAGCCTGATGAACCATATCCACAATAACATGGCCTTCTTTGGGATACCTCAGCATAACATGATCCTTTTTCAGTCTTCTCATTGCCATATAGAAGGTCATGCTTTGTTCTGGATTGACTTGCTTGTCAGAATCGCCGGTCCATGACAAAATCGGGGTTGAAAAATGACGGGCAAATGTAATAGCCGAATTTCTCCTATAGCCTTCAGTATCTTCAAAAAGTGTCTTCCCCATGCGAAACTGCTGGTGTTCAAAACGCCATGCATCAGGTGTCTTGTAATTCCATCCCATTGAAAGATAAAAACTGCTCATATCGGAAACGCCGGCACCAGCTATAGCAGCCGCGAATAACTTGGTTTGCGAGGCAATGAAAAAAGTTTCATAACCACCAAAGGACTGTCCAATCAGGCCTATTCTACCAGGATCAATACAACCTTTTGAAACAACAGCATTGGTGGCAGCAATCACACAATCTGCCGCTGAAACACCCGGATTACCAATGGTATAATTGATATCGGGATGCAGTACAAAGTATCCTTGGCTTGTTAAATTTGAAGTATTGTACCCCGTTGTATTATACATGGAAGGAGCAATGTAGGTATGCAGAGTGGTGACTTGCTTTTCATAAATCCGCACCACCATTGGGTATTTTTTTTCAGGCTGATAGTCAAAAGGATAAAATAAAACCCCTTGCAAAGACTCACCTGCACTATTCCGATAAGAAATTAACTCAGAATGCCCCCATGGATAGTGCCGGTGCTGAGGATTGCTTTTAAAAACAACGGCATCTTTCCATTTATTCCCAGTGGCAACCACAATTTGTGGTGGCAAATCAAAATCTTCCTGCCTATAAATAGAGATATCCTTATTCTTGGCTTTTTTAAGTCTGCTTAGTTTGTTATCCGTAAAAGTCTTGATGCTTAACTTTCCACTTGGAGATAAAACGGCATAACCACTCTTGTCGTTGTCCTCGCTATGGGCATCCAATAGAATAGCACTGGCAGTATCAATCTCATTTCCTGTTTCTACAAGCCACGGCTCGTATATTGAACTAGCATTGTCAATGTCAGCAACACGAAAAATGATTCCCTCTTCCCTTCCCCTGCTAAGTCGTTTACTATCGGTACCATCTATTGAAAACGACCAGAGGTCAAATTGGTCATACAGTAGTACCCTATTGCCATCGGCAGTCCAGCCTGCAAATCCGTAAGGGCTTCTTGGTGCACTATAATCTGCTTCGTACGCAAATGCTACAGCAGATGGCATCGTAATATGGGTCTTGTCGGCAAAATTGTACACTTTCCATTCGTTTTCCCTAAAGTAGGCGACTGATTTTCCATTAGGCGAAAATACCAAAGCAGCATTTTCGAAAGGTACCTGACGTAAAAAAAGGGAGGCTTCTCCAGTAAGCAGATTGGTAACATAATAGTCTGCTTCAG
Source organism: Flavobacterium sp. ZB4R12 (assembly GCF_048276375.1). Classification (NCBI taxonomy): domain Bacteria; kingdom Pseudomonadati; phylum Bacteroidota; class Flavobacteriia; order Flavobacteriales; family Flavobacteriaceae; genus Flavobacterium; species Flavobacterium sp. ZB4R12. The sequence goes on along the minus strand of NZ_JBLNKS010000008.1, from coordinate 128,986 downwards.
GCCTTTCCTTGTCACTAGGTAAATACGGAAATACATCACTTGTGATAGCATACTGCTGATCTCCATTAAGCATATAAATATCCTGTTTTCCTTTACCTGCAATCAGTATCCTACCGCTGAGAGGTTCCCAAACACCCATTTTATTAACACCCTCTCTACCAGATTGCTTTAGATGTGGATACAGGTTTGAATCTGATGCATTCCATACCTCAACATCTGATGTACTTTCCATACTGCTGCTTTCCTCTTGATCCTTGAGCGTAAAAAAGACCCGCATCCCATCATCCGAAACAATAAGGGAAGAACTCCTATTACCATTAAAATCAAATCCTTTAAGAGAACTATTTTGTGTCATACTGAAACTGTAACTTTTCTGTTCGTGCACCTTATAGAAAAAAACTTCAGGCCCCGATGAACCAGTTTTTAGGATTGGCTGCCCTAAGAAAGCTACGGCATTGCTGTTCGGCTGCCAGACTGGATTGAAATAGGCATAGTTGCCTGACGCTATTGTCTTCTTTTGAACTTTATGATCCAAAAAGACCAGCAATGTTACTTTCTTATTTCCACCGTCATTATGGCAATATACCAATGAGTTGCGATCTGGACTAATCATAGAGGAACTGACACTTTTTATAGTTTCGATTACCGTAAGATCCGAATCTAATACCTTTAGGGTTGTTGTTCCGCCTTCTTCATTGGATGCAAGTAACAGAAAACCTCCGTTGCCCGCAATCTGATAATTTCCAACACCTTCAATCTTCTTTTCCTTTCCATTCATTAGGTTTGAAATTCCTATTCTTTTATCAGGAAGCATATAAACAAACGAGTTGTCGTTAAAAAATTGTCCATCATACCCTTTTGCAACAGCCAAAACCTTTTTGCCTTTCGTATTCCTTACAAACAACGTATCATTCCCTGAATCATAGACAAGTTGGTACTGCACCCAATTGCCATTATCAGAGATACCCTCCCGGATCATTTGGCTCCACTTACCATAGTCATCCTCTGTCAATAGCTTTACTTTCTTGACCTGCCCGAAAAGCGGGCAGGCAGAAAGAAAACAAATTAAACTAATAAAGATGAAATTTTTAATGTTAGTAATCGACACCATTAGTATCCTAAATTTTGAGGTTCCAAATTCGGGTTTAAACCTATTTCCGTTTCCGGAATTGGAAACAATGCGTCATTGCTATCCCACCCGGGCTTTACAGCCGAAAGTACCGGATTAATGACTCCAAATCGTTTCAGGTCAAAGAAGCGATGACCAAATTCGGTGAACAGTTCAATCCGTCTTTCCCGCAAGATAGCCTGCAGAATTTCCTCCTGCGAAATGGCATTGGTATCAACAAGTCTTGCAGTATTGCGGATGATATTCAAATCTTCCTTGGCTCCAATCAGGTCGCCTCCCCTTGCCCTGGCTTCTGCCCTGATTAGGTAAAGTTCACCGGTTCTGAAAATGATGGAAAATTCCATCGAGGTGGATGTATTTTCCTTTTGTTTGTATTTATAGGGATGGTACCAAGTCTGGCTTCCATTTATTACTTCTTTGGTCCATGCTGCTTTACGAAGGTCGCCCGGCTCAAAACCCGACATCAATCCCATGCTGATAGCCGAAAGCGGAGGTGTTCCGCCAGTAAAAATAAAACTGGCACCTTCATAGGTGTTACCCCCTGTATTTTCAGGACTTAGTTGCCATACAGTAGTGGTACTGCTATTCAGAAAGATTTTCGAAAGATCGCTTTCAAATGCATACAGTTGCGTATTATTCAGCACAGCAGATGCGGCGTTTGATGCTTCGTCCCACGATCCCTCATAAAGCGCTACACGGGCGAGCAGGGCTTGTGCAGTATATTTATTGGGACGTGTCCGGTCTGCAACAACATAGTTTTCGGGCAACAACAGGATGGCTGTCTCTAAATCAGCTTTTGCTTTAGCATAAACGGCAGCTACAGCAGTTCTTGCAACATTGCTGTTCGTCTTATAATCCGTCGTGCTTACATACGGCACGGCTCCAAAAACATTGGCAAGGTAAAAATGGATAAGGCTTCGCACAAAGAGCGCTTCTCCCTTTAGCTGGTTCTTGTATTCCTGCGGAAGTGTCTTTGACTGCTCTACTCCTGCTATAATGGCATTCGCGGAATAAATTTGATTATAGCTGCTGTCCCACAAGCTTTTTACATCAATATTTGCAGCGGTTAGAGAATTATTGTAATACGATAAAGTGCCAAGGTAGGATTCACCATAAAAATCAAGCTCATCACTATAGTTGCCCAATACAACCGAAAGGCCATCGGCAGAACCGGTCAATAATCCGGTTCCTCTTATTTTCGCATAAACTTCTGTCATCGCAGCGTCGGCAGTCGACTTTTCCTCAAAGACTCCATTGGCGATAAGCTGGTCACTTGGAAGGTCAACTTCAACAAAGGAGTCACAACCATTCAGCAACAAGCCAAACACAAGCACATAGAGTGATAAAAAAAGGGGCTTTCTACAGGCATGTATTGGAAGCCCTGAACAAATATTCTTACTATATTTTTTCATTTTCATAAGATTTAAGTTAAAAGGTGATTTGTAGCCCGCCACTAAGGACACGCAATGGTGGCAGATAGCCTGCTGATTTGAATTCTGGATCGGCACCTGCATACTGGGTAAAAGTCAACAGGTTCTGTCCCTCGACAAATACTTTGCAACGCATATCCTTTACTAATTGGAGAGGAAGATCATAGGAAAGTGAAATGTTTTTCAACCGTATATACGACGCATCACTGATTGCCGCATCACTGCTCGCATATCGGCTTGCCGCATTAGCCGCCTCACCATTCGCTCCCGTAGTATACATTTGGTGCGAGGCTATGTCCCCCGGCTGTTTCCAACTGTCAAGAACTGTTGTAGGCTGTTGCGACAGCATTCCTGCAGGGGCAAAAAAGGCGGTAGCGTTGTAATTCTCCTGCTTCACAAACTGAAATAAAAAATCCAATTGCAGTTTTTTATAGCGGAAACTATTTTGAAAGCCACCAAAAAATTGGGGGTTAAAATCCTTTACCATAGTTCGGTCGCCGTTAAAGGTAATTTTTCCATCGCCATCCCTATCCGCAAAGGTATAGAGCCCTGTTGCGGGATCGACTCCAGTAAATTGATACACCTTTTTGATATTTAAGGGTGCTCCAATAGAATAAATGTTTTTGTAGGTCGAGGATTCAAGGTCTGGAAATGCAACCAGCTTGTTGCGTGAAACGGTTACGTTCAGGTTGCTTGTCCAATTGAAATCTTGGGTCTGTACAGTAACAGTTCTCAAAGTCCCTTCAAATCCTTTATTCTCCACCGTAGCCGCCAGATTGGATTGTATCGAGGAGAATCCCGTTGTTCCCGGCAGTGGCATTCCTGCCAATTGGTTCGAGGAGCGATTCTTGTAATAACCAGCCGTAATAAAGATGCGGTCGTTTAAGAACCCTGCTTCCACCGCAGCCTCAAGCTTTCGGTTGGTTTCCCATCCAAAGGCGGGGTTAAAGAGTCTTGTAGGCTCCAGCCCTATGATACCGCCATAGTTGCTACCCGTAGAACCATAGGTGTCTAGGTATTGGTAATCACCAATCTGGTCACTTCCTGTCACGCCATAACTTGCCCTGATCTTGCCAAAGCTTAGTATTTTGCTGTCCTTCAACAAATCTTCATGCGAAAAAAGCCACGCTCCGCCTACAGCACCAAAGCTGGCAAACTGCTTGCCTGGTCCAAATCGGCTGGAGCCGTCACGTCTTCCCGTCAGGTTCACTATATACTTGCTGTTCCAGTTGAGGTTTATCCTTCCAAAAAGGGCCGCATAGCGGTACTCCTGCTCTTGGCTCAGCAAGATGCTTTTTACCGAGGCTGAGGCAAGGTTATAGATAAGGCTATTGCTTGAAAAGCCTTGTCCAAGGTCATCCCTCATTCTTCCTTCTTGGGATTGAAAGCTGCTTCCTGCCAATACATCCAAGCCCATTTTCCCAAACTGTTCCTTGTAATTAAGTTGCGGTTCAATAATCCATGATTTGCGGGATAGGGTTCCAACTTTCAAGACTGAATAGGCAGCTCCTACGCCATAGGCAGGATCATACTGTGTGGAGGGTAATGCTGCAGTTTCATTGTTATCTGTGGAGGTATAACCAAAATTCGACTTAATTTCAAAATTTTTAAGGATCTGGTACGATAATACCGAATTGGCAATCAGATCATAGGTTTTTGCCTCATATTCGCCTTCAAGGCTGCTTAACGGATTTACCCAAGTGCTATTTTCCCAGTTCAGGCTCCCGTCTGCTTTGTAGAGTGCAGGTACGTTGGGTGCTAGTGCCAAAGCCGCGGTCATCAGATCACCACGGGGTTGAAGGTTATGCTGTATGGTATAGCCTACCGTAAAGATCGAACGGAAGCGTTTGTTTTCAGACTCATGGTTTACATTCAGGTTAAAATTTGCTTTCTTGTAATTGAAATCACCGGGAAACACCGTCGTCTGTTTATTGAAGCTTCCGCTTGCAAGATACTGTGTGCCTTGTGAACCTCCCGAAACGGAAGAAGATAGCGTGGTGATTTCACTCGTGTTTCCCAGCAGTGTTTCCTGCCAGTCTGTATAGCGATTCTTGTCCCAAGTGCCGTTCACATCGTAGGCACGGTTAGGTAAAGGACTGATACCATCATTCGCAAAGGCTTGTTCACGCATCGCAAGATACTGCGGGGTATTCAGCAAATCCATAAATCGGGTTACGCTCCCCACACCTTTTGAAACATTGGCGGTAAATTGCGTCCCTCCCCTCTTGCCTTTCTTGGTGGTAATCAACACAACACCGTTGGCGCCACGAGAACCATATATGGCTGTAGCATCAGCATCCTTCAATACTTCTATGCTCTCAATCTGTTCGGGATTGATGCTGTTCAATGGGCTTGGTTGTCCGGGCAGTACTGGAGATGCCTGCCCGCTTCCTATCGGATCGGTAGAATAAGGCACTCCGTCAATAATATAAAGCGGGTTGTTGCCATTACTTCGTACGCTGTTCAGTCCTCGTATCTGAATATCAAATCCCCCTCCGGGTACTCCGGTAGTTTGCGTAATACTCACGCCAGCCATCCTGCCCTGCATCGCAGCAAGCACATTCGTTACAGGTTGTTTTTCAATATCCTTTGATGTGATTTTGGAAATACTGCCAGTGCGTTCGCTTTCTTTTACGCTATAATAACCCGCATTAATTCGTACTTCCTGCAGTTGGGTAGCATCTTCTTGTAGTTGTATGTTTATTGTTTTTCGCCCGTTTATGGGTTCTGTAACGGTTTTAAATCCCATGAAACTAAAGACTAAAGTATCATCAGGCGATGCTGCGAGGGTATATTGCCCGGTAAAGTCAGAGATAGTTCCAGTTGTAGCCTTTCCTTTTATGGAAATTGTTACGCCGGGTAAAGGGCTTGCGCCATCAGTAATGGCACCGCTTATTTGGGTTTGTTGGGGTAAGGACTGCATTTGCCTCAGTAGCTTATTAGCTAAAGCAGGGGTGTAACTTAGAGAGAACCCAAAAATAATCAGGTACCAAAAAGCTGAACCACCATTGTAAAATGAAAATTTATTCATAATATTGGGTTAGTTAAATGAAACGTTAGTTTTGTTAGCTACGGTCCTCTATACTAGTTTGGTGACGAATTAGAGGGCCATTTTTTATATTTTTTAATAACCTGCACTGAAGTTGACTAACTCAAAATAAAGAATATGACAGTACAGGTATCAAGTAGGCATTTTTTTTATTTCATAGGCATACGAAAGGTTAAGCGGTTAAACATTAACTGTTGCTGCGATACAATGAAAATGAAGAAGCGGTGCTAAGAATATAAGCGGAGTAATGTGCCTATTAGTATAAAAAAATGGCATGGAACTCAGCTTATTGCACTAGAGGTATTGGCCATACCTTACCACAAATAAGTGAGCCCACGCCATGGGACGTGAGCATCTTACTTATCATCTCGTGGTAATTTGAAAAGGCCAATTTTCTAGTACGAGATTCAAAGCGAATGCTTCAAATATTTTTATATGAAGAATCGCAAATTTAATAAAATGAGTACTACTTTGTTAGTACTAGAGCCAAATATATTAAAAAATATCGGTACTCCAAAGCGTACCGATATTTTATTTAAGTTATTGTTAATTGCATTTGTGAAAAAAGATTTAGAAGAACATATAAAAGTGAAGATTGCTACAAGTCTACACAGGCTTTTGCAAAGCAATGGTAAAGATGCTGGAGCTCAAAGCTATAATGATATCGCTATAGCTGCCGATATCCGTAAAGCTACCGTTTCCGATACTTTTAACGCAAAATCTTCTCCAAATTCTTCAACGTTAATTTTGATTTTAGAAGCTATGGGTTATTCACTTAGTGATTTTGCACATATATATGATACTATAAAAGATTCTGAAGTTCTTGCATTCAAAAGAGGTTTAGCATAATTGTTAATTTTAAAATATGTAGGAAAAAGATGCTGGAGTATCTTTTTTTTTGCACTAACCCATAATCCCTAATTAAAACTATTTTGCAAGTTTGGCACAATTCAATACAAAGTTACAATTTGGCACAAAGCGAACTTACTCTGGGGGGATTGTGGCATTTTATGGCTGGTATTTGCAAGTCAGCCGCAAGCGAAACGTAGCAAAACTAAAAAATGCTGTGGAATATTATTTTCACCAACAATTAAGACTGAAAATTAAATAAATATTGATTAAAACTAACGAAATAAGAAAAATTATTTTCAATCTCTTTTCTCAAAATTTAGAATGGGTAAAAGAAAATCCATCTATTTCTTTCAGACCAGATTTCATGAATGGATACATTTGTCCATTATGTTTTGAGGTTTTCTTTGAAAAAGATTTAGATATTACTTTAGAAAATCACTTAACATTAGAAGATATTCCTCCTAAAACTTTGGGAGGACATCCACAAGCGTTAACTTGTAAAAAGTGTAACAATGAAAGTGGCAAAGAATTAGACATACATCTTTTGAATCGTCTTTTAGACATAGATTCCAAGGCATTTTTACCAAACTCAAAAACTGCAGCTACATACGAAATAAATGGTTTTAAGATGAATGGTGTTTTTGAATTTGATAAAAATGGTAAAGCAATCCTAAATTTTCAACCAAAACATTCAAATCCAAAAGATGCAGATAGTTTTATGGCTGATTTATTTCCACCTAAAACTATTTATAATCCTTTATTTCTTCTTAATAGAGAATTAGTCGATGAATCAAGATCACCTTCTTTTAACATACAACCAAAACAACGCTTAAAAGCTGACGAAAGAAGATCTGAAATAGCTCTTTTGAGAATCGCTTATTTAATAGCATTTTCTACTTTAGGAAATGGCTTTTTAATAAATGCCGGTTTGTATAAAGTCCGTGAACAAATTTTAAATCCTGATAAAAGTATATTACCAAAACCATTTTGGATAAATTATGATTTTCCCAAAGAAATGGAAGGGATTAACATTATAACATTACCAAAAGAATTGAGAAGTTTTTTAATAGTATTTTCTTTGAAAACTAATAGTAAATCAAGAAGATTCGCTATTGTTTTACCTGGTCCTTCCGATCCAGGAATTAAAGTTTATGATTATATAGAAAAGTATATTTGTACAGGTCATGGTTCTGAATCTGTTAATTTTACAACGGAACATCTACCTAAATTTGATTATTTGAATAAAGATGAATATACATTTGGCGGACATCAATTTTGGGATAAATATACAGCTGATGATTATAAACCAAATTTAAAACCTGATAAGGAAATTAAAATATAAAAATAAAAGCCAGCAGCTAACAAGGCGGTTTTGATATAGTGGGGTTTTAGTGTATTACCGTAATCAAGAACGTTCACGTAAAACAGAAAATACTCGTTTCATGATCCCCAAACACCGCAAAGGGTGAGAACGTTATAGCGAATTTATGAAGAAACAAACTGCAAAAATTGAACCTCTGGAAGATAATAAGCTCATCTTAGAATTGATGAATGCTATCAGTGACAAATATTGGCAACCTTTAAATAATTATATTGAGAAAAATCCAGAATTAGCCAAAACTTTCACAGCATTTTTATTGCAACAGGAACAAATTGTTCTTTATATTGGAAAAACACATTTGGCAATTGAATATTTTGGAAATGAAACTTTAAAAGGTTTGCCCAAAAATCGTAACGTGAAAGTTACTCACTATGATTACACTGAAGCCGAAACAAATTTATTCGAAGACATCGTAGGTTTTAAGTTTCAAAGCACATTAGGAAATATAACTATGCCATTATTACCATATATTGACGACTGGGTTTTGCCTACTAATCGAGGAATGGACAAACTACTAGAACTTGGCTGGAATTGGAATGCACAAGATGCGATTTTGAGTATTAATTCTCCGAGTTATAAACCTACGATCGGTCAATTTTCTAGAATAATAAACGGTCGTTTTTTCGATGCTGATGATAATGGATTAAAAACTAGACATATTAAATGGCTTGATTTTTTACCTCTTAAAATAGAGACTGAAGCAGAAGATTATCAAATCGTAAATGTTACCCTTACTGAACTTTCTAGTTTGATTGAGCATGATGCACATTATATTTACCCACTGCCACCTAAGGATGATTATAAATTCTATAAACTACCTCAATTAAATAGATTTCTAGAGTTAATTAGCAATAAAAATACAACTGAGCCCCAACTAACAAATTTTCTAGAAGATTCAAGAAATCAATTTATTTTGACGATGGGATTTTTTGCAAAAGAGATACATCCTCAAGTTATCTGTGAGTGGCAATCAGAAATTAGAAATGCCATTATACCAGATTTTCTTATCGTGAAACCTAATGGATTCGCAGACATATTAGAATTCAAATTACCCAACTTAAAATCAAAATCAGTTGTTGGTAAAACTAATCGAGAAAGTTTCTCAGCCGAAATTAATTCTTATATAGCACAGTCAAGAGTCTATAAAGAATATTTCGAAGATCCAAATAATAGAAAATGGACATTAGAAAATCATAAAATAAATGTTAGACATCCAAAGCGGATTTTGGTAGCTGGTAGAAGATGGGATTTTCCTAGTGATGTCTGGAAAGAAATTATTGATGATTACAAAGATGTTGAAATTATAACTTTTGATGATTTAGTTGACGGAGTTGTATCACAGTTCTATATGTAAACTGGATATAACAGGCCTTCCTATGTAAAGCACCATAAAGTTATCACTCATTTAATATCCCGAAAATATGACTGGCATGACAATAGAAGAAGGAATAAGTCAAGTTTTTGGTGGCGGTGGACACGTTGTGATTTTAGGCGCAGGTGCAAGTATTGCTTCAACTCGCAGAAATGAAGAAGCCAATGGAAAACAATTACCATCGATGGATAATTTTTCACAAGTTTTAGGACTAGAAGATATTATAGAAAAAATTCCTCAAGAATTACGAGCAAAAAATTTTGAAAAACTTTATGGAAATCTTCATACAGATAATCCGAGTTCTGAATTAATTCAGGAAATTGAAAGTCGAATATCTCAATATTTTGGCGATATGAAATTACCTGACGAACCTACTATATATGATTATTTAGTTTTATCTCTACGCAGCAAAGATTTGATTGCAACTTTTAATTGGGATCCGTTTCTATATGAAGCTTGGAATAGAAATTCAAAATTCACAAAAGATTTACCTCTAATAATTTTTCTACACGGAAACGTTGCGATTGGTTACAATAAAGAAGACCAAAGAACTGGTCCTGCAGGAATGTATATGAGAAAAGATGGGGGATATTTTGAACCTACAAAACTTCTATATCCTGTCGAACAGAAAAATTATAATGATGATGAATTTATAAGTATCGGATGGGATATTTTAAAAACACGCTTAAATAAAGAAAGTGGAACTGTTAGGGCTACGATTTTTGGTTATGGAGCGCCAGTTTCTGATGTTGAAGCAGTATCACTATTAAATACAGCATGGGGAACACCGGAAGAAAGAGAAATGGAACAATTTGAGATAATTGACATTTCACCTGAAAATGAACTTAGACAGCGATGGAATGGATTTATACATTCTCATCATTATGATATTACAGATAATTACTTTGGTTCATCTTTAGCATATAATCCAAGAAGAACAAGCGAAAGTTATTTTAGTCATTATCAACCTTTAAGTCCAAATGAAGCATTTAGAGCATCTAATCCTGTTCCACAAGATTTTAAAACACTCGAAGATTTATGGGAATGGCATAAACCATTAATTAAAGCAGAATTGAGAAATGAAGATGAAAATACAAAAAATGTTTGATAACGGAAGATTTAAAAAATGAAATTAAAGAAAAGTGCTGGTATACTTTTATATAAAAGAGTCAATAAGCAATTGTTCGTTCTGCTTGTGCATCCAGGTGGTCCATTCTGGAAAAACAAGGATGCAGGACATTGGTCAATACCAAAGGGAGAATTTAGTGATGAAGAAAATGCGTTTGACGCTGCCATACGTGAATTTGAGGAAGAAACAGGAACTCGATTAGATGGAGATTTTATCGAGCTTGTTCCTGTAAAATTAAAATCTGGCAAAGTAGTTTATGCTTGGGCATTGGAAAAGGATATTGATGCAGATGCTGTAGAAAGCAATACTTTTGAAATCGAATGGCCACCAAAGTCTGGAACATTAAAAAGTTTTCCGGAAATTGACAAAGCAGCATGGTTTACTGTTGAAGAAGCATTAGAGAAAATCAATGTGGCGATGGGTGATTTTATTTTGCAGTTGGTGGGGAAGGTATGAAACCTAAACAAAAAAACATATTATGAATCATACCCTAATAAATTGTAATTGAAAACTGTAATCCCTATGATTACAATTTATTGCTCTTTTAAAAGTTCCTCAATAAAGTATGATGTTGGCTGGAAGGATAAGGGAAGAAATAAATAATTTCGGTTAGAGATAAAATAAAAGATGCTGAGAGGTCTCTTTTTTTGCATAAGATTATTATCTTTAAGGTAATGAGAAAGACCATGAAGAATAGTAGAAATGGTTTTGTAGACTTGGAGTATAGAACTCAGCCAGAGTTGAGTGTATAGAACAAAAATAAACAGATATACTCAGTTTTTAATCTAAAAACTGAGTATATAAATAAGATGGAAAAAATCGCCCTACGGGACGATTTTTTCCATCGAGCCCCCGCTACGCGGGGGCTCGTTATGCCTCATTGTAGAAAGCCGACTCGCATTCAGGCACATTTGGTTTTCCAGACACTCATAGCCGACACCAAAACCAAAAGAGCCTGAATTTTGCCAACGCCTCAAAAAAGACTGAAAAAATAATTTGAAAAAAATTTGGAGACCCCCCCATGCCCAGATAGATCTTTGTAGCGTAATTAATTTTAATCATTAAAAACGTAATACAATGAAAAGACAAATTGAAGTATTTACAGCCGGTTGTCCGGTATGTGAACCTGTAGTAAAACTCGTAAAGGAAATGGCTTGTAGTTCTTGTGAAGTAACCATTTATAACCTTGCAGAGCAATGCGACACAAAGGAGTGCATTGACAAGATGAAGAAATATAATATTACTTCATTGCCTGCCGTAGCTGTAAATGGAGAATTATTGTCCTGCTGCAAAGGCAATGAGGTAAGTAAAGAAGCGTTAGCTGCTGCTGGTATTGGACAGACAATTTAACAAAAGCCGCTACATTTGTTTAACAATACATTCCATATTCTCAAATAAGAGTCTGGAATGTATTTAATTGAATTATTATGCTACCAAAAGATTTGACACAAGACATTAAAACACGTTTGTCGACCATAAAAGGTCAGACAGAAGGACTTATTAAAATGTTAGACAATGAAGAGGATTTAGAAAAGATCATCATACAATTTAAATCCGTTAATAATGGTCTTGACAAAGCATATAATCTTATGCTCGATGAAGTTTATAGAAAAGCGCTTGCTATCAAAATTGTTGAAGCGGCTGATGCCTGTCCAGGAAATTGCGGTAATGAAGAAAAAATAGACTTTATTAAATCCCAATTTCCTAAATTTAAACTTGATGAAATTGTAAATAAATTTAAAGAGATAGCGAAAATTGCAGAAACAGTGAAACAACATAATGAAAAAAATACTTAAAAAAAAATAGGAGACCACCCCATGCTATTCGAGGTCTCCCGACCTCGAACAATTACCAGTTATCCCAAACCTAATGGCGTAATTACATTCCGTAACTGTCAATGAAAAACGTAAACCTCACAAAATTTAAGAGTAATTTTTTCATAAAATACCAGAGCACGGATCTTTAATCCATAGGATAAATATCTTTTATCACTCAAATTTAAGTATTCAATTCCAGAATCACACACTATACTGTTTGCTGCTGCTATTATAAAATTATAGGTTTGAGGTCTTAATCAAATCTATAATCACAATGCGGTGGTATGAAATTCTAATTGTAATACCAGTTATAATTGCCGGGGCCTACATCCGGGGCAAAATCTACGAACATAAAAAGAACTGGTTTAAAAACGATAGTTGGTCAACTAGACGAAAGAAATGAAAGATGTTGAGAGGTCTTTCTCTATCGTCTACCTGTACGGAATACTTATCAATTTGGGTGGATTAACTCATACTTTTATACCAATAGTAGAAAGCTTCCGGATTGTTCTTCTTTAATTTATTTAATTTGTTGTATTGTGGGTCTTCTATTAGCCAATCTTTTATTTCGAGTGGATTATTAAATCGTTTTGCTTTTTCAAGCTTTTCGGATTGTAACAATCTTGTTAGGTAAGCGACTTTTGCAGCAGCTATAATTGCTTCGTCTATTGAAAATTTTGAAATGGTGAAATTGGTAAAATTCCGTATACCGAGTTGTAAATGATTGAATTCTTCGGATTTTGTATCACGTTCTGCTAATATATAACAAGCCAGTTGCGTGTCTTCTAACACTTGTTCCGGGCTTATTTGCAATTTTCTGAAACCAATTTCTTCCGCTACTACCTTGTTGAAACTGGCTTTTACAATTTTTAAGTTTTGCATGTTATCAAATAAAAATGCAATATCATACAATTGTTTTATAATTTCTACTGGTCGATTTTTGCTGTATAGTATTCCTGTTGTTTTGGGTGCAAATGCCGTTAATTTGTCTCCCAAAATGGCATCGAATGTTGGCATTATTATAAACGTGTCTTTACCTGACGTTGCTAGCCATTGGTGTTTTATTGGAAGTTCCATAACTTCTGGGTAGGGATTAGGTGTATAGAGTATATCGAGAAGAATTGGTTCTATATTTCCGTCAACATTACTTTTGTAATACATTTTGAAATGCCCTATTGGAGCATCTGGTGTATGCTTTCTATCATTATCGTCTTCCCAATGTGTGAATATATGCAGTTGGCTTATTTTATCGAGAATGGCTATTATTTCTTCTTCTGAATGTTCGGTTATGATGTCAATATCTATGGAAAATCTTTTGGGTACTTCAGTTGCTAATAATAAAGCCGTTCCGCCTTTGAAAATAAAATTTAAGTTGTGTAAACGGAGTTGTTCCAAAAAGGTTAATGCGTAGATTACCTTCTCGATTAGTTTTGGGTCTATGCGTCTGCCCAGCTTGTTACGTAAGCTAGTAATCCATTCTATTGTATAGGTTTCTCCGTGTATCATTATTTGTATATTATTGGCAAAAAAATAATTATTTTGCCAAACTTATATTTATTATTTTTTCTAATTCTATCTCCCGATTTCTTCTCACAGCGTATCGTTTCATTTTTAGTTTGTTTATCGGGTATTTGCCGAATGCTGTTTTAAGGATGAACTCAATTTCCCCTTGTTGTGCCGCGAAAAGTTGCTCGTCAATCAACATATCGACTAATAATTTTTCTAAAGTAGGGATGCTAATTTTATCAATTTTTTCAAGCGGAGCTTCTGAAATCAAATTTTTGACTATTATTACTTCATCTACTGAACTTATGTATCGGTCAAAGATTTCACTATCCGGATTAAGGAAAACGTTTTTAAAATTATCATTGAGGTTATTGAAAATCTGTTCGGTTGCTTCTTTTTCTACTTCAATGACGGTGTACTGTTTAAAAGGTTGGTGACGCATTAAATCATTAAGCCAAGATGTGCTCCAGATGCAGCAATTTACAAACGGATATTCTTTGTGTATTTTAGTATATATTTTTTTTAGTAACGGATTGATTGTTGGTTTAAACTTTTCACTTCTTCCTAACTCGTAGACACCTCTTGAAGAATTGTTAATTATACCTTCTTTTTTTAGTTTTGACAGGTACATATTTATAGTGTTTCCAGACCAATTCGGAAAATCTTTTTTGATAGCCAAAATGAGTTCTTGTTTTGAAAGCTTTATGTTACTTTCAAAATAATATTTGATTTTATTTTCGAATGTTTTATTCAAGTTTAATCCTTTTGTTATGTGAAAGTAATCAAATTTTATGAATCATATAACTTTGGCAAAAAAATATTTTTTTTGCCAAAGTTATATGATTAGTTATTTTTATTAAATTATCTCAACATACTACTGAATTACAGAATTTTAACTACATAGTATTTTTTTTATTTTGGGATTATTGAGTGATATGAATTATTTTTTATTACATGATAAAATATCATTTGAGACACTTCTCTCTTTGTTTAAAATTCCCCAACTTAGATTTTAATAATTCCATATCCTCACTCACTTTTTTATCTAAAACTTTAGTATAATATTGAGTAGTTCTTATGTTTTTATGCCCCAACATTTTACTTACGGTTTCAATAAGAACCCAATTGGTAAGTTACAGAGGTTGTAATGATTATGATCAGCGGCTGTCTGGTCTTTTCATATTCAATATTCTAAAACTACTATGCAATTCAGGAATTTCACTATTCAATTCGGGAATCGAACACCACACCATTTGCAACCCAAGCAACCATCAAATAGATTTGCCTACCGGTTCAATTACTGAATCAGTCAAATTGTAAATCTAAAACAGCCCTAATGAAATTGTTTGCTGAATCGTTGATGTCCGAATTAGAACATCAATTAAAATTGATCCATCTGGAAACAGAAAATCCGGTGCATTCGGCAGAGCAGGCAATAAGGAGCAGCGTTGCTGTCTTAGAGAGACTAAAAACCTTTTTCATAAAATATAAAAGGCTAAACAAAACAGAGGAAATAGAATTCTTCCGGGACATCAAGCCAAAGTTTGCTAGCAAATTGATTTACTATAACGAAATCTATACTATTGAAACCAACAAGCCATTGGGTTCTCAAAAAACAATAGGCAAATATTATAAAGCAGAACTCAATAAATTAAAAGTCTTTTTCGAGAAGAACCAGGAGTTTTACCGCTACTATCGCACCGCTAACAACTACCTTGATAATAAATATTTTATACGGGCAAAATATGATCTTAAACTAATGGTGGACAGTTTTTATTTCCAGTTAGACCATCGCTTCGCAACCTCCCATGACCATAAAGTGGCTCGCATACTAGCCAACGATGAGATAAAAGTTTTTCTGGAAGAACAAATCGAAAAATTAGGCAGAAAGACAATAAAAACACAATCACCTTCCCAATTCCTCAAAGGGCCGAAATGGACAGGATCAAAAGTAGAACTCATTGAATTGATTTATGCACTCCATACAGAAGGTGTTTTTAATAATGGAGTCTCAGGACTCAAAGAAATCACAACATTTTTCGAATCAGCTTTTAATATTGATTTAGGACAGTTCAACAGAGTTTTTCTCGAAATCCGAAACAGAAAATCCGAGAGGACAAAATTTCTAAATACACTCAAAAACAAACTCATAATACGTATGGAAGAAGCAGATGAAAATTAAAAAAGGCTGCTCAAAAAATGAGCAGCCTTTTAACATTCAGTATAAACTGCCTATCTTAAAACTGAAGTCCAGTCCTCTACTCGGTAACCAAACGGGTTATAAGCTTTTTCCAGTCTGGGTCAATAATCTTATCTGCTTCTGTAGTCGAATAAGTCGTAATACTATCCGGCGCATGATGAGCCTCAAATAACTTATTATGGATACGCTCGCCTGAGGCGTAGGGATCCACACTATTGGCGGACACCGCATCCACTTTTCTGGAATTATAATAAGGATTCTCATTCTTCGCATCTACCTTGCCTAAAGTATCATCTGATACAAAAGCAGAATCGGTAGTACAGGAATCAAGTGTAAACAAAAAGGACAAGCAAATTAAAGTGCTAAGACCTGGATAGAATTTTTTCATTTTGGTTAATGTTTTAAATGTTACTGATTACTTTTTTTCATCAGTTCATTTCTCCCGGGGTAATATGAACAGTGTTGGTGTTGGTTTTACTCATAACAAAACCGTTTGAATTCAGGGCAAAACTAATGGGACGTTTCCTCCCCGGCAAGCCAACAACTGCTCAATTCGGGAATCTACTATACGCAATTCCCGAATTGAACACAGAACATTTTTAGATAAACAACAACCATCCAGTAACTTACACTCAGAAAGACAGAAAGGCCATTTGTTGGGGTAATTCCTGTATCTTTTCAATTATTTTAGCTACATTTATTTGCAAAGAATAGAGCCTTAAACACATTAATGGTGTACTTTCTAATTAGCAAGCCCCCAATCTCTTAGAAATATGACGAAAAAATACTTACTTATACTATGGGTATGCCTGTATTATAATGCCTATGCACAACAAAATAATTTTGTCATTCCGGACAGTCTTTCAGCCAAAGACTATGAATATTTTAGCAACAACATACGATATGAGGAAAAAGATAGTATCAAAGAGAGGCTGTATGCACAATCATGGTTAGCTAAAGCAAAACGCGAGAAAAACTTCGGTCAAATGGCGCAGTCCTATAAAGCCTTAATTTATACGAGCGATAAAAAGCTACAACTTATATATGCCGATAGTATGCTGACAGCAGCGAAACGGACAGCCGACATGGAATTAATCGGATCGGGCTACATGACAAAAGGGATTGTACAATTCGATCGTAAAGAGCACATGAATGCCCTCGACAGCTACCTGATAGCAGACGAATACATTTCAAAGACAAACAACCACTACCTAATATATAAAGTAAAATATGTTATTGCTCAGATCAAATATTACCTTGGATTTTACGATGAGGCAACAGCATTATTTCAAGAATGTGTCAGCTATTTCAAGGAAAAAAATGACCGTGCCTATCTAAATTCACTTCACTCTTTAGGGCTTTGTTACAACCGTATAGGTAAATATAAGCTGTGCAGCCAGATCAATCAGACGGGGCTGACCGCGGGTCTGCGCTTTAAAAATTTAGAAATGGAGCCCTACTTCATCCATTCCGAAGGGGTAAACCAGTATTTCAAACACAATTATACTGACGCAATAAAGAAATTGACAAAGGCACTGCCTGCTGTGAAAGATAATAAAGACTTTACAAACGAAACGACGGCCTATTTTTACATCGGTAAAAGCTACTGGGCTCAAAAGTTGCAGGAAAAGGCATTACCCTACTTAAAAAAGATAGATGAAGCTTTCCAAAAACAAAAGTATATACGTCCTGATTTACGGGAAGCCTATGAAATATTAATTGATTATTATCAGCAACGAAACGACAAAGAATTAGAGTTATATTATGTCACTGCCCTTTTAGAAGTAGACCAGGTGCTGCTTAAGGATTACAAATACCTTTCAGGGAAAATACACAAAGAATACGATACAAAAAAATTACTTCAAACTCAAAGAAACATTGAACAATACTGGACAGTTGTAGTCTGCATTATAATTACCATAATGACAGTAATCATAGCGGTACTGGTGCACAGACACTATAAAAATAAAAGATTATTTGAACAGTTGATGAATCGCAAACCCGAAACGACCCAATCATTGGTTTCAAACAATACCAGTAAAGAAACCGAACTCGATATCAATCCCGAAGTGATTGCAGCAATTCTAAAAAATCTGGAAAAATTTGAACGCAATAAAAAATACCTCGAAAAAGACATGACTTTGGCAAAAATGGCTTCAATATTAAACACCAATATGAAATACGCTTCAAAAATTATTGCACGCTATCGTGACAAAGGAACCGTTGACTATATCAGCAATTTAAAGATTGACCATATTATAGAATTACTCAAAAACGAAAACAAATACCGCAATTACACCAACAAGGCATTGGGTGAAGAATCCGGCTTCGGTTCCACCCAAAACTTTACACGAGCCTTCAATAACCGAACCGGCCTCTCTCCCACCTATTTCATCAGTAAATTAAGAAGTCAACAACATCCTAGGTTTGTCCTTGCTCTACCCGCCCTTATAGTTGCCATACCGGAAAATCACGGTAAGGATTTTTGCCTTGGCCGCAGTGAGTGACCCCCGAGTCGAGTAATAGAGCAAAATCCAACTAAACTTCCACTTCTCCTCGCCCTTAAATAAAAAGCATAGAAAACAACGAAGAAGTAAAGTGGCAGCACTCCGCGAGTTGAGTCCGCAGGACGAACGGCTCGGGGTGCGGAACGGAACTTCGAGGTAGTTTTCAAGCTTTTCATTTGCAGGCTTGATTTTTTGTTTCTTTTGTATCAAGACAAAAGAAAAATACACCATTGTAAAAAAAAATCTTCACAACTTGTGAACCACTTGTGATATAAAAACAACCAATACCAACAATTTTGTACCATAACAATATAAAACGAAAGTTATGGCAATCGAAATCCTCACCAAAGCAGACCTCTATGAATTCCGTAAATCTCTTTTAGAAGATTTTAGAGAAATACTAAAAGAAAAAAACGAGCAGTCCAAAAAATGGCTAAAATCAACAGAAGTCAGGAAATTACTCAACATTTCTCCCGGAACACTTCAAAACCTCCGTATAAACGGAACACTTTCCTATACCAAAATTGGCGGCATTATTTATTATGCAAATCAAGACATCGATAAATTACTGGAAAAGAACAAAGTCAGTAATACACCTACTCTATTCAAATAATCATCATTATTGTCATCCCGAGCGCAGTCGAGGGACTCCTTCATTAATGTCAATCCCGACAAAGGAGTACACGAGGGCTTCGCCCGAATTGAAGAACTAATCTCGTCAACTTCGCACTCCTTGCGGTTAATCAAACTAAACACTGAACACTTTCTCATGAATTACATAAAACACCTAACCGGATTCTTTGACCGCATAGTCCAAGATCGGAACCTCAACCCTACTCATATCAGTTTATACATTGCATTATTTCAGTTTTGGAATGTAAACCGTTTTAAAAATCCAATAAGCATAACCCGAGATGAGGTAATGCGAATTAGTAAAATTTGTTCCAAAGCAACCTATCACAAGTGCATGAGAGAACTAAACGAAAAAGGATACCTCAAATATGAACCCTCATTCAATCCATATAAAGGCAGTATGGTAATCCTTTTCAATTTTTCAGAAGACTTAAAGCCAGTTCAAAAAAGAGTAAGCAACAGCGAAAAAATTTTACCAAATCTTGGACAGGTCGTGAACAAGCAAGAAACAAGTACTGGGACAGGTATTGAACAAGCGCTAGTACCTTCTATAAACTATATAAACAAAACAAACAATTTAAACATTTCAAACTTGGGTGAGCACTCTCAAAATTTTGAAAATGACAATTCAATTTTAGAAAAAGAAAAATTAGAAAAAGAAAAAAGTTCCGCGAAAAAAGAAAAAGAAAAAAATGTCCCAATTTTTGATGAAGTCAAAACCTATTTCCAACAACAAAACTTCCCGGAACTCGAAGCCCAAAAATTCTTCAATTATTTCTCCAGTAATGGTTGGTTAGTTGGTGGCAAAACCCCAATGGTCGATTGGACAGCTGCAGCACAAAACTGGATGCTAAACGCAAATAAATTCAACACCAATGAAAGACCAAACAGGGCAAAACACCTCAATACAATAACTAAAAAAGACTATTCAGAACCTCTTTAATTCCCCTCCTTTGGAGGGGTGCCTGAAAGGCGGGGTGGTAATTTCACTAACTTTAATATCACTTAATCCTTAATGAAATTGATGGTAGAGTCGTAATCCCCCCCAATTCACCTCAGCATCTTAGTCCCTCAGAACCTTAGCAACTTCAAAAAATGGAAACAGAAATAAAATCCCACTACAATTACGAAGAAGTAATAATCTGGCTCGAAAAAAAAGGAGTGGAACTATACGGAAATCATTTCAAAATCCTAGAAAGTGACCATCCAATTGTTTTCAAACTCATAGCCTATTTTCTCAAAGATGAAGCAACTTGTTTTCAATTCAACATCAACCCCAACAAAGGAGTAATGCTATCTGGACCTGTTGGCTGTGGAAAAACATCATTATTAAATTTAATGAAATACCTCACTCCTACCGAGCACAAATTTTTCGTGAAACCGTGCCGCGACATCAGTTTCGAATTCATACAGGACGGCTATGAAATCATCCACAAATATAGCAAGGGTAAGCTCTATCAATCCGAACCCAAAACCATCTGTTTCGATGATTTAGGAACAGAAAACAACCTTAAATATTTCGGAAACGAATGCAATGTAATGGCCGAAATACTATTAAGTCGTTACGAAATATTTACTGGCAAAAAAATCCAAACCCATATCACCACTAACCTATCCGCAACCGAAATCGAAAATCAGTATGGTAATCGTGTAAGAAGCAGATTGAGAGAATTATGCAATTTGATAGCGTATGATAGGCATTCAACAGACAAACGAAAATAAATGGCTTAATCCAGAACCAATGTCGTTCCCTTAACGGATAAATATAAATAACCCATGTTGTCAAGTCGAACGCAATGTCATTAAGGTTAAAGATTCGTCAGTTCGAGTTGTGTAGGAATTTGCGATAGAAAATTTCTACGAAGTATCGAGAACTCCTGTGTAACGAAGACTTCTCGATACAATGGCTTAACTTAATGACATTGAATCCTAAACACAAAAAAAACAAGAAGTAAGTCTATAATAAGCGGCTTCGTTTATGGCAAAAATGTAAAAGACAAACGCTAAGTTAAACATTAGGCAGTCGATAACTGCCCAATTCATAAACGAAAAAATTATTAGCCTATAAGACAACAATGTTATGATAAATTTTGATTCTTTAGCCGAATCCATTCAACACACACACGCCGTTTTACAACAAGAAGCGGTAAAAGCAGTTAATATTTCTATGACCGTTCGTAATTGGCTGGTTGGGTTTTATATTGTAGAATTTGAACAAAATGGCGAAGACAGGGCAACTTATGGTGATAAACTAATTTCAAAATTAGCCAAAACAATAAATCTAAAAGGGTTAGCCGCATCTGAATTAGCCAGATGTCGATTATTCTACACCACTTATCCTTTTTACGCAAGTATTATCCATCAAAAATATGCTCATTTAATTGCTGAAAACATTTTGCGGTTGCCAACCGCAAAATTGCAATTAAACGAGCTAAACATTTTGCGGATGCCATCCGCAGAATTACAAAATACTCAAAACAAACACAATAACTTTAATACTAAAGCCGTAACATCAATTTCATACAGTCATTATCTTGAACTCATCAAAATAAAAGACCCAACACGAAGACAGTTTTATGAATTGTTAATTTTAAAAACGCAACCCTCAGTTGCACAATTAAAAAAACAAATTCATTCACTTGCTTTTGAAAGAGTCGGTTTATCTCAAAGTACAGCTGCAGGATTCGAAGAATTGTTGCAAAAAATAGAACCTTCGAGCCCTATAGATTCTATAAAATCCCATTATATTTTTGATTTTCTAAAATTAGGCAGCTACAATTTAATTGAAGAAAACACACTCGAACAAGCATTGATAAACCATTTACAGGAATTTATTGTAGAACTCGGAAACGGCTTTTGCTTTGAGGCACGGCAAAAGAAAATCCTTATAGATGAGGAATACTATTTTGTAGATTTAGTTTTTTATCACCGAATTTTAAAATGTCATGTTTTAATAGAACTGAAAGCGGATCAATTTAAGCATGAACATTTATCACAGCTCAATACTTATGTTTCCTATTATAGAGAAGAAGTAAAACAGGCCGATGACAATCCACCAATAGGTATTTTGTTATGTACCCAAAAAGGAACAAAACTGGTGGAATATGCCCTTTCGGGAATGGACGAAAAACTGTTTGTATCTAAATATTTACTGCAACTGCCTAGCAAAGAAGTATTGCAAGCCTTTATTGAAAAGGAATTAAAACAGTTGGAATAACAACTTCAGGGTTATGAACCTTGGGATTTTATATTCCGGTTTCCAATAAAAAACCCTATTATTTCCAAACTCTTTAGGGGCGTAAAATTAGCCAAAAACACTGGTTTTGGCTTAGACAATATTGAATACAATTGAAACAAATACAACCATACCTTACTCAAATTTTATGTTCCCTTTAATTCCGTTATTGTTAATTTTGATTTAGCGAAAGAAATCGAAAATCAGTATGGTAATCGAGTACGAAGTCGATTGAAAGAATTATGTAATTTGATAGAATATGATAAACATTCAACAGACAAACGAAAATGAATTGCATAATCACGAACACCAAAAAGCAATAAACAAGGCGTGAGTAAACTATAAACCTTATAGCTTACGATAAAACCATAAAAGACAAACGCTAACGTTATTGCGAGCGCAGTGAAACAATCTGTTACGTCGCATTGGGCGCATTTCGATAAATCCTGTGTTGATTTACAATCAAAACTTCAACTTAGTACATTTGGCTCAGATTCCAGATAATGAAGAAGACTTAATTTATTTGTGTGATTTACAAAGCTATATTGATGCCTTTAAAATTTAATATTGTGGATTGTTCAACTCTCATATTTGATATGGGAGTTAAATATATTTATAATACATAATATAAAATTCAATCAATAAATCTGTTCAAAACTCCTTCAAATATACCCAGCGATATTCATAAAAAAATCCCTACTTTGGTAATCTAATAAAAGCGTTACCGATGTCATTATTTCAGCCTTCAGTTCTCAAAAAATATTTAAGCCAACAAGATAAAGATTCAGTCCTAAAAGCCTATAAAAAGTACAGCAAGTATTTCCACAATCCAAGCATTCAGGAGAACATCCGAAACAGTAAGGAAGAACAATTCCAGGAAGGATTTTTACGCGAACTTTTCGTTGATATATTGGGTTACACCGTAAATCCTACACCAAAGTTCAACCTAACCACCGAACTCAAAAATATAAAAGGTTCTAAAAAAGTCGATGGAGCCATCTTGAAAGACGGCAATGCACTCGCCGTTATCGAACTCAAAGGAACCAATACCAAAGACCTTGAAAGCATCCGCCAACAAGCCTTTGATTACAAAGCCAATCAAACAGGATGTATTTATGTGATTACATCCAACTTCGAGAAGTTGAGGTTCTATATCAATAATGCGGTGGACTATGAGGAATTCAACCTGTTTACATTGACCCAAAATGAATTCGAAATCTTCTATCTCTGTTTGGCTAAAGACAATATTCTTTCCAACAAACCTTTAACGATAAAAGAAGCTTCCATTGTTGAAGAAGAAAACATCACTAAAAAATTCTATGGGGATTATTCTTTATTCAAGCGGGAGTTATATCGTGATTTGGTAAAACAAAACAGGAATAATGTAATTTTGATGGAGTTAAGCGAGAAAACCTCAAAGCTGACACTCTTCAAAAAATCACAAAAACTAATTGACCGTTTTCTCTTTATACTATTTGCAGAAGATCGTGGATTATTGGCTCCAAACTCCATTTCAACCATTCTCAAAGAATGGAAAGCTTTGGAAGAGTTGGATATGGTGGTGCCATTGTATGACCGATACAAACAATACTTCGGGTATCTTGATACTGGTCGAAAAGGTTCTGACAAAAAAGAAGAAATCTTCGCCTATAATGGTGGATTGTTCCAACCCGATACCATATTAGATGCCGTTATCATTGATGATGATTTACTATACCGTCATACTAAAAAACTTTCCACCTACGATTTCGAAAGTCAAGTTGATGTGAACATTTTAGGGCACATTTTTGAACACTCACTAAACGAAATCGAAAGTGTCAATGCCGAAATCGAAGGAACCGATTTCGACAAGCAAAAAACAAAACGTAAGAAAGACGGTGTTTTCTACACACCAAAATACATTACCAAATATATTGTCGATAACACAATTAGTAAACTTTGTACCGAGAGAAAACAAGAATTAGGTATTGTTGATGAGGAGTATGCAAAAGGTAGAAAGAACCGCCAAGCAACAACCATCATCAAATTGGAGCAACAACTCAAAGACTATCGAGAATGGCTTTTACAATTAACTATTTGTGATCCTGCTTGTGGCTCTGGAGCTTTCTTGAATCAGGCTTTAGATTTCTTAATAAAAGAACACGCTTATATAGATGAACTGAACAAACAATTGTTTGGCGGTGGCTTTGCTTTCCCGGATATCGAAAACCAAATCTTGGAACACAATATCTATGGAGTAGATTTAAACGAAGAGAGTATAGAAATTGCGAAATTATCATTATGGCTTCGTACAGCTCAACCCAAACGTAAGCTAACGAGCTTAAACAACAACATCAAATGTGGTAATTCACTTATTGAGAGTAAAACCATAGCCGGAGATAAAGCATTTAATTGGCAAGAACAATTTCCGGAGGTATTTGCGAATGGTGGTTTTGATGTTATTATTGGAAATCCGCCTTATGTGCAATCTCATGCATTAGATGAAGGAACAAAAGAATATATCTATAAAAATTATTCAACTGCCGAATATCAAATCAATACTTACGCAGTCTTTACAGAGAAAATTATAAAAATTATAAAACCAAAAGGAATCTATTCTATTATTATTCCTAATTATTGGTTGTCTACAAAATACGATTCAAAATTAAGAGAGTTAGTATTTCTTTTAAATAATTGTTTGGAAATAGTGAATGTTTTTAGAGTATTTGAAGACGCTACTGTTGATACTCTGATTTTGACAGGAAAAAAAGGTAAAGCTGATGAGTTTCCCAAAAGGACTCATGTTTTTTCAATAAGCAAGTCATTAGATAATATCGAAAAAAGGTTAACAGCCTTAGATGGACGAATATGGGCTTTTGAAGAATTGATGGTATTTAAAGATATAAGTTCTGATATCAATCTTTCGTTTGATAAAAAATTAAATCTTAAAGGCAAAAAAACAATTGGAGACTTTGTTAACGGATATAAAGGGATGCAACCTTACGAAAAAGGAAAAGGGACTCCAACTCAAACAAGAGAAATGATGGATGAACGAATATATCACTCTGATATTAAAATTGATGAAACATACTTTCAGTTAATTGGATCAGGAAATGTTCAGCGTTATAATCTAAAAATTGAAAACTCATTTATTAAGTATGGCAAAAATTTAGCTGCACCGAGGAAATTTGAAATTTTTTCGATTCCAAGGATACTTGTAAATAGAATTTTTTCGAAAAAAACAATCGATGCAACATATGTAAAGGAAGTGATAATTAATAATACTGATGTATTCAACTTTACTCCCAAAGATGGGTATTTGAATTATTTAAAACCAATACTTGCTATACTTACAACAAATGTATGTTCAACTTACTTTAAAACAACAAATGTTAATCTAAATAGACAAGCCTTTCCAAAATTGAATGTGAATAACATTCTGGAATTCCCCTTACCTGATAGAATAAGTGACGAAGCCTTGAATTACCTTTCAGAAAGAGTCGATACGATTTTAGTATTTAAAAAAGATTTACAAGGAATTAATAAAAAGTTTATTGCCTATTTTTCAGGGCAATACAAACTTGATAAGTTATCAATAAAACTTAAAAACTGGCAGGAATTAGCCTTTGTAGATTTTATCAAAGAACTTAACAAAGCCATTAAAACAGTCGAAGGTAATCAACTTACCAAAAAAAACGAAATCGAATGGATGGATCTTTTTGAAGATTACAAAAAACAAGCCCAAACCCTCAAACAAGAAATTGATAAAACAGATAAGGAAATTGATAAAATGGTTTATGAGTTGTATGGTTTGAGTGAGGAGGAGATTAGTATTGTTGAAAATAGCTAGTTTAAATATGTTTGATAAATCAAAATATTATGGTGAAATATGGTTACCTGAAAATGAAAATACTAAACACTTTTGCGTTTTAGAATTTATTGATGGAGAAGTATATCTAGAGACTAATTTAGCAAGTAAAAATTCAGAGTATAAAAGAGACCTTTTATATGGTGCTTTTAACGGCTTGGGGTTTATGACATTTATAAACAACTCAATTAAGTCAAGTTCATCAGGTTTAATTTTTCATCGAAAATATAATCCGGAATATACATTTGCATCATCTAATCATATTATAAATCCTCTTACTTTAAGAATCAAAGAATTTAAAATAGACAATGATGCTCTCAACAATTGGATTAGGAGTTTTCATTTGTTTAATTACGATGATAATAACATTGAAAAAGCTGATGATGTAAATCATAAAATTAAAATAGTTGAAAAGTCAATCCAAGTTGAGATTATTAAAACAACAAACTACGCATCAGACCTTAGTTCATTTAATTTTATAAACCTTGGTTTTATATCATTTGTTTCGGAAAGTAAGCTTACAATTTTAGAATGCATTGAATTATACCGAACTTTTCAAAAATTTTTACTCTTTTATTATGGTAAATCGAGTCACTTTAAATCTATTCTGATAAAATGTTTAAGTTGTGGGAATTGGTTTTCATTATATTTTAATGATTCTTTAACTCATGATGATACTATGAGCTTTACTTCATTGGCTTATGAAGATGTCAAAGATGACCTAGATAAAATTCTAAATATATGGTTTACAAATGAAGATATTCGATTTTGTGCTGATATCATTATTGAAAATTTACTCTCAAAAAAAGTAAGTCATAGTAGAAGATTTACTAACTCGTTGGCTACTTTGGAAGCATACAATAAAAGGTTTGGCATTAAATATTCAAAACCAACTTTAGAGCGCTATTTTTTGGAGCATAAAGGAATATTGCTGAATATTATGAATATTGAAGATGCAGATTTAGATAATTACATTAAAAAAATTATTAGAAGTAGAGATTTTTTTGTTCACGGTAATAAAAATCAAACAGATTATTTTACGGAATTTGAATTGCTTTACATTTCATTTTTAATAGATTATATTGTTTGTATTGAACTCTCGAAACAAATAGGATTTTCTCAGAAAATAATAAATGATATTCTGATGAAAGCAAAATCGGTTTTTCTAGATATGCAATCTGTAAATAAAATGCTTAGTAATTGTATTTTAAAAAATTAACAAGCCTCACTAAAGAATGATATGACAAAAATTATAAGAAAAGATAAGAGTTACAAATTGAACGAATTACCGGAATTAGCTAACAATAGTTTTGTTGTTAATAATATTATTGGTTTTACAGGTTCTATTTTATCCCGTCCGATAGAAAATACATTAAATATTTACAAACATTTTGCCATCGTTTATGGTTTTGACAGAAGAAACATACTTTGGGTAATAGAAAATAATACTAATGGAGTGGAATGTATAACATTTAATGATTTTTTGAACGGCCAACATAATTATAAAGTTGAGAGATATATTAACAATTCTTTTCAAAGTAATTTAATTCTCCAACGAGCAAAGGAAAAAGCAAATGAAATTTACAATCCAACAATCTTTAACTGTGAGCATTTTGTGAATTTCTGCCATACAGGTAATTCGCAAAGTAAGCAAGTTGATGTAACGAAAGTAGTTGTCAACGCAGCAATCTCATATTATGAATTAAAGGTCAGTTATACGAACAAGAACGAGGAACTATTAGAATCACTAAACAAGACCCGAAAATCTCTTGACATTGAGCGATCTCCAGAATTTCAAAAGACATTAGATGAAAATATTTCAAAAAAATAATATTTAAATATATGGATGACTTAATATCAGAACTAATGAGTGGAACGGACGACATTTTGGAATCCCCTATTCAAATGGAAATTGCTAATCAATCAATAAGAATATTTGAAGGAGAATTTAGCATCAAAGACGATAAACAAGAAATCAAAATTAATGGGAAGATAGAATATAATTGGCTTCCACATAAAGGTGTTGTTTTCTCTGGTAAAACAGTAGAATGCTCTGAAACAATAATTAAGATTATAAATACTATTGAATATTTTGATGTTATTTTTAATGGAAACAATTTAGGAATAGGTTTTATCTCTCAATTTTCCATTGATAATGAGATTAAAATTAAAGGTGAATTTCAGCATTCAACTATAATTGGAGATAAAACTGTAGCGGTAGATAAATTAAAATTTTGTGTTCCAAATTTCCGAGAATTCTTAGGAATGCCAGTAAAACGAATAACAGAAACAAATAGAACCACATATAAAAACAGAATAATTTTAGATAATGATAAATATTCGATTGTTATTGATAAGTGTGCGGATTACAAAAAATCTATCAATTCCCTTAATGAAAGTGGAGGATATTTTATCTTATATTCAGGAGAATTAAAAGTAAAAAAAGGAACTCTTACATTTCAAAACTCAAGGGAGATTTTACATTGCTTAAATGTGTTTTTAAGCTTTTTAAATGGTAGACGTACATCAACATTATTTATACACGGGATTCATGAGGAAGATACTATTTGGGTTGATTATTCCAATTACTACGTTGATACTTATGACACATTACCAAGTTGGACTAATTCACATTCTATTGATGGTTTGAGTGAGCTTTGGCAGGTATTTAGTGATAAATGGAAAAATAAGAATAATAAAGATGTATTAAACACAGCAGTTCATTGGTATCTGGAATGTAATAAAAGCAGTGGCTTTATTGAGGGTTCAATTATAATGGCACAGACTGCATTAGAATTATTATATAATTGGTACATAGTAGAAAACAAAAAACTTTTATTGGGTAAAGATTCAGAAAATATTAATGCCGCTAATAAAATAAGATTATTGATTTCTCAATTAGATATTAATTATACTGTCCCTAAAAAATTTACATCATTACAAAACTTTTTAAAGTCTGAAAAGTTAATTGATGCTCCAGAAGCTGTAGTTCAAATAAGAAATGCGATAGTTCACTCACAAGAAGAAAAAAGGATAAAATTAAGTAATATTGAAAACAAGTCTAAACAAGAAGCGCTTGAACTTTGCATCTGGTATATTGAAATGGCTTTACTAAAGGTATTAAATTTTAAAGGTAATTATTGTAATCGTTGTTCAGAAAACCTTTTTACAAGTGCTAAAGTTGAAAACCTTCCGTGGATGAATTAATAATGATAATTCCAAAATAAGTCACATATTAGAAGATAGATCATATTATCTAACATTATTATAAAATGGCAAAAATAAATTTGATACTTAATTCAATAAAAACAATTCTTTAAATGCAATTAATAGATCCCAACGATATTCATTCTGCAGCTGATACATGGAATGGCTTTATTTATCAAGGTAAAATAGCGCTTTATCATGTTTTGAAATTAATATTTGAAGATGATAATATTGATGAATTGTTTCTACAACTTGATTCTTTGGAAGATTTTGCGATAATAAAATACGACGTAAATGCAGCTGTTATACCAGTTAGTCTTCATCAAGTAAAAGCTGTTAAAAGCCATTATTATTTAAGATACAAGGAAGCTTTTGAGAAACTTGAAAACAGAAAAATAACTTTTCCCTGTGAAAAAGATGCTTATTTTCATTTAGCAACAAATAATGAAAAAAGTAAGGCTGAAATTGAACAATTACATCCGAGCATTGTTATTTATGAATATGATGGAGAATCTTTTTGTAGAATCGAGAATTTACAGGAAAAAATCAATTTAATTTTAGTTTCTTGTCTTAATAAATTTAATCTAAATCACTTAAACAATAATATCTATATAGAAACATTAGCCAATAACCTGGAATATTTAATTACCGAAAATATTGTAAATATTCATGCTCAAAATCATCTACCCAATGGTTTTAGCTTAAATAAAGCGGCTTACATAAATACCATCTCTCTGATTAGCTTTAAAGAAATAATTAATACCGATTTAAACTATACTTTGGTAAATAAGCAATATTTCAACAAAATAATCAAGATAGATTTAAATCGATATTTTCAGGAATATTGTTTAGAAATTGAAGACGATATAGGTAACGATATCAAAGAAAAATTATCTAACTATTTGATATATTTTAATGGTCTAAATGAAATTGAGTTCGAAAAATTTTTGCAAAATATTATGCCTCATAGAATTGTTAAATTTTCAACATTACAAGAATATAAAGATAACTCACTATTTATAGACGAATTTAAAGGTGCCTTAGTATTAATACTTACAGAAATTAGAGATTCTGACAAGGATGTAATAAATAAATTAGGCTGGATTTGTACAGATAATAAAAGATATTTCCCCTCAACAATAAACGTATCAAACACAACAAATAGTAAGAAGAATATAAGCGAGAAGATTATCAATGTTGCATTAGACACATTAATTGATACTCCCTTTAATAGTGATTATATAGTTACTGAGGGTTGTCAAGTAGATTCTCTGGAGGTAGAAGCCTTAAATATTTTCAAAATCGAAAATGACAATTATGATAAAATCACAAATTGGCGAAAAATCACACTTATAGACTTAGAACAAGCAAAAACGAAATTAAATGAAAACAATAATTAATGAATTATTTAGTGATATTGGATTAGAAAATCAAACTATTGATTTCGGTACAGTATATTATTTTAAAGATGAGAATACTCATAGTTATTGGATAGTTATTGAAGTGGAGGATTTAGCCTAAATTATTGAAAATCAGTCCAATTACTTTGCAAAGACTAAAGAACTTATTGACAATGAATGGTTTGATAAAAACGCGAACTTATTAATTCTGTATAAGCAAACCAATTTTGATGAAATAAATAAAAATGAAATAATCGATATTGAGGAAAATCCATATTTGTTTAAAAAACAAGTACTAATATATACAGACTCAGAGAAACAAAAATTAGTAGAAGCAATTCAAGATAGCGGATTAAATTACAAGCAGTTTTTGGAAAAAAAAGCATTATCAAATCAGGTTTTTGAGCAACATAAGACAAACATAAATAATAATAATTTTGAATCATTATTATATCGAATTTGTCACAAAATCCCTTTTATTAATATTAAAGTTAGTCAAGAAAATGGGTTATTAGCGTTAACAGATAATAATACAATTAAGGTAAATAGTAGTGATTTTAAAGCAATAAATGATGTTTTATCCGAAAATGTTTTTAATGAGTCTATAAGTGATATTGAGAATTTATCACAAGATGAAATTTATGAGCAATTAACAATAGTACTGAATCAAGATGAAAATTAATAGAATCACAATAAATAATTTTAAAGTTTTTAAAAAGAGAAATATTAATTTTGATTCATCAGATTTACTTGTATTTGATGGACCTAATGGATTTGGTAAAACTACAATATACGATGCTATTGAACTATTGCTTACTGGAAATATTAGGAGATACAATGCATTGGATAAGCTTATAGTAGATGGTAGAGAATCATACGAGGAACATCCTTTTTATAATGAAGGTGCTACTGGTGATATTTCGATTTGCATAGAGTTTAGTAAAGGTTCAAATACATACTATTTGGAAAGATTTGCAAAAAGAGATGAGCTTACTAATAGTATTGATTTTTCAAAATATCATTTATATCAAAAAGAAAACTTCGAGTCTCTTGAAAAGAATTTAATTTTAAATGAAGAAGAGTTTTTAAGTGAAATTTTAGGTGCCAATTATAAAGAAAATTTTCAGTTTTTAAACTATATTGAACAAGAGGATAGTTTATATCTTCTCAAAAATCAAGATAAAAATAGGAAGCTACATATTTCACACTTATTTAATGTTTCAGAATTTGAAAATAAAATTGAAAAAATAAAAAAGATAAAGCAAAAAATAGATGGACTATGTAATTCAGAAGTAAAGTTAGTTTTAGACAATTTAAAAAAGGAAATAAAAGACATTCAAGATTTACTCGCCAAAGAGTTCATCGAAACAGAATATTTTAGGTTGTTTCCTGAAAAAAACTTTATATGGGATGAGCCGAATTATGACTTTAAAACCTATAATCAAAAGAGTTTACTCCAAGAAGAAGGGATATTAATAAGGCTAAATCATTTCGTTAATAATAAACCCCTTTTTAGTGATTTTATACATAATGAAACAATAGATACATTAATACGAAATGAAGAGTTAATCAAGGACTTTTGTAGGTATTTTTCTTTTATTGATAAAAAAGAAGAATTACTACAAAGTAAAACAAACTATAATAAGAAATTAAATTATTCTGAGAGATTAAGCGAATTTTCAATAGATGATTTGAAAGATGAATTTTTCGAATATGACTTTGAAGACATGACTTTTTTAGACTCTGATTTGATAGATGAATTTAATGATTATTTAGATGAATTAAAAAAACAAGTTGACGAATTAGATAAATTAGATAGTATCTATTCGAGAATTAATGAATCTAGAGAAAAATTAAAAGAGAATATCGAAAAATTAAAAGAGGAAGATGAAGAATTAACTTCAGGTTCTTGTTTTCTATGTGGTCATAAATGGAATGATATTGAAGATTTGTTAGGAAATATAGCTTTGCAATCAGATAATTTAGAAAAGATTACTGGAGAAAAAAATAAACTTTTTAATGATAATCTTGAAGCTTTTAAAGAAGAAATAATTGGTCAAATTATTGAATCAATTAATCTCGATTTATCGGAAAATAAAGTTGATACAGAATTTATAAATAAGCTGGTAACTTTTGAAGATATTCGTTTTAATAGTACTACAAAAAACTTTGACAAAATTAAATTTAATTACAATCCGTATTTAAATGAACTCCTAAGCATTGATAGTGAAATTGATTTTGAGAAATTAGTTTCAGATTTAAAATTGGACAAAAAAGAAGTTGCAACTGAACATATTGAAGTATATTTTAAAGAATATTTTAATGATTTTTTCGATAATAAATTTGAAAATATTAATCTTTTAGATGTAGATAATATAAAGAAAAAAACAGATTATTTAAAGTATCAATATTCATTGCTTCAAAATGAATTTTTAATTACAAAAAAAGAAGATTTAGAACTTAAAGAAGAGAAATTTAATAATGCCACAAATTTAAGTAAACAGTTAAAAAGTCTAAAAGATATTTACGAAAGTTCTCTTAAAAAATATCAAAAAAAGGTAATAAAAGATATTGAAATAATTTTTCATATTTATTCTGGAAGGATTATGCAAGATTTTCAAGGTGGCTTAGGATTATTTATTTATTCAGATAAAAATGGAATACGATTTCAAACTAATCCAACAAAAACTTTTGATGCGGTCTTCTCAATGAGTTCGGGTCAATTATCGGCTTTAATAATATCATTTACTCTTGCATTGCATAAAAAATATTCACAAAATAAAATCATATTAATAGATGATCCCGTTCAGACCATGGATGAATTAAATGTTGTTGGATTTATTGAATTATTGAGAAATGAATTCAACCAAAATCAAATTATCATTTCAACTCATGAAGACATGATGTCAGCATTTATGAGATATAAATTCAAAAATTATAATTTATCTCAAAAAAGGGTGAATTTAAAATCACTAAATTAATCATATTTAATATTCAATAGCGAGATGGTAAATTATGATTTCTCAACATTAAACGATAGAGATTTAGAAGAATTGGCAAGGGATATTTTGTCAAAAAAACTAGGTTTTAATTTTCAATCTTTTAAACCCGGTCCAGATAAAGGCATAGACTTGAGATACTCAACAGTTAATGATGAAAACGAAATTGTTGTTCAAATAAAGCATTTTATAGGCTCTGGAATCTCTAAACTTAAGACTGAGCTTAAAACAAACGAACTTCAAAAAGTAATTTCTTTAAATCCTATGAGGTATATTTTTGTAACATCATTGCAGCTATCCCCAAAAGACAAAGAAGAGATTAAAACTATTTTTAATCCATTTATAATTTCTACTGATGATATATTAGGAAAAAACGATATAAATAGTTTTCTTAGAAATAATCCTAAAATTGAAGAAATTCACTTTAAGCTTTGGCTTTCAAGCACCAATATTTTAAAAAGAATTCTAAAAAATGGCATAAAAGGAAGATCCGAATTTTTTGAAGAAAAAATTAAAAAAAATATTAGCATTTTTGTTCCTAATAAGACACATAAGAATGCTGTAGATATTCTTAACAGAAATAATTTTATCCTTATAACAGGTGCTCCAGGAATTGGAAAATCTACTTTAGCAAATATGCTAACTTATCAATTGCTTGCCAAAGATTTTGAACTTATTTATGTAAGAGAAATAACTGAAGCCGAAGATTTATTTTTACCAGAAAAAAAACAAGTATTTTATTTTGATGATTTTTTAGGCACTATCACATTGGATTTAAAGAGTTCTAGAAATGCCGATTCGGCAATAGTAAACTTTATTGAAAGAGTTAAAAGTGATAAGCAGAAAAAATTAATTCTTACTTGTAGAACCACAATATTAAATCAGGCAAAGGAGGCTTCAGAAAAAATTGGAGATTCTAAAATTGATATTTCTAATCACGAGGTGAATATTGAAGATTATAGAGATATTGACAAAGCAAAAATATTATACAATCATATTTATTTTTCTCAATTAGTTGAAGAACAAAAGTCTACTTTTTTTAAAGATAAATTTTATTGGCAAGTAATTAAACATAAGTTTTATAATCCTCGTGTAATAGAATATTTTACAGACAAAGATCGAATAGAACCAAATGCTGAATATAATGAAGTTGTAATGAATTTTTTAAATAACCCTTCTCTAATCTGGGAAAAACCTTTTGTAAATCAAATTTCTTCAAACGCAAGATTATTACTTTCTACTCTTTATTCTTTAGGAGGTAGATATGTCATTTTTGAAAACAGACTAAGAGAATCATTTAATGCAAGATTAGATCATGAAATACAACATAATAACTACGTAAAAGAAGGAAATACTTATGAAAATGTCATTAAAGAACTAGTTGGTGGATTTATAAATAGAACACATAAAAATGGAGATTCGACATTTGAGTATAGCTTTTTCAATCCTTCAATAGAAGATTTTCTTTATGATTATTTTTCAAGAAATAAAGATGAATATATTACAATTTTAAAGTCTGCAATTTATTTTGAACAGTTTAAAGAAAGAATTACAACTAAACATATTAAAGGTGCAAAAAGAATTTATTTTTCTGATAAAAAAAGAATAACTCAACTTTTTGATATTTTAAATAATATATCTTCAGATTTGACTGGTTTTGGAAATAATGATTTGAATTTTATAGTAATACTACTAAGGCTTTTTCAATGGAACGATATAAAAGGAATTGTTATTGAACGTTTAAACGCTTTCAATTTAGAATATCTAAGTTGGGGCGATAGAGATAATTTGATTGAAATTTTAAGTCATTTAGCGGATAATAACCTCACTAATTTTATAGCTCCATTAGAAGAACTAATTTTATCTCTTTCAAAAAACATGGATCATTATTATCATATTGAAATTTTTTCAAATTTAATTTCAAAGCATTCAGCCTATAAGGATATTATTGAAAATGCAAAAAACTCAAATTTTGAATACTACAATCGAATTCAAGAAAATATTGATGAATCTTGGAATAAAAGTATAGATCATTACATCAAGCAAACTTATAATCTTAATTCAATTACCAATAAAGAAGATTTAATTGAGGTCATTACTAAACGAAAAGAAGATGCAAAAAAAATAAATCTTGCAATTAGTATTAACAATTCTACTATACTTGATAGTTATGAATTTGACTATGCTTCACAGCTTGATTTAAATAATGCTTTTACATTAGAAGAAGGAATAGAAATTGACGATTTTCAAGGGGATAAAGATGTTCCTAATGAAACTTTGGAAATCAATAGATTATTTAACTCAAATGATATTGAAGAATGGAATGATTTACCATTTTAAATCTATCGCTCTTTATAGCAGGAATATTACACAAAAATGAACAATGAACAAAAGAATCTATTACCCTTACACCCAATATACTTTTTAGGAAGTAATAAATAAAATATTGACATGCCGAAATTTTTAAATACCAAAGGTTTAATAAACTGGATCCCAAAAATAATAAACGAAACGGAAAGAGAGTTGGTGATAATAACGCCTTATATGCAATTGTCTGACACTATCTATAACTGTCTGTTAAATGCTAATAAACGTGGCGTAGAAACCATAATTATCTATAGAGAGAACAAATTATCTGATAAGGAAAAAGCTAAATTATTGGCTATTGATAATTTAAACTTAATGCACCATCCCAACGTTCATTCAAAATGCTATTACAACGAAAATTATTTACTTATAGCATCAATGAATCTTTACGAATACTCCGAAAAGAATAATAGGGAAATGGGGGTTTTATTACACAAAATCGACATTGAAGATAATAATTCAAGGGATGCTTGGGGTAAAATCAATGATGACGAACAAATATTTGAAGAAGCATTAGAAGAAATTCTTGAAATAAAAAATGGTGCCGAACTCGAGAAAATGAGTAGGGAAACCATCGAAGAAGGTTTCGAAATGGAAATTCTGAAAACTAAAAAAGAAAAAGCCGAGGACAGATTAAAGCAATTCAATAAAGTGTTTATCCACAAGAAGTTTGTTTTTGATAATGAATGTAAGTTAGGAGATGAAAATAGCTTTATTTGCAAAAGTTATATTGATAAAGTGGATATCAAAGTAACGAATCGATTTGAATTTTGCTTTAATGTAGATGAAAACAAACTCAATCCTTCATTTCAGTATTACAAAAACCAAAAAAAAGAGTTAGAATTTAAATTTGAAGGATTCAAATTTTACTGGAATATGCCCAATGTTATTTATTTGTATGTGGATGGCAAACACCGTATTTGGGAAAACACTATAGACAATATGGATATTGAAATCAAAAAAAGAGGTATTAATGAAGTAATCGAATTTATAAAACCATGGTGGAAACAGATTCAATTATAAATAATAATTAAGACAAACATTCTTCTAATAAGTTATGAAAATCCAATACTGCTCAGACCTTCACTTAGAATTTTTAGACAACCGAAAATGGGTTTTGGAAAATCCGATTATCCCCAAAGGAGACATTCTAATTTTGGCGGGTGACATTGTACTTTTTAGAGAAATACACCAACATCAAAAATTCTTTGATTACGTTTCCAGTCATTTTGAGCATACCTATTGGATTCCTGGCAATCACGAATATTATAATTCGGATATTTCCAAAAGAAGTGGTGCTTTTGAGGAAAAAATCAGAGACAATGTAACTTTACTGAACAATACAGTAAAAACCATCAATGGAGTAAGACTAGTATTTTCAACCTTATGGTCACTTATTTCGCCTGAAAAACAATTTCTAATCGAACAAAGTCTATCTGATTTTAGAGTAATTCGAAAAAATGAAAAAAGACTAACTGTTGAAGATTATAACCAACTCCATCTGGAAAGCAGATTGTTTTTAGAAGAAACATTCCAAACTAAAACAAATAGTCCAACTATTGTTGTGACCCACCACCCTCCTACTTTTATCAATTATCCTGAGAAATATGCCCATAGCGACATAAATGAAGCTTTTGGAACAGAAATGTCATCAGTTATAGAAAATAATGAAATCGATTATTGGATCTATGGTCATCATCATTGTAATGTAGAAGA
Organism: Flavobacterium sp. ZB4R12; assembly: GCF_048276375.1. Taxonomy (NCBI): domain Bacteria; kingdom Pseudomonadati; phylum Bacteroidota; class Flavobacteriia; order Flavobacteriales; family Flavobacteriaceae; genus Flavobacterium; species Flavobacterium sp. ZB4R12. The sequence continues at coordinate 91,210 of NZ_JBLNKS010000008.1, read as the reverse complement.
TTTTAGCATTGGAAAAACAAAATTAATTACCAATCAATTGGGATATATAAAATACAATGAGAATGAAAACTTCAATAACAGCTGTGTGATTTCAATATAAACAACTAAACACCATTACAATAAACCTATAATAACACAATAAACCAATCAAGTTTATTATCTGTTTTTCAGTTTATTACAAGTCATCAAAAAATTACAAAGAGCATTTACACAATTGTAAAAGTTGATGTATTACTTTAAACCATAATAAGTAAAGTTTAAATAAATAGTAGCGGCGGTCATAGCCGTTACTATAATCATTTGCAATCAGACATCTGTTGCTTTATGTTTTTCAAAAAATTCACGTTGTGTACTGCTGCTTTTGTAATATCTAACGAGTGAAAAACGCCAAAAACGGAGCAAACTCCATTGATTTTATACGCAATTACATATAATTAGCAGTTTTAATTCTTTTTTATATGTAAAAGCATATAATACCATTATTCATTATATTTTAGTCCAATGGTTTTGCTATAATGCCGTTGTATATTTCATTTTATCCAATTTTTATTGGACTAATTTGAAATAACAAACGGTATAATTAAATAGTTTTTTCGACTTATTTACTCAATAAACAACTAAAGGTAAAATGTTAACGGGGGGCGAATTCCCCTCTTGAGAGGGGTTAGGGGTGTGTTTTTTTTCTGAAATGCATTTTTTTTTCAGTTAACACTACTCTAAAATATTCACAGTCGTTAAAGACAACAGTAAAGTTTGAGTTCATTAGACCCTAATATTGTTATTTAAGTAAGTAACTCGATAGTTTTTACTAATTTTATATCCAAAAGCATATAAAATGAATTTAATAGCAGATTTTGTAAAAAAGAGACGAAAACAATCAGGGCTTACACAAGAAGAATTTGCCATGAGAGCTGGTATAGCATTAACTGTTATCCGAAAGATTGAACAAGGTAAGGACAACTTAAGTTTATCTAAAGTAAATCAGGTATTGAAAATGTTCGGACACGTTTTAGGTCCCGTAAACGAAAAATAATTAATCAATTAAGCAATATCTTTTATTGCTACAAATTCATAAAAATCTAGTTCCACTTTTGCTACTATTCTTTCAAATAAAAAACGAATTTTGTCCCAAATAGTATCTTTAATTGTGACAAAATAAAACTACATTAACGATGCAAAATATTTATTATCAAATATTTATAAAAATAACAAACATCAAGTGGAGGGCGCAATTGAAAAATATACAGTAGTAATTTTGTCGCAAATATCTCGTATATTTGCGACAGAATAAAACAAAAAAACCTATGCAAAGTACTGATGACAAAGTGATTGCCAAAATAAAAAAAGCCAAGAGGGGGTTCTTAAAAAACTTAAACAATATTTGATTTGAAATTATTTTGTAACAAATTTTCACTGTTTTTGTTACACCCCGCCGCTATCCAAAGTATCCTAATTTCGGAACAATAAATACGGTATTGACAAAATACTTCTCACATTGGCAACATCTACACAAGTATTTCAGATGAAGAAGAACAGCAAAAATGAATTCGTGAAGATAATTAGTTGAATCAAATATCTTAATAGAAAAAAACACCCAATCAAACCACTATATTGGTTTATAATGGAAAATTTAGCCCAATAATTGCTTCTTAGTGGAAAATAAAGTCTAATTTTACTCCATTAAGACATCACTAATGGAAAATTTTGTACCAACACATCTTCAAGAAGTTATTTATTCATCGAGCGTTAAGAAAGTAAGAAAACAAATTGCATTGCTTGAAAGTGCGGGTAAAATTAAAAAAATTGCACCACGTATCTATACTTCAAACTTTACTGATACGGATGCCGTTATTATCAAGAGGAATATATTTTCGATTTTAGGTCATTTATACCCAAGTGCATTATTGAGCCATCGTTCTGCAATAGAATTTAAGCCAACAACTACAGGGCAAATATTTGTTACTTACACTTATACTAAAAAAATAGAGTTACCCGGAATTACAATTCGTTTTATGGAAGGCATTGGACCCATTGAGGGAGACAATTCATTTTCGGGAGAGCTATATGTTTCTCAACAAGAAAGAGCATTTTTAGAAAATCTACAGTCGTCTAGAAAATCAGGTTCAGAGTCCAAAACAATTACAATTTCAGAACTTGAAAATAAATTAGAAAAAATAGTACAAGTTAAAGGAGAAGACGGACTAAATCAAATCAGAGATAAGGCAAAAGTAATTGCTGATAAATTAGATATGCAAAGTGAGTTTGAGAAACTAAACAAACTAATTAGCGCATTATTATCAACACAACCATCAAAAATATTATCGTCCCCAAGAGCCATTGCAAGAGCGTTTGGAAATCCTTATGATCAATCAAGAATAGATTTGTTTGAAATTTTATTCCAAGAATTAAAACAAAGAGAATTCAAGAATGTTATAGATAGAAATACGAGCAACACCGCTTTTAAAAATTTCGCTTTTTTTGAGTCCTATTTTTCTAATTATATTGAAGGAACGGTATTTGAAATAGATGAGGCCAAAAACATTATTGAAACTGATACTCCGATGATAAATCGTGATGAAGATTCACACGACATATTGGGTACATACAAATTAGTGAGTAATAGAGCCGAAATGAGTAGTACTCCAACTTCTTCAGAGGAATTCATTTCCATTTTAAAATACAGACACCAATTACTATTGGCAGCCAGAATATCAAAAAAACCAGGAGAATTCAAAGATAAAAATAATCGTGCTGGAGAAACATTTTTTGTTGACCACGAACTAGTCAAAGGTACATTAATCAAAGGCTTTGATTTTTATAAAGCCCTTACAGACCCATTTGCCAAAGCGGCATACATTATGTTTATGGTTAGTGAAGTCCATCCTTTTTTAGATGGTAATGGTAGAATTGCTCGAGTAATGATGAATGCAGAATTAGTCAAAGCAGAGCAAACAAGAATAATTATTCCAACCGTATATCGTGATGATTATTTAGGCGCTTTACGAAGATTAACAAGGCAGCAAGATCCATTAGCTTATATAAAAATGCTACAACGAGCACAAGATTTTAGTGTAACATTAAAAGCAGACAATATGGAAGAATTAGAATTGCATTTACAAATAAGTAATGCTTTCAAAGAACATGACGAAGCTAAACTGAAGATTATCAATGGCTAATTCCTACCCACATTTAGAAAGGAGCGAAAGTCAAATAAAAGATGCTATTCTTAAATATTGCTTGATAGAAGGTATTGATGATAATTTTACCATAGCTACAGAAGTTATCAGAGATGTATTCCCAGAAATGACCAATCAAGAAATACTATATTATATCTCAAAAATAGGAAAACATCCTGAGATTATACTTGACTATTCTGAATTCAATGATACTTACGTAATGCAAGTAGATATTGTAACCAAAAAATTTATTGAAAAAGGAGGCTTTTCAAAAATAGAGGAAATAGAAATATTTAATGCTGAAAAAAACATCAAAAAAGAAGAGTTCGAATTTCAATTGACAAAATCAAATTTAGAAGCCAATAAATTAAATAAAAAAATTGCGAAAAAAAACCTCAAAAATGAAAGAAACAATAAAATCACAACTTGGATCAACATTGTGCTTGGGGTTATAAATATTGGTTTATTGATTTGGCAAGTAATGAAAAAATAAAGATGTCCTGCTCTTCGAGGTCTCCTGACCTCGCAGTTATAGTAGTCATTTCATCGCTTCTCTAATGCTGTTATAAGTCGATATCTTTCCGAAAACGACACGGTGCCATCTCGCACCTACATCAATAAGTTTCAAGAGGAAGGATTATTGGATCGCATAAGTGAAAAGCAAAGAGATAAAAATGCAATTTATATGTTTAAAAAATATTAGACTTTAGCTAAGCAAGGGATATGTAATGAGTTTGTTTCCTTTGGTTATCAAGGTTTACAAAGCTTAAGCAAGAAATGTAATTAAACAACATCTTTTGTTGCTACAAATTCATCAAGATCTAGTTCCATATTTAAATATTTCTGTAAAATTGCAAAAAATACATGTTTTAAAGATATCAGAATTAAAAGGCTCAGGTACTTTTTATGAGTTTAATTAATTCGCCTCACGATTGCTCATTAAATTAAAATTAGTTTCAAAACACCAACTCTGCGAGGCCGCCCGACTTCATAGTCGGATATGTCAGCTGTTCGCTAGAATGATGGCTTTCCATAACGGAGGGATGACTTGCATTTATGGTTAGGCTTTTTTAGTGTCTGGTTTTACCAGTATTTATGGGAAGAAAAAGTCTTTATTAAGATAATTACTTGTTTGTTGCCTAGTCCGGAATCACTTATACAGTTTGCTACGGAATATCCACTAAATTAATCTGATAAAAAACTACAAATCTAAACCCATGGGTTACGGTTTTTATAATTTCGGTGTCTGATGGATAACCTTGACACCTCTGGTGCTAATGTGGACACCTCATCTCCTAATAATGCTACTACCTTGACACCTAACCTTGACACTTCTAATAGTAATATGGACACCTCATCTAATATTGCTACCATGACACCTAACCATGACACCTCAACCGTTAACTATGACACCATTAATAAATTACCTAAAAGACTAAAAAAAGAAGAATTAGAAAAATTAATTTTAGAAAAATGCAAAGAGGAATACTTTAAAATTGCCCAAATAGCAGAAAAAGCGAAAAGAAATCTTCTTATTCAAACATTAGACACTAAACCTAATCTTTTGTCTGTTATTAGTTTTTCATTACATTTACAAATCCATAAAAAAGGGAACCATTGAACTGTTTCAGTCCCCTAAATAATTGGACAGAATTATAAACATAAAAGAATTAAACTTATTTTTCAAGAACTATGAGCGGAGGAGCTTTTGATTACAAACAGTACAATATTCGTGAAATACACGAAACGATACAAAGTGAACTTGAAAGAATGGGAAATCCTAAACCAAAGCAGGAACTTTGGAATGATAAAGAATATTACGCAGAGCACCCTGAAGAATTGAATTGGACAATTGAAAGTGATGCTGTTGTGAATGCTTATAAAACTGCTATTGATTTACTCAAAAAAGCTGAAGTTTATGCTCAAAGAATTGATTGGTATATTTCCGGTGATGATGGTGAAGAAAGTTTTTTACGTAGATTAAAAGAGGATTTAGAAGCGCTTTCGTAGTATTGTGCTTCACTTATATTGGATTTTTTTCCAAATTTAAGAGGCCATTTATTACTTAATGTGATTGTTTTCAAAACAATTATTCCTACTTGTCTTTTACATTTGGTACCAAGTTGGATACAAAAAGGTACCAAGCTATCTAATCTTGATTGGCTTAAAAATCAGCCTACTGATATAGGGAAAATTAAAAAGGTACCTAGCCGGTCTCAAAAAAGTTAAGATACATAATTGCTATTCTATCTTTAACCGCTGCACCAATGGCATTAGATGATATAATGACAGCAGTTGGTTATGCAAACAAGAAAACATTCCGGGACAATTATCTAAAACCATTGGAACAATTACAATGGATTGAAAAAACAAATCCGCAAAATCCAACTGCACCAGATCAAAAATACAGCTTAACTTTAATTGGAAAAATGTTCCTCGGCAATCAAGAGTAAAATTGATTAACCAACAATTAATGAATTGAAAATCAGAAATAGTATAGTCATCTTTTTAAAATAAAAAAAAGTCAATTTTCACAACAACATTCACGGTAAAAACATCACGGGCAATCAGAGGTCACTGAAAAAGCACCTCCTATTTTGATTAGCGTCGTTTTTTAGACAATAAAAAAACGCTTGTAACAGGATTTTAAACATCCGTTATAAGCGTTTTTCTTTTTATAACTGTTTTTTATTGTAGGTTGTATCAGTCTATTTTTGACTTATATAGGTTTATTTTGCATAATGCGCGTGTAGATTGTAATTTCTTACATTAATTTCAGTATTCTTTTCATATTTACGGCAAAAATTGCTATTGCTCCTTGCATTTGCATATATTGGTAATGCCATATGATATCGCTCTATTATAACCATGTACATTTTTTAACTCACTGTTTTTCGCTTCTATTTTGTATCTGTGTTTTGCTTTTTCTTTGTAATAGTCAGTTTCTTGAAAGGCGATTTGTTCTTGGTGTAAGTCTGATTTTATTGATACCGAATACGTTTTTGTCTTGGCTCCCTCTTTATAACAACCCTCTTTTAAAGGGCAAGATTTGCATTTTTCAACATCAAAATAGTACGTATCTACTTGATTCTCGCCAACATTTTTTTTACCCTGACGAGCTTTTCGTATAGCCATGTGACCTGCAGGACAAACAAACATATCGGCATCTTTATTGTAATCAAATTTATCTTCGTCTTTTCTAAATCCTTGTGTTATTGAAGGATTTAGCCTAGCTACTACTTTAATGTTTTGATCACTTGTGAGTTTAAGATTTTGCTTCCCTGAATAGGCTGCATCTCCAATAATTGTATCAACCTCAATTCCGTTTTCTTGACTAATTTCTAAAAGTTTAGGTAATTCTGGTCCATCTCCTTTTTCTCCTGAGGTTACTACAGCTGCTGTAATGATACGCTCTTCGGTCATCGCTAAATGAGTCTTATAGCCGAAGAAGGAACTATCAGCGGATTTATGACCCGTTTTAGCATCTGTATCTTTTGATAACGTAAAATTTTCCTGAGTGTCTTCTATTGTTTCTTTTAGCAAGTTTAATTTTTATTTTACAGCAGGTATGGAACTTAAAGCCTGTTCTTTTTCTACTTGTCTCTCCAATTCTTTACAATATACCAATTCCTTTTCCAATTCATTGTCGTTGTTCTTCTCTGGCATGCGTTCTTTCCATTGGTCATCAAATGAATATAACGTTTTTCGTAGTTGTTTTGAACGCGCTCTCAATACTTCAATTGCTGAAAATGGATTCGATCTCGATAAAGTATGGGTGGCATCAACTATTATAGACTTGGAACGGATGATGCCCTTTTCAACGGCTATAGAGACCGTTTTACTAATCAATAGATTTAATAAGTCGGTGTCCTTCAAACGTAGTTTTCTATATTTTGTCAATGAACTTGGATTTATGACATCGTCTTCTGGTGTCATTTCCAAAAAATACTTAAAGGACATATCAAAACGCGAACGCTCAACTACATCAACATCGGAGACAGTATAAATTGTTTTCAAAAGTAAATACTTGAACATACGAACAGGACTTTCTGCTGTGCGACCATTATTTACACAGTATTTATTTAATAACTCATCGTAGATAAATGAAAAATCTATCAACTCGTTAATTTTTCTTAGAATATTATCCTCTGGAACGATTAAATCATATAACGAAGAATACGCACTGAACTGAATTTTTTGTTGTTGAACTAACATCTAAAAGGCCTTATGATTACAGTTAAAAATACGAAAAAAGGAGCAGAAAAATTTGATTTCTACTCCTTTTATTTAACAATTAATTCTTTAAAAGACTTTTTCAGTGACCTCGGCAATCAAGCGGTCTCTCTTCGGTCGTTCTCTTTGTTCCGTTCGGCAGCTCCAGTCGGTCGTCGGCAGAAAAGCCTCCTCCCTCCATTCCGCAGACACTACGCAGCACAATAAAAATAGTAGCTTAAAAATAAGCAGCTATTTTTATTGTGCCGCTTCGTTCCTCATCTTCACACGTTCTCTACCCTACGTTCGGCGGGGCTACTACATCCACAATACCGCTTCATTCCGTTTCGCTCCGCAGGCTACGCTCCACTGCATTCCAGCAGTATTATGTCTGTCGCCCCTTATTTTTTCAGCGGTTGCTCCTTCGCACAGCCATCGGGGTTGGCTCCGTTAGCACTTTGCCCTAAATCAAGGAACTCCGCCGAAAAGGCGGATGATTTTTATATTTCCCCCGCCGTTTCACGCTCGCAGTACTTCTCTCCACTCCGTAAACTACGCTCCGTTCTCGTCCTGCGGTGGCTGTTCGATTGCCGCAACCCCGCCACTGCGCTCCTCGAATAATAATAATTTCCGCTATCGCTACAATCATTATTTTCTGCGGTGCTTGGGGGTGTTTAATTGCCGTTTTCATAAGAACTCTCCCGAAAAAGGGGTAACAACAACATTCATCTTGAAAAAAAATAAAAAAAGAAAGTAAAGGTAAGTTCCGGTTTTATAAAAAATACAAGTTCAAGCCCTACGGGTTTTAGATAAAATCTGCACCCTCAATCAAGTTTTTGCATTCAATAGCATTTATTGGTTCGGGTAGTATTTTTTCTAAAAAACTCGATTTTTTAAAAACCTCCATTGGAGAGATGACTTTCTTTTTTTCTTTTTTCTTTTAAAAAGTTTAGGAAAGGCGGTTTCGACAGATTCAGTATTTCTAAAAACGGAAAATAGAAGAAAAACTAACTTTTAAATTCCGAAACCATGCTAAATTACATTATCAAAACCCATCAAAAAGACACTGTTTACAAAGGAAACCAAATCTTTATTCTCAACAAAGGTTTGAATAGTGGGAAACCTCAAAAAGAGCCATTTACGAATAGCTTTGTAATTCAATTTCCAAATGAAGAAGATGCTGAAACTGTCTATTGGTTAGCGTATAGCCTTTGGAAAGCAAAATTCTGGCATCAATCCCTTTGCGGTTCCGTAATTCCCTTTTTACGAGTTCGAGATTTCAAAAAGGACTTTTCGGCCAAAGCCAATGAAATGCTTCAGGAACATGAGCTGCACAAAAAACAGATCCAGGCGTTGAGGTTATTGGAACAAAAAGAAGAACAATTAAATCAAAATATATCGCTTATTAATGAAATGAGAACAGTGATTTTGCATCGGTATTGTGCTAAATAAAAATATAATAATGAATGGAAGTTGCATATATTTGATAAATAATTTTAGTAAAAAAATTAACGATACAATGTTACCGGAAAAAGAACAAAATATAACCCATCCGAACAATTCTGAACTTGTTACTTTCACACCCGCTAATTGTCAAGTAGAGTTTCAGGGGTGCTTGATAGTGAACATGATACGGTTTGGGCAACTGAACAGCAAATAATGACCCTTTTTGGTAAAGCTAGAAGGACTATTGGTGAGCATATTAACACTATTTATAGTGAAGGGGAATTAGACAAAGGATCAACTTGGCGGAAATTCCGCCAAGTTCAGCTTGAAGGGGGAAGAACGGTAGAAAGAAAAACGGCAACGTACAATTTGGATATGATAATTTCTGTAGGGTATAGGGTTAAGTCTCCCGTAGGAATTGGATTCAGAAAATGAGCCGCAAAATAATTGAAGGACTATGTAATAAAAGGGTATGCTGTAAATACAGAATTATTGAAAAATCATAAAGAAAAAATTGTTGAATTAGAAAAACAGATTGATTTTCTAAATGAAAAAACATTTGAAACACAAAAGATATTGACCGACGGGTTTCTTTCAATTATAACTCATTACTCCAGATCATTTGAATTGCTTAATAAATATAACACTGAAGATCTTTCAACTGACAATTTAAACGATAATATATGTAATTAATTATACCGATGTTAAAAGAGCTCAAGGAAGATTTGATGAATAAAAGAGAGGCAAGTTCTATTTTTGGATTCTAAACATAAATTATAAACTTCCTGAAATTCCCGAAATATTAAAAAACTAAATTTAATAGAAAAGACTAATGAGTTATATTGTAGTTGATATAGAAGCAGACGGACCAATACCTGGAGATTATTCGATGATTTGCTTTGGAGCTGTCATAGTTGATGAAAATCTTGATAAAACTTTTTATGGTAAGTTAAAACCAATTTCTGAAAATTTTAATCCTGAAGCGTTAGCAATTTCAGGATTTAGCAGAAATGAGACTTTAGAATTCAACGACCCCACTAATGTGATGCTTGATTTTGAAGAATGGATAGAAAATAATTCCAAAGGAAAACCAATCTTTATTAGTGATAATAACGGATTTGATTGGATGTTTATATGTTGGTATTTTCATCACTTTATCAAAAGAAATCCATTTGGTTATTCATCAAGAAGAATTTCTGATTTATATTGTGGACTAGTAAAAGATACTTTTGCACAATGGAAGCATTTAAGAAAAACGCCACCCACTCACAATCCAATAGATGATGCTAAAGGGAACGCAGAAGTTTTACTTCATTTGAGAAATGAAATGGGACTTAAAATATCTTTAAAATAATAACACAAACAAAGCAGCGAGACTTTTATAAAAAAAGCCCATTCCTTTCGGTTTGGGCTTTCAATTCGCTTAATTCTAGGTCACCACAACTCGAACTAAACTATTTTTTGTGCTTCTTGATAAAAAATTTAAGTGCCATTGATATTGCAAAACTGACTATCGCTCCAATCATAGCTAATAAAACAGTTTTCAAAACATCTTCCGAATGTAAATTTGGCACAACACTCAAAAATGTGCCGCCAGCGGTACCAATTAATGTTGGATTACTGGACTGCATTAGCATCATCGTTGATTGTCGTAATCTGGCTTACTGCCGATAATACACCACCAACAACAGCTAAATAACCTCCAATTGAACTAACCACAATAGGCAAAGCAATTGGTGCAGCCAAAACAGTTCCGCCAACAGCAGCCAATGCCAATCCAATATTTCGAAGCACTTTAAAAAATTTCGGTGTTGGAGCTTTCGCTCTTTTTACTATATTCATAATTTATGAATTTAAGATTGAACAATTAATGAAACCGTTTCTGAACAGTCCAAAGTTTTATAAACCAAGTTTTTCACTTTAGCAAAAGCTTGTCGTGATTGAAGAGCCAAACCAGGGCCAGAAAGTTTCGTTACGGGAGCAATACAACCATTCAATTCTTTTTGAGCATTATTGGCAGGATGAAACAAAATCAAACTTCTGTTTTTTACATCAACTACTTCAATATGCCATTGAAATTTTCGACTGTAACTCTTTTTTAATAAATATTCCCCTTCTGGAATGCAGGAAACCCTTTTCTCATTTTCTTTCCAAGGCAATTCAATTGTACAACAGATGAATTTGCCCTCACATGCGAGTTTTCCGTTAGTTCCATCAGGGAAATAAGTTCTTGATAGTACCAAAACCATCTTACAATCCGCTTACTTGTACCAATGATAATGGATTGTATGAACCATTTTTCAAAGGATACATTCTACCATTGACCTCTTGATAATACTCGACTCCAAGAGCCAAAAACAATGGACTTACGCTGTTTGGAGTTACCGCATTCAAATGATTGATGGCAACCGTTGGCGCAAAATCCCATGGAAGAATGGCTGTTTCTGAACTGGCAACAACGAAAGTTTCTGCTTCAAAATTAATTTCGGCTCCAGCTGATATAATTTTGAAATGAGTAGTTCCACTTGGAGCTGCAATCATATTCGCTGGAACAAATGAAGCCAAATCAACAGTGATTTCCCCGGTAACTCTATCAATTGCTCCGACAAAAGGAGCGAACAAACTGGTTCCCAATTTCCCACCGATATTAAACTCAAAGCCCACTAGCAATTCCGCCTCACCATCAATGACGTTACGCAATCCACGCTCATTAACCAAATCCGCTTGGATCACTTTGACCATGGCTTGGGTAAGTCGGCTCACCATTCTGTTGTCAGCAGAATTCAAAAGCAAGGTTCTCAATGCCGTTCTCAAAGTTTTCCCTGCCTTCCCTGCCCTTCCAAATTCGGAACCATTCTCACGTGTTCTCTGGAACGCTGGATCGTTTGCAATTCTACTCGCATCAACTCCACCTTTCTCACGTGCCAAATGGCCGTCTTTGGTTTTGTAAAAAGTAATATCTCCGATAGTACCTTTCAATTTAATTATGCCTTTCTGTCTTGCCATAATTTCTAAAATTTAAGTTTGAAATAATCTAACTACTCCTTCATTCCGAATATTCGTTGCAACTAAATTTTGAATGATTTCAGACAAAGTTTCCATCAATTAAAGCACATTTCAAAAAGCAGATGTCAATAGTGGTGCTAAAAGGTCTATAATTACCTATTTTAGTCACTTATTAAGTAAGTAGTTTTCATAACTTTGTAGAAGAATGTGGGAATAAGATCCTAAGATGAGGTAACTCAAAGGCATAGCATAGCTATAGATAATGTATTAAAAATAAAAGTGTGATAGCAAGTAACATCAGGGTATGTATTTATCCAAAAGATGTACAACGTATAACAGGTAAAACATATAGACAAGCAAGGTTGTATCTAAATAAGATTAAAGACAACTTGAATAAAGAACCACATCAATTAATTTCAATAGAGGAATTTTGTGATTATTCAGGGCTTCAAATTGAACATGTTATACGCTGTGTAGTCGGATAGGATTTAAGGCTATTAAAAGCCTCTAAAGTACTCCTATAATGTAACGATACTTGTTCAATAAGCAGTTCAAATAATAATTCTAACTATTGCATAATCAGTAATTAATGCCTATTTTTACATTGAATATAATTTAATGTTCTTTATTCATTTTTGATAGTGACCTATTTAATACCCTATCGAAACATAGTACAGCGTAACCCCTATAGACATTGGTATAAGGAAAGAGAAACAAATCCCTCTTTCTCCGCAACAGAAACCCAAAACGAAAGTTTTGGGTTTCTGTTTTTAAATACTCCCCTATTTTATATATTCCCACAGTTTTTAAGTTTGATCCTCATTTCTGTAAAAGTACCCGTCTAATTTGCTATTGTATTAAACTTGTTTTTTTGTCATTTAAAGACAATTCAAAGCGACTTAATTGTCGGAGTTTATTCTGAATAAGCCATTAAGTAAAACTATATGCTTTTACATATAGTTTTACTTAATTCGAACAAATTATATGCTTTTACATATAATTTTATACATTTGTTTAAAATCGTTGCAAAAGCATATAATAATGAAGTATAGCGATTGCATAGAATCTTTAAAAATCAATAAATTGCTACTTATGAAAACACTGGCAGATTTTGTAAAAGAGAAAAGAAATGAAGTAAACCTCACGCAGGAAGCCTTTGCGGAACGTGCAGGTGTAGCACTGACGGTTATTCGAAAAATAGAGCAAGGGAAAGAAAACCTTAATCTCGAAAAAGTAAATCAAGTACTCAAAATGTTTGGGCATACGTTAGCTCCAGTTAACGCAAGAGAATTATCCAAAAACACCGACCATAGTGTATGAGAAAAGCAGCTATCTATTACAAAGAGTTCCTGGCAGGAATACTCACTGAAACAGACGAAGGGGAATATACTTTTCAATACGATGAAAAGTATGCAAATGAGCATCCAAAAGAAAGCATCACCTTGACAATGCCTGTGAGCACAAAAAAATATACCGATAAACGATGAGGGCACTGAAAAAGTATCTCTTTTTAGTAATTAGACATTTTAAGGCGATTAAGGAAAATTCGAGTTTTGCTTAAGTACTTCATTTTCAGGAATCGGATAGGAACCTAGGGATTATTTCCCTAGGTGACCTTCCACACCACCCGGCATACGGTTCCGTACCAAGGCGGTTCTTAATTTACGATACATTTTAGGTAGATGTCAGCTAGGAACGTGTATCCTGATTTTCTTAGAATTCGCGTGGTTAGAGCTGTTTGTAGGATTGGACTAAGTGCAGTTCGGCAATAGCTCTTTCGAGTATTAGCCCATTGATAGGCTTGATTGTCTCTAATACCAACCTTCCTAAGGTTGTTGTATTTAGTACTTATCTTCTTCCAACTTTTCCATATAAACATTCGTATTCTAAATCTAAGCCACTTGTCTATACTTTTAACCTTTCCTGACATATCCGCTAGTTTAAAATAGGATACCCAACCCTGTATGTAATATCGCAAGAGTTCTTTCTTCTTTTGATACCCCATACCATTACTGCGGTTAGTAATTTCCTTTAACCTGTTCTTAAGTTTACTGTAACTCTTTGGGTGTACGCAAAGCCCCCATTTCCCTTTACTTTTGTTATAGAAGCTATATCCAAGGAACTTCTTACCTTTAATATACCCAACCGTAGTTTTCTCTTTGTTTACCCTTAAGTATAATACGTTTTCAATAAACTTAGTTATACTTTCCTTAACACGAAGACATGCTTTCTTGCTTTTACAGAAGATTAAGCAGTCATCGGCGTAGCGTACAAAACGGTGTCCACGTCTAGCGAGCTCCTTATCCAATTCATGAAGCATTATATTGCTCAACAAAGGACTTAGAGAACCGCCTTGCGGAACACCTAATACACTTTCTTGGAATTTGTTTTCCACAACAGCGCCAGCTATTAGGTACTTATGGATGAGTGATATCACTCGTGAGTCTTTGACTTTCCTTGATATTAGTTCTATAAGTCTACTGTGATTAACAGTATCAAAGAACTTCTCTAAGTCTAAATCCAACTACATAGTGATACTTATCATTGAGATGACTTTCTACTTCTTTCAAAGCAGTATGACATCCTCTTTTAGGTCTAAAACCGTGGCTACTTGCGTGGAATTCTTGTTCGTAAATGGGCGTTAGGATTTGAGCAATACTTTGTTGGACTAAGCGATCTACAACAGTGGGAATACCAAGTGACCTTGTTTTACCTCCCTCTTTGGGTATCTCAACTCTTCGCACAGCTTGGGGTTTGTATTTCCCCTTTTCTAGCGATGTGATTAATGACTCTTTATGTTCTAAGAGCCATTCTAATAAATTTTCAGTGGACAACTTGTCTATTCCAGAACTTCCTTTATTGGATTTGACCCTTTTATAAGCCATATTCATATTGGAAGGACTAAGGATTAGTTCTAATAGCTTCCCCTGACCTAAATGTACTTCCGTGAGGTTGTTTTCAGTTATCCCAATAAAGGTCTGCACTTCTTGGTAGCTGTCGGATTCCGTCCTATCATTTCCAAGGTAGTTATCAAAATTATTCGATATTTTCTGCATTCGTTCCTTCATAGGTAACATTCATTTACTACTCACTTAATTAAGTTCAGTCCTTCGGTACTTAATTCTAGTACCTACTATGACCTCTGCTGACTTCTTATAGCAATTGTTATCCATAGTTCTGTAAAAAAAACTTCCCTATGTCTATAAGACCTCCCCAGGTAAGAACGATAACTTTCCTCTCATCTACCTGCTATATTTACCATGATGTTTCCGTACAGTTTTGGACTTCAGTTTGTTTAGCAACTTTATCCAACATCATTGGCCTTATATATAGTTTCTGTTCGTCAGGTCAAGAGTTTGCCTACTGCTTCCTTCAGATTCCACTTCACAATGGACACCCTTGCATTTAGCTAACACTTCCCACTGTAAAGGCGTGTTCGGGACTTGCACCCTAGAGTTACCGCCCATGCTGGGCACACTAAAAAAAAGAGTAGAAAATCTTATTTTTCTACTCTTTTAATGAAATCTAATTCTTTAAGGACTTTTTCAGTGCCCTCGCTCGCTGGCTTATCTTTTTTTTTATGTCAAAAGTGATTATTCCAAAAAAAAAACATTGTTCAGGAATAAATGTATTCCTCAAACAATGTTTCTATTTTTAAAATTTAGTGTGATCCAAAAGTATAAAACAATACTTTTATTTATCTGCCAAAGTCATCTTGTAAACGAACGATATCCTCTTCATCAGAAGGATTTTCAGGGTCTGTATGTTGCCAAATCTCGGCTACTATCCCCCATGAATCTAAACCTATTAAACGATGGCGTTCCCCTTTGTCCATTTGGATAAAAGTACCAGGTGTAAGTTCCTGAATTTCTCCTTCTTCATCTGTGGCACTGGTTTTCACCCCTACAACTCCGGAGAGTACTTTCCATATTTCCGCTCTGCGAAAGTGATATTGCCAAGACAAACGTTTGTGAGGTGCTACCACCAATATCTTCGGACTTAACTTATTGGTAATTTTAATCGCTTCCATATCAAGATGAGGAAAAAATTTTGCGGCAAAGACAGACGCCTCACTTTCATCAATTACAAAAAAACCTCCCCAAGGTCGTGTTTCATCTTGTTTAACGACTGTGAAATTTTCTTTTTTTAATGCTGCAGCAATTTGTTCAAAAACAGCACTTTTGTCTAAAGTGTTAGAGATATTAAAATTCATTTTTATTGTTTTAAAAAGTAAAAAATATTCGATTGCTTGTATTTATACAAATTCTAGTGACTATAAATGATAAAGTCATTTGATTTCAATTTCGCTTTTCCTATCAGAATTTTTGCTCCTTTTGGAAGGCTTATTTTCTTTACTGAGCCAAAGTTAATCATCACAGTAATTTTATGGCCTTCAAAAGATCGGGTAAACAAAATTTGATTGTCTTGATGTTCCAATCTGTCGTATTTCCCGTATTGCAAGACTTTTTCATTATTTCGTATGGCTATCAACTTTTCATAGTGATTAAGAATAGAATTTTCTTTGTTCGCTAAATCCTGAACATTAACTTTCTTATAATCGGAATTGGTTTTAATCCATGTTTTTTCAGTTGAAAAACCGGCGAAAGCATTTCCATTCCATTGCATTGGACTGCGTGATTTGTCTCGGTTGTGTTCGTTTCCTTCCAAAAGTGCTTCATCGGGACTTTTACCTTTGGCAAGAGCCAATTGATAATGAGTTTTTCCCTGAATATCGACCATCTCTTCCAGGTTTTTCGCGATGATGTTGTGCATTCCAATTTCTTCGCCGTAGTAAACAAAAGGAACTCCTTTTGCCGTGAGCATCAAAGCCGCTAATGCCAACGCTTTATCTGGATTCCCATCGGCTAATCGGTCTACCATACGAGGCATATCATGGCTTCCAAAAAACAATGTTGGATAATTGCTCATGTTTTTTTCCATGCTTTGCAACTCCTCAAAAATACGTTGCGAAGAAAATGTTTTGATACTTCCAAAGTTGAAATTAAAAACCACATCCAACAAATCCTGCGATTGGTATTGTTTCAACACTTCAATTTTGTCACTTCCTATTTCTCCAACTATAAAACGATTGTCATACTCGCTTACGGTCGATTTTATCATTCGCATGGTATTTTTTACACCTTCCTGATCGATGTCATTTATGTGTTCTTGCTGTCCGTCTTTTACCGGATTGTCAGCTGTAATTCCGTCGGTGGTTAAAAAATTAATCACATCCAATCGGAATCCATCCACACCGCTATCCAGCCAAAAGCGAAGCACTTTTTGAACCTCAGCAACCACTTTAGGGCTGGACCAGTTGAGATCCGCCATTTTTTTATCAAACTTATGATAGTAGTATTGATTGGTTAAAGTGTCTTTTTCCCAAGCCGTACCACCAAAAAAAGATTCCCAATTGTTCGGTTTGTCTTTCCAGATGTAATAATCACGGTACGGATTATCTATTGATTTTTGGGATTCTTGAAACCATTTGCATTCCGTAGAAGTATGATTCAGCACCATATCCATAATCACTTTGATTCCTCTTTTATGCGCTTCATTCAAAAAAGTATCAAAATCTGCTTTGCTGCCATAAGTGGGGTCGACCTCGTAATAATTAGCAATATCATAGCCGTTATCTACTTTTGGAGAAGTAAGAAATGGCGTGAGCCAGATGCCTTTTACGCCCAAACCTTTCAAATAGTCTAATTTATTGGTCATTCCTTTAAAATCGCCATATCCATCCTCGTTACTGTCCACATAACTGGGCATGTAGATTTGGTAAAACACCGATTCTTTCCACCATTTTTCTGTGTTTTCAATCTGTTGTGCGGCAACGGAGCCACCAGTAAACATCAAGAAAGAAAATAGTACAGCGATTATACATTTCATATCAAAAATCTTATTTTTTCTATTGAAAATTATAATCTACTACAACACCATTCACCAACATTTTAGAACCTTCATACGTTATTTTACCGCCTGATGGAACACAAACAATTACCGCTGCACTTTCTGGTGCAATCTTTATTTTAGCCGAAGAAGAAACGTTACGGGCAACAAAACGTCCCAAAACTGTATTATATAAATCCACTTTTTTTCCTTGTTCTGTTTCTATTGAAACTTTTTTCTTAGTGGTATAAGGGTTATAATATAAAAAAGAAGGATAGGCTTTATCACTATAAAAATCAGTAGCCAGTAAATTCAGTTGTAAAATCCCCGTAACATTGGTTGCACGGATAATACTTCCGAAGATACCCACATGCCCACTGCCATAAACACTAAATTGAGATTCCTCAGGATTTTGACCCAGTACCCAAAGCGGTCCGTCTCCTTGTGCCACAGGTCCTTTTAAATTTTCATAGGCTTTATAACTGGACTGGCGAATAATACCCTCATATCCTATCACACCTTTGCTAACCTCAGCCAGTTGCGGAATCGTTTCATGCTCATCGGGCATGTACTGCGGATAAAAAAAACGGGATGCATTAGCGGCATTCAACATCCATTTACCAATTGCCGTTGCATACGATTGATTGTATCGAACCATAGGAACCAACGGCCAGGCCATATCATAGGTATTCATTAAAAAACCATATCCGCCGTGATCTACTGTACTACCAACTGTTCCTGAAATATCAATTCCATTCCAGTTACCCACCAATACTCCCCAACCTTCGCGACATATTGCAGTTCCGTCGAAAGTCCAACCCAACATTTTATCGGTATCGTATTGCTTTCCTTCTTCAGCATTTATTCTTGCCGCTAAATAAGCGCCAAACGGCATTAATAATTCATACGTTGGATTTATAGGTTGTGATTGTAGTGCGGATAAAGCACTTTTGGCTCCTTTTAAATATCTTGGGTCTCCAAACTTTTTATACGCTGCATATAAAACCCAGGCATGTCCCGCCGCTGCATCGGGCTGCGCACAGATATTATTTTTCATGGGTTTCATTTTGCCGTAATCAAAATAGGAATAGTCATAATTCCCATTCAAAATAGAATCGGCCTTGAAGAATTTTTCGGCAATACTTTTAGCAATAGCATCAAAACCCGGTTCGTTAGGATATTTGTCATAAACAGCATAAAACAAGAGATTCGGATACACATCGTACCACCAGTCACGACCATAACCGCCGCCCAATAAAGCGACTTCCGGGCACGTATTATTCATCATAATATCCCAACCTGTTTCGGTATTGAAATAATTTTTCAGCATACCAACATAATTTAAATTTTGTTGCTTGCTTTTGTCTATTCCTACTAAACTCGCTCCTAATGTCGCTCCCATAGTAGCCAAAGCTTCATGGAACATCCCTTTGTTATTTTTCCCTTGCCTTACATCGGCCACTGCAGTATAGATACCTACAACGTCTTGAGGAAAATTCTTTTTGCTGCTGTCAATCCATACCATCGGCCAATATTTACCTTTGGCATTGAAATCATATACGGTACTGTCAAAGCTGACCGCCAGTTTTTTATAATCGATGATTTGAAATGGTTTTGGCAAGTTTGGCATTTGATCCACACGAGCTATCTTTTGTTGTTTTACCTGTGCTGCTGCGTTGCTTCCGAAAAAGATAAAAAACAAACCAGCGAAAGTGATTTTGAAAATAGTATTCATTTCTTATTTTGATTTAATTGTAACTCTATTTTAGACACTAATCGGTATTACACCATTTTTTCAGCAACTTCGCTCAGTACTTTGCTATCAATTACAGGTTCATCCGGAGAAAGTAATTTTCCTTCTGCTATAATTTTTTTGGCTACAAAAATAGAACTCAACTGCAATATAGCAACAATTACAATAGCGTAACGCAACGCAATTTCAGTAGAAATAGCATAAGCCAAAACTAAGAATGTTCCTGCTCCTAAAAATCGACCCGCAAACAAACCTGCTTCATGGTTCAGGATATAAGCAAATTCGCCTCTTTTCTCTATTTTCGAAACAATATCAATTACTTTGAATTGAATTGGAAAATACGCCAAATCCATCAGCGGTTTTGCAATCAGCAACAATAAAATAAATATGATTACACCGGTTTGATTGAATAACAACCCATTGACTACTGCCCCTAAAGCAAATAAAACGAGTCCCGCTGTAAATATTTTTATTCGGTCAGAAGGTTTTGAAATCCTTCCTAAAACATACATAATTACCGCTGCGATTATAGCTCCTATCGACTGTGCAGTTCCTAACGCTCCTTCTTTACCTATCAACAACATGATAAGCATTGCGGGTGCTGTTACCAGAAAACCTTGAACCAACCCTTTCAATAATGACAACGACAATAATTTATACCATAGCTGATGAAATTTAAAAAACACATATTTTTTCTGTTCCGGATTTTGGAACGTTCCTCTGAAACAAACAATAGATGCTGCAACAGTCACTAGAAACACTATTCCGGTAATAACTAAATAAGCAGTATGTATTTGTGCTTCGTCTCCGCTTGATTCGATAAACCAACCAATAGTAATAGGAATGACAACGGCAATAATAGTGTAAAAAAAAGTTTCCAAACCATAATAATAATTTCGATTCGTATCATTGGTAATGGCTAATGCCAAATAATCCCGGTTAGACCAATAAAAACCAAAAGATAATCCCATCGTAATTCCGGCAAATCCTATTCCTACCAAGTCAAGTGTTTTCAATGACATCATGATCATCATAGAAACGCCGCTCAGCATCATTCCTGCCGAATATAATTTTCTGATGTTAAAATGTTTCAATAAAAATCCATTTAATAAAAAAGTAAGTGGAATTCCCGCATAAATTGTCAGTTGATAGATGACAACTTTAACAGGATCATTGGAACTTCGCATCACATAAGCAGCCACAAAAATATCGATTACAGGCAAGACAATGGCATAGACCAGATTCGTAAGCACTAATATTTGAAAATTGTGCGTCTGACTTTTAAAGTGACCTATTTCGGTTTTTAGTTTCTTGAACATTAGTTAAATTTTAAAAGTGAATAAATGTCTTTGATAGAAAACTCAGCACCACAAACAAACTCATCAGAAGCGCCGTAATAAATGGTAACGGTATCGCCATCAGAATGTACAACATGTCCGTTAGTAAAAACTACGTTACCAAAAAAGCCAGTCAATTCATAGGTCGCAGTAGGTACCATAATAGGTTCTTCTGTTCGTGCAATTACTTTTGTAGGATCTTCTAAATCCATTAAAAAAGCCCCTAAGCAATATTGATGTGCTGCATTTGCTCCATGATAAATGGACAACCAGCCTTTTTCCGTTTTTATGGGAGCGGCACCGGCACCCACTCTTTTGCTATCCCATAAACCGACTCTGGTTTTAATGATACAATGGTGATTTCCCCAGTGTAGCCCATCAGGAGATGAAGTTATCCAAATATAATTTCCACCGATATCAACACTGCTTGGACGGTGCAAAGCGTAATACAAACCATTGATTTTTTCATCAAAAATGGCACAATCCTTATTGTGTGGAGGCAACATCATCCCGTGTGATTGAAAAT
Organism: Flavobacterium sp. ZB4R12; assembly: GCF_048276375.1. Taxonomy (NCBI): domain Bacteria; kingdom Pseudomonadati; phylum Bacteroidota; class Flavobacteriia; order Flavobacteriales; family Flavobacteriaceae; genus Flavobacterium; species Flavobacterium sp. ZB4R12. Next base: position 69,865 of record NZ_JBLNKS010000008.1, on the reverse strand, counting down.
TTTTCCAATCGCTTGTGGTGCGTAAACCCACTCCTACTCCATTGTCAGAAACAGCTGTATAGGTAAGGTAATATTTATTTTCAAGTAAAGTTACCCTGCAATCTTCCACTCCAAACGTTTCCAGCATTCCCTCACCAACTAAAAGCGGATAATTCTCCGGTTCATAAAATTTATGTCCATCGGCACTGCATAGCAATCGCAGGTGCGATAGCGTAGTTAGATAATCGACTCCTTTATAATTAATTACCCTTGCGTCACTGGCATCTAAATCAGGGTCATCTGTAGGAATTTCGATGATTTTAATGGCCCCTGTTTCCGTTAAAATAGGAAAAGAAATAATGTTTTCTTTTTGTTCCGGCCTTTCAGCTACACGAACAATCAACCATGTTTTTCCTTCAAATTGAAATACGCCTGGATTGAGAAGACAGGTAATTTGTAAGCCTTCTCTACTGGGAGGTAAATCTGCCGGTGACAATAAAGGATTTTGTATAAAGCGTTTTGCTATGTCTTTCATGCGATTCTATTTTATTTTTATTTCTATATTTCTAATTCTTTTATTAGAATAAATGCTAGCTCTCAGGCTATTTTGGATTACGTTTTTTATTTTTTTTATTCGTGTTTTTACCTAATTACAAAAAATATGTTTTTTTTAAAGCACTCAAATTTTGTCATTGTAATGACTTTTATCTTAGATGTCATCAAAATAGTTATATTTTTTAAAGATTCACAACAAACTGATAATCTGACACTAATTACTATAATTTATCTAAATTAGTAAATGGGTATTCTTTACATATTACTATTTAATCTAAATGGTATATTCATTTCTAACTACACTATTAAAAATAGAGAAGTAGCAATTTTTATTATTTAACTGCTACTTCTCAAGGGATATTAATTAAAACAAACCACTTTTTTAATTAAAACTTAATACCCTGAATTTTGTGTCAAAGTCCCTGCGGATGCATCAATTTCTGATTGAGGGATTGGATACAATAGGTGCTTATCTTGGAAGTTTTTTCCATGAGCTGTCAAAACTGCTTTTGCAATTCCCCATCTTTTTAAATCCAGCATCCTTTGATTTTCAAAACCAAGTTCTGCCCTTCTTTCTGAAATCAACCAACCTTTTACAGTCGCTTTATCTGTAGATGCTACTCTGTTCAACAAAGTCCCAACAGGTGGAATTGTTCCTGATGCTGTCACGGTAGTTCTGGCTCTGGCTCTTATTAAGTTTATAATAGCAATTGCACCCGAATAATCACCTGTTTCATTTAGTGCTTCTGCTTTCCAAAGTAAGGCATCTGCATAACGCATGTACACTTTATTGGTAGCTGCATCATCATTTCCTTTATTGGCACCATCTAAACTTCCTAGAATTTTATTCACATTCTGATTGGCTGCATCTACTGTGTATAATTTTCTTGGATCATTTGGCTCAAATGAATTTAAAAAATCAGTGCTCGGTGCAAAAAATCCCCATCCTAAAGGAGCACAAATTCCATTACCTCTTCTTGGAGTTGTATTGGATTGATGGTCGTAAGAAAAAATAACTTCATTATCTGTATACTCTTTAGAAGTATTGAAATTATCAAAATAATTAGCATTTAAGCTATATCCAAGTGGCGCTAACTCGTCAACCAGAGTTACTACTTCAGACCATTTTTCAGTGTACAATGCTGCTTTTGCCTGTAGTGCTATTACAGCACCTTTAGAAACTCTCCATTTTTCGGTACTAGAAGAATATTTGCTGTTTGGCAATAATCCTTTTGCTAAAACTAAATCTGCTTTAAGTCTGTCCCAAACCAATGTTTTATCAGCTCTCACTGCAACATCAAAAGCTTCCTGATATGTTTTTACCGGTGCCAGAATTAATGGTACATCCCCAAAATTGGTAACCAAAGAGAAATAGTAGTACGATCTCAAGAAATAAGCTTCGCCCAATAATTGATTTTTTCTGGCAGTTGTAATTCCGGTAATTGCCTCTATATCTGATTTTGTTAATAATTCAATCGCGATATTTAGTCTTTTTATTCCTTCATAATTATACTTCCATAATCCGTTTGGACCACCATTTGTTGAAGTAAATGTGAAATTATTGATTTCGTCCATCCAAGGTTGATCTCCATCTGAACCCCATTTTTTCTCCATATCATCCGATGCGATATCCTGCATGATGTAATCATTTTGAAAAACAAGACCTCCGCCCCAATCCCATTGCGCCAATATGTTCAATCGGTTTGAAAGCAACTCATAAGAAGAGTTTACAGAGCTTTCTACTGTATTTAATGTTGGAGTGCTGTTTGCCTGGTCCAAAGTCGTTAATCCAATAGGCTCTTGTGTAAGCTCATCTTCACAACTTACCAATACCATCAAGCACATTAGAATACCGGTTTTAAATAAATTTTTCATAATTTATATTTTTTAATTTTTTATTTAAAGTTTAACTCTTACTCCAAAAATAAACGACCTAGATTGAGGATATGTTCCTTTGTCAATCAATGAAGTAGATTCCGGATCCAAGCCTGTGTAGTCAGTTATCGTAAATAAATTTTGACCTGACGCATACAAACGCATGTCTTTTATACCAAGAACAGATTTATTAAACGTATACCCAATTTCTAAATTTTTCAATCTCAAATAAGAAGCATCTTCCACAAAAACACTAGAAACATTACCGCCACCATTATTGTTAAAAGTAAGGCGAGGTGTTGTATTACTTGTGCCTTCACCATTCCAGCTATCCAATACGGCTGTTGTAGAATTGAACGGACGGCTATCATAATTTAAGATTTGTTTCAAATCATTGTAACGATCCACCCCTTCTACTCCTTGCAATAAGAAAGAGATATCAAAGTTTTTGTAACTCGCATTAAAATTGACACCGTAAGTTACTTTTGGAATTGGATTACCAATAAAAGTTCTATCATCGGCATTTATTTGTCCATCACTATTTATATCTTTAAACTTAATGTCTCCAGGTTGAGTCCCATTAGTATTCGAAAATAAATGAGAACTAACTTCGCCAGTATTTTGATAAATACCATCAAATTGATAGCCATAATACGAACTTATTGCTTGACCAACTTCTGTTTTAGTATGCGTATAATCGTCAGAAATATTTTTTACAAATTCATGAAGTTTGTTCACTTTGTTTGTTAGGGTAGCAATGTTTGCATTTATACCGTATTTAAACTCATGATCATTATTTTGAAAATTTACTCCAAATTCAAGTCCTTTATTGTTTACTTCACCAGCATTTACGTAAGTTCTTTCTATAACTCCCACTGATACTGCAGGTAAGCCCACGGTTAATAAAATATCATCGGTAGTTTTTGTAAAATAATCAGCTGTAAAAGTCAATTTGTTATTCAAGATTCCTAAATCAACTCCAAAGTTAGTTTGCGTAGTAGTTTCCCATTTCAAATCTGGATTACCATAACGTACTACATTTACAACTCCTCCTGTAGAAGATACCAATGTTTCGTAAGCATTATTTGGTAATTCCTGATTTCCGGCTTCACCCCAACTTGCTCTCAATTTTAAATTAGAGATCCAATCTGATTTTTTCATGAAACTTTCTTGAGATACTACCCAACCCGCAGAAACAGATGGGAAATACCCCCATTTATTATTAGGTCCAAATCTTGAAGATGCATCTGCTCTCATGGTTGCTGATGCAAAATATTTGTTGTCATATCCATAAGTCCCAGAAGCAAAATAAGATAACAAACTCCAGTTACTAGCTGATCCTGAACTGTAAGCATTAGTTGTACTTCCATAATCAAGATATCTAAAAGGATCTGTAGTATTGTCAAAATTTTGTCTGCTACCGCCAATTGCTGCCGCTTTGCTATTGATATTTTCCATCCCAAGCAATGCATTTACGCTATGCAATTCTTTGAATGTTTTAACATAATTCAATGTATTCGTAAAAGTAAATGTCATTTCCTGACCTCTATTTTCATCTAAACCATTAGGTCTGTTGTTTCTTCCCAAACCATAATATTGATTAGAAGTGTCATTGATATTGGCATCTCCAAAGTTTGAAGCAAAATTTTTGTTGCGAGAAAATTTGATGTCTACCCCTAAATTACTTTTAAATTTTAAAGATTTATCTCTCAACAAAGCATATTCGCCGTACAAATTTCCAAAAGTTTGAAATGTATTTCTTTTGTCATCTGTAAAGTGAACAATAGCTATTGGATTTGAAGTGTATTCGTAAATTTTACTCCATCCGTCATTAGGTCCTGTATAAAAAGGTAAATCCGTATACGGATTGCTTTCAGTATAAGTTGGATCTGAAACATCTTTATAAACTCCTAAAACTGGAGGACGAATCAATGCATGACGAATAACTCCCGGTACATCTCCACTGGAAGATAATTTATCTTGTTTGGCGTAGCTAATTTGAAGATTAGTTCCCACTTTAAAACGATCTGAAATATCCGCATTAACATTTGATCTAAAATTAAAACGTTCGAATTTGTCATTATCTTCTACCACTATACCATCATGTCCAAAATAACCTCCGGAAATTAAATATTGTACGTTTTCAGAACCACCACTTGCCGAAGCTTGAAAGTTTTTAGATATACCTGTAGTAAATAATTCATCTTGCCAATCAGTGTCTGCTAAATCAGTTCTGTTTCTGTCGGCTGCATAAGGACTAATTGCCGATGCTGCATTTCCGGCAGTATTATGCCAAGCTTGATCTTTTACGGTTAAGTATTGATCCGTGTTCAACATTTTTGGAAGGTTAGTGGCATAGTGAATTCCGGAGTACATATCAACATCAAAACTTGATCTGCCTTTTAGTCCACTTTTGGTCGTAATTAAAACAACTCCACTAGCTGCTCTGGAACCATAAATAGCTCCTGCCGCTGCATCCTTTAATACGGACATCGATTTGATATCCGATTGATTAAGGAAAGAAATATCACGGGTAGGAACACCATCTATAACATAGAGAACATCATTCTTACCAAGAGTTCCTTCACCTCTAATACGCAATTTTATACCATCACCAGGAGCACCAGTATTGGCAGCTACAAAAACACCGGCAACTTGTCCTTGCAAGGCTTGCGCAACATCTGCCACTCTTGTTTTTGAAAGGTCTCCCAGATCAACCGTGCTAACTGCTCCCGTTATGGAGGCTTTCTTTTGACTGGTATACCCTACGACAACAACCTCTTCTAATTTTTGTGAATCTTCAACTAATACAACATTTATTACAGTGTTTCCTTTAACCGGAATTTCTTTGGTTAAAAATCCAATATAACTAAAAACTAAAACAGCATTTGAATCTACATTGTTAATGGTATAATTTCCATCAAAATCAGTTGCTGTATTTACAGCTGTTCCCTTGACAGCAACATTTACTTGTGGCAATGGACCGCTACTATCTGAAACAACACCTTTAACAGTTTGAGCGTACATTACACTCCCTGACAATATTGTCCATAATAAGACCATATTATAAATGACATTTTTTCTCATCATGAGGAAGTGTTAAATTGGTTAATAAATGGAGTGATTTTTTTCATGTTAATAAAAATTAGGTTAATTAAATGCATTAATGGTTTTTTTTGACTTAAAAATCAGTTCATAAAAGTAATTCCAGAGCATAAAAAAAGGTGTACACTATTTCATCAAAAGTGTACACCTGGATTAAAGATGCTGATTTTCAGATTCTTAAAAAATACTTAGCCTTTAGCTTTATACTTAAGCTGATAATTTTTAGGGGTGGTATTGTATATTTTTTTAAACTCACGGTAAAAATAAGAACGGTTATTAAAACCTGATTGATAACATACCTCAGAAACCGTCAATACATTCTTACGCAAAAGTTCAGCCGCATATTTTAATCGTATTGTTCGAATTAAATCACCCGGAGTAAAACCGAAAATCTGTTTGATTTTTCGATACAACTGCGAGTTGCTGATGCCCAATTCTTTTTCGATGAATAAGCTCTGAAGATTTTCATTATCGATATTTTTACGGATCAGTTCAATTACCTTTTTTACAAAATCTTTTTCCTCATTATTTATGGGAAGTGTCGATAGATTTTCGACCAGCGTATCTTGGGTAAAATGTTTTACTATTAACTCTTTTTCTTCCAGCAATTTTTGTATCCTTACTAATAAGTGATCGGGATAAAAAGGTTTCGGGATATAGGAATTAGCACCACTTTCCAAACCTTCAATTCTATGGATAACCGAATCTTTTGCGGTAAGCATAATAAATGGAATATGACAGGTTTTAATGTCCGTTCTGATTTTTTTACAAAGTTCTACCCCATCCATAAATGGCATCATGACATCGCTAATGATAATATCAGGAATTTTATTTTCAAGAATTTCTAAGGCTTCAACACCATTATAGGCTGTAATAATTTTATATTTCTCTCCTAATAAATCATTCAGGAATAAATGAATTTCTTTCTCATCTTCGACTATTAAGACTGTTTTCCGGCTGTCTTCCAACACTTCAAGTGATGAAATTTTATTTGGAGTATCATCAGACTTGCCCGGAATTTCTTCAAGGATATTTTTAAGATGATGAGAAATCAAAACCGGACTCACTTCTACATCCAATTCTTTTTCAGTAAACGCCTCTTTGCTGCAAGGCACCAGAATAGTAAAGGTGGTCTCTTCATTAGGAATGCTTGAAACCAGAATTTCTCCTCGCAACACGGTAACCAGTTTTTTAATATAGGCCAGTCCAATACCCGTTCTAAACATATCGTTTTCCGTTACTGCATTGGTATCCGAAAGAAAAAAGCGATCAAATAAGGAATCTAATTTTTCTTTTGGAATTCCTTTTCCTGTGTTTACAATGGTTATGTTTAATCTTTTTGGATCCTCATCCTGAATGTGAAATTTGAGATCAATTTTTCCATTTTCAGGAGTATATTTAAAAGCATTTGACATCAGGTTGAATAGTATTTTCTCGATTTTATCCTTGTCAAACCATCCCGGCAATGTTGATGGAATGTCAAGATTATAATCGATATTTTTATCTAATGCCCATTCGTCAAACAATTCGGCAATTTGTTCGATCAGGTTTACAAGATCAAATTCCCTTGCCGTTACTTCTAAATAATCATATTCTGCTTTTCTGAATTCCAATAATTGCTGCGTTAGAAACAATAATCTTGAAGAATTACGCTGGATCATCTGTATGAACTTCTGATTTCTTTCGCTGAGATTTGCTGTTTCAGATAGTTTTTGAACAGGCCCGACAATCAAAGTTAAAGGAGTCTGAAACTCATGGGCAACATTCGTAAAAAATGTAAGTCGGTTTTCGTGAAGTTCTTCTTCTCTTTTTCGGAAAAGTATATTTTGGCTCAAGGATTGACGTTTCTTGTAATAACTGAGTACAAACAATATAAAAAGTGCAACCAATACGGAATAGATTACAATAGCAAGATTAGACTGCCAAAACACCGGTTTAATCCGGATATCAATTGCATGAACGGGTTTGCTCCAAACACCATCACTGTTGGACCATTTTATCCACAAGGAATAGTTTCCCTTAGGAACATTGGTGAAGGAAATAATTCTTCGGTTGTTAATGAAATTCCAATTGGTATCAAAATTCATCAATTGATACGCATATTGACATTTTTCATTATTGATATAAGTCAAAGCTGCCAATTCGATGTCAAAAAAGTTTTGATTGTGTTTTAAAACAATCGAAGGATGCGTAACAGCATTAGGCGCTATCACCAATCCCTGATAATAAGGAATCGCTTGATTTTGCCCGCTGATTTTATTAATAAGAATAGCTGGAATAATGGACGATTCTTTTATTTTTTGAGGTAAAAAATAATTAAATCCTTTTATTCCCCCCATAAAAATATAATCTGATTTTGAATCTTGGTAAAAAGCCCCATCGGCAAATTCATTATTTTGAAGGCCTTCATTTTTTGTATAATTAATAAACTTTGATCCGTTAAGGATAAAATTGGATAACCCGAAATTCGTGCTTAACCAAAGATTGGATTTTTTATCCGAAACAATTCCATGAATGGTATTATTAGGAAGTCCTTGTTTAACCGTGAAACTTTTAAAAACTGCTTTCCCATCACTTTTTAAATCTTCTAACAAATTCAACCCAAAGCTAGTCCCTATCCAAAGTCTGTTTTTCGCATCCGTCTGAAGGCACAATATATCATTATTTGACAGGCTTTTCGGATCGTTTAGTATATTTTTATACGTTTGAAATTGGCCCGATTCTTTGTCAAAAAGATTCAAACCTCCTAGTCGGGTTCCAATCCAAAGCTGATTTTGATTCTTCGGAATTATTGAAAAAATAATATTACTGCTTAATGCTTTTTCGCTATTATTAGCTGCAAGGTATTTTTTGAATTCGGTTACTTTTAATTTTTCGCCTGAACGCTCAATTTTACAACGAACCATTCCATAGCCATTCGTTCCAAGCCAAATAAATCCTTTTTCATCCTGATAAATAGTGTACGTTGACTTAAAATAACCACATTGTTCATTCCCAAAAATTTCCGACCAATTAATAAGTTTTGATTTTTTTAAGTCAAAAACAGTAATACCAACTCCATCAGTACCTATAAAAATTAAATCGTCCTTCCCTTTGCGTAAAGCAAATACGGCATTATTAATGGTGCTGTTACTTTCATTGAAGTTTTGGTATTGTAACGGTTTTTCAGCATTCAGATAAAAATCAGAAGGAAAGCGGAATAATCCTTTTCCTTTTGTCCCAACCCAAAAAGAATTTCCTTCTACTTTCAGAAATGCCCTAACAATACCTCCATCCAGTTCCGGAATTTGTGCTTTAGAAATAAGATTGAATGCCTTTTTAAGCGGATACATTTTAAAGATTCCGTCTCCATCGGTTCCTGTCCAAAGTACATTTTCACTTCCTTGAATTAAGGTTGTAATCTTTTGATTCTTCAGGTATTTCAACCATGATTTGTTAGCAATATTACCATTGCTGTCTATAATGAAATAGCCTGATTTACTGGAAATCACCAGCCCTTCCGGAACATGTCCAATACTATTTTCAATATTTTTTTCAGAAAGAATCTGATTTTTTTTATCCAACAAAGAATGTAGAACAGCATTTCCTGTTGTTGAGATAATACAAACTTTCTGATTTGAAACTATTCCAAACGTTTTAACATTGTTTGAAATCAATCTTACTTTTGAAACTGATTTCTTGTTGTTTTTAGTTTCAAGTGACAAAGTATAAAGTTCATTATTCTCAAACAAAACGAGTAATTCACCCGTTGGCGAGAACTCCATTTTTATGACCGCTTTTGTGGAAAGATTTTTGGTTCTTAACAACTGAAATTCAGTTCCGTCAAAGTAACCTATACCCCAATCTTTTACGGCACAAAATACGTTCTTTGAAGCATCAAGTGCCATATTAAATTCTGATTCTGATAATGGTGGCTTATTCTTTCTGGTAAAATAATAACGCTGAAACGTATCCGTTTTTTTATCATACCGATTAATTCCATGCATAGTTAATATCCAAATTCGACCCGCATTATCTTCGTCTATTTTAAGGATTACCTGATTACTCAGACTGTTTTCATTGTCTAATTCGGGTCTGAAAATTTTGAAATTATTTCCGTCATATCGATTTAGTCCATCCCAAGTCCCTATCCAAAGTAAATTTTCGGAATCCTGAAAAATAGCATTAACAGAACTATTTGAAAGTCCTTTAGTATTATCTAATTGTTCTGAAGAGTATTTTAAATCTAAAGTCCTGGATGAATCTAAAAGTGATTTAAGATTCTCATTTTTAACTTCAGGCATCGCAGCTCCTTGAAGACTATGAGTAATTGTCTTGTCTGCCGATTTTTCTTTATTGTTACAAGCAACAAGTCCTATAAAAATAAAGCTGATGAATAAAGTTTTAAATTTCAATGTAAAAAGTGTTTTCTGGATTTTTATTTTGGCTTTTCTGAAATGAATAATATTCATTATAAATACTATTGCATATATTATTTTCATTTTGTTGTTACAGCAGGCATGAAGTTAATATCCCAGTCATTTTAAGGGTACATAACTTATACCAGAAAATAAAATTTAACGAAATCGATATAATTATTAAGTTTTCAAATGTACAAAAAAAAGTTATCCGTAGAATACCATTAAAGAGCATGTGTTTTATGTAAGAATAGAATGTTTTAGCTAAAAATTGTTTTTTTTTAATTATATTTAAAATATAACACTGAATATCAAAGCAACAACATAACCAAAATCTTATATCAAAGTTAAAATTTCTTAAATTTGTATAAAATAGTTTGTTATGGAAATTCGAATCGAAGCTGTTCAAATTGCCGAATCTTTCAATATCAAAAAATTTCGTGGGGATTTTCGTGCCGAAGTCCATTCGGGTTCCACTTCTGAAGTTTTTTATGCATTGGAGGAAAGCGAACGTTATTTGTATGTTTTTGATTATGGCGTGGTGGTCTTTGCCAATTATGATGCTGTAGCCAAAAGTGAATTCGTGGGCTTTATAAAAAATTACGCTACTACTCTGGTGGACTTGGATTTGTCTGAACAGTATCGCATTGAAACCGATGAAAAACTACAAAAGGTCATCGTAAAAAACAATTATGTCACCGTTCCCCAAATAGACTCTTCTTTCCTGCGAATCGTAATGCTTAACATAGGACAATCTGTTGCACTGGAATATTACGAAGTATTGACGGATGAACTCATTACGTCTTCAAAACACTATATACTGGAATTGGAACAACGCGGAAAACTCAGTATCTCCAAAACTAATTTGCTTAAATATATTGGCAAAGTTTTGAACGTCAAAAACAGTATTGTAGATAATTTATATATTCTTGATGACCCCAATCTGGTTTGGGATAATGAAGAACTCAACCTGCTCAACCGCCACCTCAAAGCTAATTTTGATATCAATACCCGTTTTAAAGATCTTGATTACCGTCTCCAAATTGTAGAAAACAATCTTACGCTGTTTACGGATGTACTGAACGTGAGGGAAAGTTCCCGTTTAGAATGGGTTGTCATCATATTAATTGCTCTCGAGATTGTAATTGCCTTGTTTTTTCATTGAAAATCTATAAAATTCACCCACCTGTGAAGTCTCCTAAATCAGATTTACTCTAACTACATCCGTAAACAGCGTGAAAATATTTCTTTGTCTCTTACTATCCTAGACAAACTTATTTTTTGCTATTTTTGTTTTTAAGTAATAAGCATTATATAATGCCGTATTTTGTTTTTTCAAAGTTGGTTACAACTAGTATTGATACTGCGAATTAATCAATTTTATCATGCGACAACAAATCATTCCGATTACTTACAAGGATTTTTTTTAGAAAAATAAAGTAAATTGTATTTTTATATTTTGAATCTGTATAAGACCATTAAAGACACGAGCCAAAAGCGTCCATTAAAATACTATAAATGAAAACCTATTACATTCATAACGGAAGTGAAAACAGCGGCCCATTTGTTTTGGAAGAATTAAAAGCTAAAAAAATTACAAAAACAACTTTGGTATGGTTCGAAGGTATGGACGAATGGAAATATGCCGGTGATATAGACGAATTAAAAAGCATTTTGTTAGTAATACCACCGCCTCTAAAGAATATTCCCCCTTTACCAACAGCGGAGAAAAAAATAGCCAGTCAAACTATTTTGGGCTTAGATAAAAACATCTTTTTTTTAGCTTCTGGGATTTTAGTTTTAATTATAGGAACACTAATTTTCAATACTTATCAAGAAAACAGAAGTATGGAATTAGAGCAAAAAAATCACCAAACCGAATTTCGCAATCAACAAATTGAACTACGGCAAAAAGAAATTGACGAGCAAAAAATACAAATTGCCATCAAAGAAAAAATAGAATCCGAAAGGCTTACAAAAGAAAAAAAAGACTCCATAAATAATAGACTTTTAGAAATCAAGAAAATACTCGTTTCCAACAAGACCAATTTAGAAGAAAATAAAATTAAATTAGCTGACGCTAAAGAGTTTAAATTATTAAGGTCTACAGACGAAAGAGATGAGGATATTAGCCTGATTGAAAATGATATCAACCATTGGCAAAATGAAATTAAAAAACTAGAAAACGAAATGTATCGATTGTATTTAAAACTACAAACCGTTCATTAAAATTATTTTTCTAAACTTTCTAAAGTCACATTAGAAATTACCGATTTGTCTTGTTGCAAAACATCATCATCACTCGCATATTGATCTTTTTTCTTTATCAAAAGCCAAGCATTTTTCTGTTTGATTTTAAGTTTCACCAATGCGAATTCGCCTTTGAGTTTTTTTCCATTTAAAATAAAACCAAGATGTCCTTCTTGTAAATCGGATTTTAATTTATTCTCGATATCTTCTACATCATCTGTAGCAGCTAAGGCATAGGTTCCATTATCCCAAACGATAACATTCCCTGCACCATAATTTCCTTCGGGAATAGTACCTTCAAAATCTTTGTAATCGTAAGGATGATCTTCTACCATGATCGCCAGTCTTTTATCAGCCGGATTCATCGATGGCCCTTTGGGTATGGCCCAACTTTTTAATACTCCGTCCAATTCCAATCGAAAATCATAATGTAAATGGGATGCGGCATGTTTTTGCACTACGAAAATCAATTCGGTTGATGATTTTTTAATTTCACCTTCGGGCTCGGCGGTGGAATTAAAATTACGCTTTTGATTGTATTTATTCAAAGACATAGTAAATTAGGATTAGCGTTGAAATTAATATAAAAGTTACGATTTTAAATTTGTTTCCAGCCTATAAATCTGATTTAATAGCTTTTAAGTCCGCTTCGTAACACAACTACATAAGAAAATCCTCAAATTAAATTTAACGGTCATCAAGCTATACATTGATACTGTTAGAGACAGATGAAGCCTTGTTATGCATCCAATTTAATAGTTAATTAAAGGCTAAATATCCTCCTAACAATTAAAAACAGGCTAAAATTTCAATAGATTTACAATCTCGAATTGATTCCTATTTATACCCATGTCAAAAGAAAAGTTACGAAAAGATAAAACCTGCCTCAACTGTAATCATGAAGTGGAACAACGTTATTGCCCTAACTGTGGACAAGAGAATACTAAAACCAGTAAATCCTTTCATCACCTGTTTATTCATTTCTTTGAAGACTTAACTCATTATGATAATGCATTCTGGAGGACTATTTTTTATTTGTTTTTCAAACCCGCTGCTTTAACAAAAGCCTATGTATCAGGAAAGCGATTGTTTTTTTTGCCACCTATACGACTCTATATTTTTATCAGTTTTATAACTTTCTTATTGATATCAATATTCCCCAATAAAACTGTTAAAATAAAGGATATCCCTAAAGTAAAAATAGGGAACGAGGTTATTGTCCCTACAATAGATTCATTACATATTGAAGAGAAAAGCGTAGACGGCTTAACAAAAGTGGGGATATTATCCCAAAAAAATAACGACACAATAAAAAAAATCTTACAGCAAACAGAAGAAATTGATAAAAAAGAGGTTGCCGATTTTGGATATAAATCCATTAACGAATTAGACTCAATACAAAAAAATGGTACCGAAAAAGTAAAAGTTAGTTCAACCGAATATTGGTTCCTTAAAAAGTGGCTTTCCGTAAAAGAAGAGAATACAAATGAAGAAATTATTGAAAAGTTCAGTGAATCTTTTACCAATAATCTATCAAAGGTATTATTTATGTATATGCCGGTTTTTGCCTTTATTTTATGGCTTTTTCATGATAAAAAAAGATGGCTCTATTTTGATAATGGTATTTTTACCCTACACTATTTTTCTTTCTTGCTTTTACTGATTTTAACTCTATTTTTTATAGACAAACTTTTCCCTGTATTTGGTAGCAACCCGGTTTTGGGTTGGATACATTTTGGTATAAAATCAATTGGTATTTTTTGGATGATTTATTATTTTTTCCCGGCACACCGCCGCTTTTATGGCGAAAATTTTATGCTCTCTTTTTTTAAAAGCAGTGCAATAATTATTATTAATCTAGTAATTATCACTATGTTGATAATTCTATTTGCATTATATACTTACATAAATATTCATTAAAGAATAACTAGAATATATAGTAATCTCATATTAATAAAGGGTTTATTTTAACTCTTATCTCCTGTATTCTCGTCTAAATTGCTGTGATCATCACCGCCTATACTATAATGATTATTTTCTTCATCTTCATTCCCTGAATTTTCCTCTTCGTCATCTAATTCTGATCCGGGAACGTCTAAATCACCTCCGGAGACATCTTCGTTAAAATCTTTTTGATTCAATTCTCTGACGTTATTTATTTCAACTGGTGCCTTATTTTTAGAAATATCTTCCGGATCAATTTCCATTTCTTTATGGAACTGGCTATACATATCTTCGTTTGGAGGATACAAAAGGGAATCCGGCAATTTATCTTTATCTTTCTTATCCGGTTTTTGTTTATCCGGATTCGATTTGTCGTCTTTATTTTTCATTTTTAAACTTTATTTAATTGATTTTAAGAATACTAAGTTAATCATTTTTAAACAAAACACATCTGGTATCTTCTGAAAAAATCATACGATTCTTGCCATTAGCCATTTATCATTCATCCAATCCTGATTCACAATCTTTGTCCACCCTATTCTATAAACGGCTATTCATTCTAAATCCTAAAAAAAGATGCTTTGTCCAATATATTTTTAAAAATAATAGCATCATTTTTTATGTTCTTCCAACATAAATGATTAATTTTAAGCAACTTAATCGGCACTTCAATTATGTATAAACCGTATTGCCAATCTTTAAAAAATAAAAAACATGAGCGTACTAACTGACAATGTAATTCCAGGAAATCACGGTAAAATTTTTGGAACAAATGCTATGGAAGATTCCGATTTAATGGAAATTAAAGCCAGCTTATTGGAATTAGACGGAATAAAAGATGTGTTGCTGAATACCGAAATATTTCCCCGAGAATTCACAGTACACACATCCAAAATGGTATCCATAAGTGATATTGAAAACAAAGTAAAATCAGTGGGCTTTCACGCTATTCCAAAAGATTTATTTGAGCTTTAATATTTTGGAATAAATTTTCCCCAATTCTTTGCCTTTTGCAATTTCTACTAAAATAAAAAACAACTCAGATTCAATTAATCTCAAATTATTTAAAAAAGACGAAAAATGGAAACTAAAAAAACAATTTATCAATTACACGAAGAACACAAAACGTGGTTAAACAAACTTTTGTTTTATAAAGATGAACTTAAAATTATGGATAATCGAATTTTGGAAGTGGCAAAAAAAAACACTTCTAAAGAAGTACGCTCCTTAGCTGATCATTTTAATAATCAGCTGATTATTCAAAAGGAACAGATTGACATCTTAAATCATGATATTAAAAGTCACGAATTGTATCTTGAAGCAGCAGCGCTTGATAATCCTAATGGTATTGATAATGAAAAATTTTCAGACCATAAAAGGCACCGAGAAAGTATCGCTATTTTTGAGAAACTATTTAAAGATTTGAGAGAAGATTTGATTGATTTTCTATCGAAATGGATGTGAATTGGATGATTTGCAAAAATTAGAAGCGTATTTTTTGAAAAAAAATGTAAAAAACTATTCCTTCGGCTACCGTCTGGACACAAATTTTTTATACATTAGAATAGAACACAGATTTGACAGATTAGACGGATTGTCACAGATTTTTTGATTATAACATGAAAAATCCAACATGATTATGACACTTCGGGACACTACTTTTTTAATTAGAAAAGAACAAATTTAAATCTGTGTTAATTTGTTCGATCCGTGTTATCTGTGTTCTATTTTTAGATGTGTCCAGACGGTAGATTCCTTCGGAGTTTTTTTATTGTCGAATAAATTTTAAATTTTATTTGGAAACCATATCCTTTGCAAGCATCAACTTCAAAATGCTTGCCATACTATTGGCTATAGTAAACCAGACAGCCAATTAAAAATTTAAACAAAAATTATTATTCTAAATTTGGTTTTTATATATCTATATTGTAATATTGCAATATAAATATATAACAATGGGAATTACTAAATCAGAACATTTCACAGACGAGCAAAACGAATTAGCAACATTGGCAAAAGCCATTGGCCATCCTGCCCGAATTGCCATAATAGAACACCTTATAAAAGTGAACAGTTGCGTATGCGGTGATATCGTAAACGAACTGCCTCTGGCGCAACCTACCGTTTCGCAACACTTGAAGGAACTAAAAAACGCCGGACTTATAAAAGGCAATTTTGAAGGAAATGCCATTTGTTATTGCCTCAACGAAGAAGGTTTTAATAAAATAAAAGGCTTTTTTCAGCACATAAACACCTATTTAGAAAACAAGAAAAATCAATGTTGTTAATTTTTAAATTATAAAAAAATGAAATCGCCATGACTCAAAAAAAACAATATAATGTAGGAATGGCGATACCATATTCCGTTGAAAAAACAAATATTATCTTCATATGAAACTATCAGAAATTAAAAAACAGTTGAGCACGCTAGAAAACGTTGCTTTTGTATTGCCAAACGGAACTTATGTTCCAGAACATTTTCACGTAACTGAAGTAGGTTTAATCACCAAAAACTTTATTGACTGCGGCGGAAAAGTACGAAAAGAAACCGTTGTTAACTTCCAATTATGGGATGCCAATGACTTCGAACACCGTTTAAAACCACAAAAACTTTTGGACATCATCGCTCTTTCAGAAAAAGTATTGGGTATTGAAGATTATGAAGTTGAAGTAGAATTCCAAGCAGAAACTATTGGTAAATATGATATTGGTTTCAACGGGGAAGAGTTTACCTTACTAAACAAACAAACAGCTTGTTTGGCTCAAGATCAATGTGGCATTCCAGCAGAAAAACAAAAAGTAAAATTATCCGAAATTTCAACGCAATCAAACTGCTGTACTCCTGGAGGAAGCTGTTGCTAATTTTTTAAAACCGTCAAATGACTTTAACCAAAACAATCGTATTTCCAGAAATCGAAAAAGTAATCCGTGCTTTTGATTTTGAAAGCATTTCAGCAGAGCGCAAAATTATTTTGCAACCGCTTATTGATTTTATCCAAGACAAAGTTACCAACCAACAAGAAGTAAGGCTGAACTTGATTTGTACACACAATTCCAGAAGAAGCCATTTGTCCCAAGTATGGGCACAAACGGCAGCGGCACATTATACTATAAAAAATGTATTTTGTTATTCTGGTGGTACGGAAGCAACGGCTTTATTTCCTATGGCTGCTAAAACATTAGAACAATCAGGTTTTAAAATTAAAACCATTGCAGAAGGGAATAATCCAATTTATACCATAAAATATTCGGAAAACGAACATCCTATTATTGGTTTTTCTAAAACCTATGATGACGATTTTAATCCACAAAGTGAATTTGCAGCGATTATGACTTGTTCACAAGCAGACGGAGGTTGCCCGTTTATTGCAGGTGCCGAAAAACGTATTCCGATTACTTTTGAAGATCCAAAAGCATTTGATAATACGCCACAACAAGCAGAAAAATATCAGGAACGCAGTTTACAAATTGCAACCGAAATGTTTTATGTATTCTCCCAAATCAAATAATAATTATGTCTGCAAATAATTGTGCTCCAGTAGTAGAACGAAAAAAATTAGGTTTCCTCGATAGCTACCTCACTCTTTGGATATTTCTTTCCATGGCCGTTGGTGTAGCCATTGGAAACTTTATCCCTTCCAGTGGAAATTTCATCAACTCCTTTTCAAGCGGAACCACTAATATTCCGCTAGCCATTGGACTTATCCTGATGATGTATCCGCCATTGGCAAAAGTAAAATACGAACAAATGGGGGAAGTGTTCCAAAATACAAAAGTATTGGGTGTTTCCCTATTCCTGAATTGGATTATAGGACCAATTTTAATGTTTTCATTGGCATTGCTTTTCTTAAAAGGTTACCCAGAATATATGATTGGCGTAATCCTAATTGGACTGGCTCGTTGTATCGCTATGGTAGTTGTTTGGAATGATCTGGCCGATGGAAATAGAGAATATGCCGCGGGACTTATTGCCTTAAACAGTATTTTTCAGGTATTACTTTACAGTGTATATGCCTATATTTTCATTACCATTCTCCCTCCCTATTTTGGTTATAATGGATTTGAAGTCAACATTAGCATTGGACAAATTGCAGAAAGTGTTGGAATATACTTAGGAATTCCTTTTGCATTGGGCATTATCAGTCGGTATGCACTAATAAATCTGAAAGGAGAAGAATGGTTTCAAACCAAATACATACCTTTTATTTCTCCAATAACACTAATTGCGTTACTATTTACCATAGTAGTTATGTTCAGCTTAAAAGGAGAATTAATTGTTCAAATTCCAATGGATGTAATTCGTATTGCGATTCCGTTAGTGATCTATTTTACTGTGATGTTTGTCATTAGTTTTTTCATTGGGAAATATTTTGGTGCCGATTATTCAAAATCTACCGCTATAGCTTTTACAGCAACCGGAAATAATTTTGAGTTGGCTATTGCAGTCGCAATCGGAGTTTTTGGAATCAATAGTGGACAAGCTTTTGCAGGCGTCATAGGCCCATTGGTTGAAGTTCCAGCATTAGTTTCATTGGTAAATGTGGCTTTTTGGTTCAGAAAAAGATACTATCAATCTAAGTAATTTCAAAAAGAAAAATTTTAAAATATAAGTACACCATTTTAAATTAATACAAAGCTCCCAGACACCGTTTGGAAGCTTTTTTTTGTTCGGTGCCATTTGATTAAAAAATACGATTGTGCAATAAATTACAGCTTGAATTAAGGAAATACAAAATATTTATTTCAGAAAAAGAGACCTTTAATTATAAATATCATATTTAAAATACCTTTTTTTAAATAATTACCAATTAATTCTAAAAATACAAAATTAAATATCTAAATTAAGTATTAATACTTATATTTGCTTAATAATACTTAATTAATGAGATTATGATTAAAGTAATAGTAGTCGGAAACGGCATGGTAGGTTACAAATTTTGTGAAAAATTCATTGCAAAATCAGGACAGGAAGAATATCAAATCACCGTATTTGGAGAGGAACCAAGACGCGCCTATGATAGAGTTCATTTGAGTGAATACTTTGCAGGTAAAAGCGCTGACGACTTATCATTATCAACCTCAAATTGGTATAAAGAAAATAATATTACTCTAAATACTTCTGAGTTAATTACTGATATTAATAGAGAACAAAAAACGATACATACCCATTTAGAAAAAACGCATACTTACGACTACTTAGTTCTAGCAACAGGTTCGTCTGCTTTTGTGCCACCTATAGAAGGAGTTGATAAAGAAGGTGTTTTTGTATACAGAACTATTGAGGATCTGGATGCGATTATGGCTTATGCTAAAAAAATAAAGCAAAACGGCGCTACTGAAGCTGCTGTTTTAGGTGGAGGATTACTAGGACTTGAAGCTGCTAAAGCGGTACGGGATTTAGGCTTGAATCCTCATGTAGTGGAATTTGCCCCTCGATTGATGCCAAGACAGCTTGACAAAGGAGCGAGTGATATGTTGCAATCAAAAATTGAGGAACTTAATATTAGCATTCACCTTAACAAATCAACACAATATATTGCAGGAGAAGATGCTATAACAGGAATGATGTTCGAAGAGAATGAACTCCTAAAAGTAGATATGCTGGTGATTTCTGCGGGAATAAAACCTCGTGACGAATTAGGAAGGGTTTCAGGACTTGAAGTAGGTGTTAGAGGCGGAATTGTAGTAAATAATAAAATGCAATCTTCAGATCCTAATATCTTTGCTATAGGTGAAGTGGCATTGTACAATCACATGATATATGGTCTTGTAGCGCCAGGATATGAAATGGCCGATGTTGCGGCTGAACAAATCCTGCAACGAGATAAAACGATGAGGGAAACCATCGATATGTCTACACAATTAAAATTAATTGGTGTTGAAGTTGCGAGTTTTGGTGATCCTTTTATAGAAAATGAGGATGTGACCGCGATTGTTTACGAAAACAAATTAAGTGGAATTTATAAAAGAATCAATGTCACCAAAGATTCCAAAACCCTGTTGGGTGGAATTCTAGTAGGTGATTCAAGTGATTATAATGCCTTGTTCCAAATTTACAGCAATGCCATGCCATTGCCTAAAAATCCGGAAGATTTGATTTTGGGTTCAAGAGGCGGAGGAAGCTCCACTATGGGAAGCGCCATGGATTTACCGGACTCTGCTGTAATTTGTTCTTGTGAAAATGTAACCAAAGGAGCTATTTGTTGTTCAATTATCGACGAAACATCTTCTAATCTTTCAGACGTCATTAAATTGACCAAAGCCACTACAGGTTGTGGTGGATGCAAGCCAATGGTTGCAGATTTAGTGAAAGAAACTCAAAAATCATTAGGAAAAGAAGTCAAAGATGTGGTTTGTGAGCATTTTGCTTATAGCAGACAAGAACTATATGATATCGTAAAAATCAACAAATTTACCAATCACAATGAAGTATTGGGAACTGTTGGAAAAGGAGATGGATGTGAAATCTGTAAACCTGTTTTATCTTCTATATTCTCCAGTATATATAATGATACTGCAAACAAACATATTCCTGAACAAGATTCAAACGACAGATTCTTAGCTAACATTCAACGTAATGGAACGTATTCTGTTGTACCTAGAGTTACAGGAGGGGAAATTTCAGCTGATAAACTAATCATACTCGGCGAAGTAGCAAAAAAATATAATCTATATACCAAAATTACCGGAGGACAACGTATTGACTTATTTGGTGCCGAATTAAATGACTTACCTGCAATTTGGAAAATATTAATAGACAATGGGTTTGAAAGTGGTCATGCTTATGGTAAATCACTTCGTACAGTAAAAAGCTGTGTAGGTAATACTTGGTGTCGTTACGGAATGGACGACAGTACCACTTTTGCTATTGAGCTGGAAAACAGATACAAAGGATTGCGCTCACCTCATAAAATAAAAGGAGGGGTTTCAGGTTGTATTAGAGAATGTGCAGAAGCCAGAGGAAAAGATTTTGGAATTATTGCTGTAGATGGAGGTTGGAATTTATACATCTGTGGTAATGGAGGAGTAAATCCAAAACACGCTGTTCTATTTGCAGAACAAGTTGACAAAGAAACTTGTTTCAAATATTTAGACCGTTTCTTGATGTATTATATCCGTACAGCTGGACCATTAGTACGTACTTCTACTTGGTTAGAAAAACTGGAAGGTGGATTAGATTACTTAAAACAAGTGGTAATCGAAGACCGCTTAGGAATTGCAGGAGCTTTAGATAAAGAAATGCAAGGTTTAGTAGATACTTACGCATGTGAATGGACTCAAGTTATTGAAAATCCTGAATTGCAAAAACGTTTTACCCATTTTACCAATTCTGAAGAAAGAGATGATACTATTGAATTTGTACCTATAAGAGATCAAAAAATGCCAAGACCTTGGTAATCCTCACCCCAGCCCTCTCCAAAGGAGAGGAAGCAAAATAAAAAAATAGAATTCATAATTCTTAATAATAAATTACCATAAAAATTAACTCTTTCCACTCTCGACTCCCTCTCCTTTGGAGAGGACTGGGGTGAGGAAAAATTAAAATACTATTCAAATGGAAGATATTCTAAATCAATACAAAACCGTAAACCTAAACGAAGTAAAAGTATGGTTCAAAGCAGGAAAAACATCCGATTTTCCTAGTGATGGTGGTGGTTGTATCAAATACAAAAACAAGCAGATCGCTATTATAAAATTTGACCGAAGAAACGAATGGTACGCCTGTCAAAATTTATGCCCTCATAAAATGGAAATGGTGCTTTCAAGAGGGATGATTGGCTCTGCGGGTGATATTCCTAAAATTGCTTGCCCATTACACAAAAATACATTTTCTCTAATAGATGGTTCTAATCTCAATGGTGAAAATCCAAAAATAGCCATCTATCCGGTAAAAATTGTAGATGATGAGGTATTCGTTGGCTTTTTGGAATAATTATGTATCTTTGATTTTAAACATTTCAAATGACGACAACTCCATTCCAGAACGCCAGTACTTGGATTGATGCAGAAAATGCTCAAGACCCAAACCACGAAACATACCAATCCAAAACGGATCCAAAAGAATTATTATATTCTAATAGAATGTATGAAAGGCTGATGGATTTTCATCCAAATGCATCCGAAGCCGTTCAGATTGCCTCCAAAGCACAACACATTTGCCGTTGGAAAATAGCCCGGGAATCCTACCCTATGGATCGCGTGGGTTATTTAAAATGGCGCGAAGATTTGAAAAAATTTCATGCCAAAACAACGGCTGTTATTTTAGAAAAAGCAGGTTACAATGAGGAATTTATTGCCAGAGTTTCTTTTCTAATCGAAAAAAAACTACTTAAAAAAGACGAAGAAACACAACTCTTGGAAGATGTAATATGCTTAGTGTTTCTTGAGTATTATTTAGACCCTTTTGTTCACAAACACGATAGGGAAAAAATGAAAAATATCATTCTGAAAACTTGGAATAAAATGTCTGAAAAAGGACATCAAGAGGCACTAAAAATAAACTTTAGCCCTGAAAATCTTGAATTGATAAAAGAGGCCCTTGGATTGTAATTCGATTTCTTTATGAAAAGCCCTAAAGAATCCATCGATACCATTTCATTCAAAAATTTACGGCGATTGTATCTTTTCGCCTTATTAACTATTGCCATTACGGTACTGTTGAGCCAATTGCTGATACAATACAATCTCAACAGTCAGTTGAGTGATTCGCGAATCATCAACATTTCAGGAAAACAAAGAATGTTGAGTCAGAAATTGACAAAAGAAGTTTTGATTTTGAATTTCGTAACGGATACTGCCAAAAGCAAACAAGAAATCATTCGAATCAATGAAACCATTTCGCTTTGGAAGTTTAACCATTATGCTTTGGAAAACGGTAATGACAGCCTTGGTTTCCCAAAAGAAAAAAGCGTAGCCCTTTCCAAATTATTTAAGGCAATCAAACCTAATTTTGACAGCATCGTAAACGCCACAACTCTTTTTTTAGAAAACAAAAAAGCTTATAAAAACGAACCCGAAAATCAAAAACTAGTACAAACCATTCTTGAAAATGAAGGCATCTTCCTTTCCAAAATGAACCAAATTGTGGGCGAGTACGACAAAGAAGCACTCGAGAAAGTAACACTGCAAAGCAAAACGGAATATGCAATTTTACTATTTACCCTATTGGTTTTGTTATTGGAATTCCTGTTTATTTTCAAACCCACAAACCAAAAAGTAGAAAAACTTATTTCTAAACTTTTATCCTCCGAAAAAACGGCATTAAAACTCGCTTACAACACTGAAATAATTAGTGAGATAAAAGAAAATTCAGTCAAAGAATTGAAATCACTCAATTACGCCATGGAGAATACCCTGCTCTATTGCCGTGTTGCCCCTGATGGTTCCCTAATACATATTGGTGAGAAATTCTCAAAACTGCTTCAGTACAACCCATTCATTTCAGATAAAACCTTTTCTCAGGTTTTGACTCCAATAGAAAAAGAGCAACTCGTAATCGACCGGATTATTTCCGAGAAACAACGCAGTGGCTGGCAAGGTGAACTCAATATCACCAATAGAAATGGAGAATCTATTTGGTTGGACTTATCAATGGTTCCCGTAACCATAAAAAAAGAGGAGTCCGAATTATTGATTATCTGTTTTGATATTACCGAACGTAAAAAAGCGGAACAGGAAGTCGAGCGATTGAATACCGAAAATGTAACCGATAAAATAAACCAACAGAAAATTATTTCGAGTAAAATTGTCGAAAATCAGGAAAACGAACAAAACAGGATTGCCAGAGAAATTCATGATGGAATCGGGCAAATGCTTACCGGATTAAAATTTAGTTTGGAAAGCATCAATCTGGATGATAAAGAAAAAGCAGCTCAAAAAATAGAGTACTTAAAAAAATTATCACTTGATATCATAAAAGGGGTTCGTACCGCTACCTTCAACTTAATGCCCCCGGAATTGAGCGATCATGGTATTGTTTCCTCCATTGCAAAATTGGCTCAGGAATTATCAAAATTGACAGGAAAGAATATTCTTTTTTACAATAAAACCAATTTTGACAAACGACTCGATTCTTTGATTGAAATCAACATCTATCGACTGACTCAGGAAGCCATTAACAACGCTTTAAAATATGCCGATTCCACACATATTATTGTACAATTATCTCATAGTAATTCTATTTTGAGCATTACAATTGACGATAACGGAAAAGGATTTGATATTAATGGGGCTGAAAAGAAGAGAAACAGCGAGTCCGGAATGGGGTTGGTTTTTATGAAAGAAAGAATCCAATATATTAATGGTCGGGTTTTCATTAACTCTATTCCAGGAGAAGGGACTCGTATTACTTTTAATATTCCCATTTAAAGAGGAATGACAAAAAGTAATTCTCAGATCCCAAATAAATTTCAATCCCGAAGCTTCGGGACAGAAAACTTAAAATTTCAAACCTTAGCAAGCTCAAATGAATTATTTATTTACGGTACGTGTACGTGAGGTTTCAAAAATTGAAAAATTGGAATTAATTTGAAATTTGTCTTTTGTTTTTGCCTTTTGTTTAAATTACGTATCTTAGCCATTATTTTAAGTTAATATACGTAATAATTAAGATTTAAAAATTAAGTAAGTTATGAGTAATACTATTCGAGTTGTTCTTGCGGATGATCATGTATTTGTAAGAGATGGTATCAAATCATTATTAGAAAACGAAGTAAACATAGAAGTTGTAGGCGAAGCTACGGATGGTTTAGAAGCACTTAAAATACTGGGAATCAGCAAACCTGACTTACTGATTTTAGACATTCGTATGCCCAATTTAACCGGTATTGAAGTGGTTGAAAAATTGAGAAGCCAAAACAATACAGTAAAAATTGTTATGCTTTCCATGCATGAATCGGAAGAATACGTATTAAAATCAATTAAAGCAGGAGCCGATGGTTATTTACTAAAAGGTTCCAGTAAAGAAGAATTTCTTAAAGCACTTCATACCGTTGCTAATGGTGGAAAATATTTTAGTGGCGACATCTCTTCTATATTAATAGGCCAACTTAGTAATCCGGCTGCATCTATGGAAACTAAGCAAATATTGGACGAAGAAATGCTGATAACCAAAAGAGAAAAAGAAATCCTTAAACTTTTATTATCCGGAAAAGGCAATAAAGAAATTGCGGAAGCTTTAGACATCAGCAAACGTACTGCAGAGGTTCACCGTTTTAATTTGATGAAAAAATTAAAAGTAAAAAACCTGATGGAACTTTCTAATAAAGCAACTGAATATTCTTTATTGTAATCTTTCTTTTTGCAGAAAAATCTTTCCAATTCCTTAAAGACTACGTATATTTAGATAAATTAAGTATAAATACTTAATTATTTACATAAACTGCGAAAACGCAGGTTTTTACCAAGTTCTTGTACTTACATTTGTAAAAAAAATATAAGTATTATGAAAAATTCAAATTCTTTATCCCAATCCCATAAAATTTTGGTTTTAAATACACTTGCATTTACTGTATGTTTTGCTTGTTGGACTTTAAATGGTGTTTTAGTAACATTCCTAATAGACAATGGAATTTTTAAATGGAGTGTTGTCCAAGTGGGCTGGCTTCTTGGAATTCCAATTCTAACGGGTTCCATTATGCGTTTACCAATCGGTATTTTAACTGATAAATTTGGTGGAAAATATGTATTCTCAATATTACTGCTCCTCTGCTCTATTCCTTTGTTTCTGCTTCCTTTAGCTGATAGTTTTTTCATGTTTGCCCTTCTAAGCTTTTTGTTTGGTATGGTAGGAACCAGTTTTGCCGTTGGTATTGGTTATACTTCTATTTGGTATCCAAAAGAATGGCAAGGTAGAGCATTGGGGATTTTCGGAATGGGAAATGCTGGAGCTGCGATAACTACATTTCTTGCGCCTTCTCTATTGAATCATTTTTCAATTGAAGACCCTCAAAATGGTTGGAAATTATTACCGATCATATATGGAGCTGCTCTGGTAGTTATTGGCGTTGTCTTCTTGGTTTTTGCAAAAAACAAAAAAATAGAAAACCAAACAAAAACAGTTTCTCAAATGCTTCAATCCTTAAAAAGCGTACGAGTTTGGAGATTTGGCGCCTACTATTTCTTAGTTTTTGGATGCTTCGTAGCCTATTCACAATGGTTGTTACCAAACTTTATGAACGTATATCAAACCAGTCTTGTCATGGGAGGGTTATTTGCTACCATGTTCAGCTTACCTTCTGGAGTGATTCGTGCTTTTGGTGGTTATTTATCCGATAAATTCGGAGCTCGAAAAGTGATGTATTGGGTATTAGGATCTTCAGTAGTACTAAGCTCTTTATTGATGATTCCAAAAATGGACATTACCACAACAGGTCCTGGTGTAATGGCTACAAAAAAAGGAACTATTACAGCCGTTTCTGATACCAATGTAAAAATCGGAGATAAAGATTTCCCTATCGCTAAAAAGGTGGAAAAACCTATGGAAAACTCTATTTTTCCAACTCGTAATTCTTGGCAACAAGTTGTTGTGACCCAAAATCAAGAGGTAAAGAAAAAAGAATTGGTTGCTAAAGGAATTACTCAAATCCATTTTGATGCGAATATGTGGGTGTACTTAGTTTTAGTAATCCTAATTGGTATTTCTTGGGGAATCGGGAAAGCAGCCGTTTACAAACACATTCCTGAATATTTCCCGACAGAAGTGGGTGTAGTAGGTGGAATGGTAGGTATGATAGGTGGTCTTGGTGGTTTCTTTGGACCAATTATCTTCAGTTATTTATTGACTGCAACCGGAATTTGGTCAAGCTCTTGGATATTTATCCTGCTGTTTTCAGCAATCTGTTTGGTTTGGATGCACATTACAGTAACCAAAATCATGAACGAAAAACAACCTACGCTATCCAGAGAAATGGAACGTAAATAATAAAAAATTATACTTTTTTGAATGGGTTTTATTTGGGTTAAAAAAATTGTTAATAAACACACAAGTAAACTTCATTTAAAAAAGAGCAGCAAAACTTTCAATTCCTCTAGAAAGTTTTTACTTCATGCACAGACGTAACGCTTTCTATTACGGTTTTACGTCTTGTGTAGAAGCTAAAAAATAACCGCAGATTCGCAGATTTTAAAGCTGTGAGTTTGCGGTTTTGTTTTTAATTATTTGAGAAATAATGAAATTTAATTTAGTGTATATTTGAGTTTGATAATAAATACTTGTGATTTATAAGTTGCGTGTATAAATGAGTTACCTGCCATTCTAGAACTACTAACAACGACAGAAAATGAACAGAATTTTGATTCTTTTAATAATTGCACTATTAATCTCTCTTGTAAAAACAACAAGACACAAAATTATGCGATAACTTCAAAAATACCATTATCTGCAAAACCAACTGAGGAGATAGCCACTGAACCAACTATCGAAGATAAACTCAAAAGACACTTCGAACTTTACAGAATTAAACCTTCGATTATAATTAATAGAAGACAATAAAACAGAAATTCAACTCTCAAATCACAAAATAAAATGGTTCAACACCGACAATGAAACCAAAATCAGAATTGATAATGACCTTTTTACGTTAAAGGACAAATTAACTTTAAACAAAGTTAGAGACGACAAAGACAGCGTAGATTTTGCAAACAATTGGGACGAAATTAAACTCTACAAACATAATGATAGAGAATATATAGGAATACGAATGTCTTTCGACCCTTGCACAGGAATAGGTTGTAGTGTCAACTATTACCTGATTTATGACGTAAAAACAAAAATGAAAAACTTCTTCGGCACTTTTCGTACCGAAAACAAATTAGAGCTTTTTGATTTCAATAATAACGACAAAATTGACTATGTATTTAAAACATATATTGATGATGTAGCGGAAGAAATTGTGAACTTGTATGAACTATATTCAATGGGAATTAACGGAAAATTCAATTTTCAAGTTGACAACCAAAACAAACCTTATTTTATTAAGAGAACTTTTAACTCAGAAACTGATAAAGAAATTAAAGAAAAGTTTGAACAATATTGGATAACGAAAATAAAATAACCCCAGCTCCGCAAAGCAAAGTTTCCTACTTTACGGAAGTGAAAAACGGTCTAAAATCGAAAAATAAAACGTCAAAGTCCGATAATTTTCTGGGTTGAACAGGAAACATTAACTATTGAACAATCGCCTGATGTAGAGACGCACTGCAGTGCGTCTCTGCCGCGTCTCTAAGACGGTACGCAAATATATTTTATAGACACATAATAAAAAATCCCTGCAAATGGTTTCATTACAGGGATTTATTCAATAACACAAGCTAAACCAAAAACTAACTAACTTTTATTCACCATTCCCATATCTTCAATAGAGAATTTATCGGTTAATAAGTGTAATAATTTATCTCTTAACGCTATGATTAGCGTTTACATTCTTACCAATCTAATATCAATTTCCCTGTCCACATAACTCCATTCTTCTGTTTTTCGAAGTGCATTTAAAAGTTCTTCAAAAGCAGCTGCATCAGCTGGAGCGTATTCAAACCAGGTCAAAAAATCAAAAGGTTCACCAATATCCCGAGAATGGAATAGCTTCCGAGCAATTGCTGGCAAATATTTCATTCCTGTTTGGGTATGCTGGGATTTATTTTCCATTATTTTTCTACGTTCATCTTGCGCTAAATTCCACCATGCTTCCGATTTCCGGATGGGAATAAATGCAGCTAAAGTAGCTTCTGAGCGGCCTAAATCTTCTTGAATAGCAACCAAGTTGTCTTTATCCTCTTTCTCCGTATACCGAAGGTTACTCACAATTCCTTTTAGGGTCCAAAGTCCTTTATTAGACGGAACTAAAAAACTTGAAATCTTTTTTATGTGAGAAACCGGCTCTATTGGTTCTCCCTTCAAAGTAACCATTGAAATTACTTTCCATTCCCCAACATTATCGCCTACGAAATCAAAAATTGTATTATTCATATTGATTTATTTTTATAATTATTTAGGGTTTATATAAAAAAACCCCATAATGCCAAACCATTACAGGGAATCTCAACTAAACTAAACCAAAATTATTTTTCATAGACCATACCCATATCTTCAATGGAGAACTTATCCGTTAACAGATGTAATAATTTATCTCTTAGCTCAATATATTCAGGCATTTTTACGATTTCTATTTTGTTTCGAGGTCTTGGTAAATGGACTTCTACAATCTCCCTAATGGTTGAAGCGGGACCATTATTTAATACCACAATTCTATCTGACAAAAACAATGCTTCTTCAATATCATGTGTAATCATAACAATAGTTTTATCTCTATGGTTTAAGTTCCATAATTTCAAAACTTCTAATTGCATCGTACCTTTTGTAAGTGCATCCAATGCTCCAAAAGGTTCATCCAATAATAAGACTCCCGGATTGATAGCAAATGCTCTCGCGATTGCCACTCTTTGCTTCATTCCGCCTGACAATTGTCCTGGTAATTTATCTTTATGTTCAAATAAATTAACCATTTTAAGGTTTTTCTCTACAATTTCATGCTTTTCTTTTTTGGAACAATCCATTACGGCATCTACTGCCTGAAAAATATTTTGTTCTACTGTCATCCAAGGTAATAAGGAATAATTTTGAAAAACAATACCTCTATCCGGTCCTGGGCCTTTTATTTTTTTATTATCTAATTCTACTGATCCTCCTGTTGGAGTTAACATCCCTCCTATTGCATTCATAATGGTCGATTTACCACAACCTGAATGACCGATAATTGAGATAATCTCGCCTTTTTTGATGGATAGATTAATATCTCTTACTGCAATGTATTTTCCTTTTGGAGTTGGAAACGAAATTTCCAAATCTTTTATTTCTAAATAACTCATAGTCGTAAATTTTTAATTTGTTAAGTTTAATAAGCCACTTTGTTTTCGATGAAAGTAAATATTCTGTCAAAAAGCAATCCTACTATACCAATAATGATAATGGCTGATATTACTTTTTCAAGACTTAATGCATTCCAGCTGTCCCAAACAAAGAACCCAATCCCTGCTCCGCCAGACAACATTTCACCGGCAACAATTACCAACCAAGCGACACTGATACTCAAACGTAATCCTGTAATGATGTGGGGCAAACTGTACGGAATTAAAATTTTAGTCAGGTATCTCATTTTGGAAAATCCAAATGCCTTAGCCACATTTTTATGATCTTGCGGAATCGATGCTACTCCAAAAGAAGTGTTTATTAACGTGGACCATAATGACGTTATAAAAACAATAAATATGGTTGCCATTCCTGTATCTTTAAATACAACCAAACCTATTGGAAACCAAGCCAGAGGCGAAACCGGTTTAAGCAATTGAACGATCGGATAAAAAATTTGTTTACAAATAGTACTGGCTCCCATTAAAATTCCAATTGGAATAGCAATTAAAGAACCTAACAAAAATCCTAACAATACCGTTTTTATAGAACTGAATAATTGCAATCCAATTCCTTTATCATTTGGTCCATAATCATAGAACGGATCGCTTAACATTTCTTTCAAAACCGTTAGCGTAGCCGTTGGACCAGGAAGTGCATCTGCAGTATAATAACTCAATAAACTCCAAAATCCGCCAAAAACCAACAAACCTACACCTGCCAAAAGCAATGATTTCGATTTTACAAGTAAAGTATTTAATGCTAATTTGAGTTTATAATTTTCTTTTACGACACTTTTTTTTGTCTCTGTTGAAACATTGATTTCTGAATCTAGTGTATCAATGGTTAGTGTGTTTTTATCAGACATGGTAATAAAATTTAGTTTAATTAAGGTATTTCTAATGTCTCATCCCTCCCGAAGTCTCGGGACTCTCTGTAAAGAGAAGGGGTAGAGACAATGTAATTTATTTTGGATTTATCTTTTTACAACTTTTAAGTAAGCTTCAGGGTTTGATGGGTCAAAAACAGTTTTATCCATAGTAAGAGCAAACGGTTTCATATCATCATTTGGAACTTTCACTTTCATGCTCTTAGCTACTTCTTCGTACAAATCTTGCAAGATTAATTTATCAGCAATTGCAGCATAATTTGGAGCTTCTTTCAAATATCCGAATCTTACATACTGTGCCATCGCCCAAATCGCATATGATTTACGAGGATAATTAACCATTCCGCCTTTGTGAAATAACATATAATCTTTAGAATAAACTTGTGTTCCCTGGTTACAACCTAAATTGTAATCTCCCATCAATCTAGCTTCAATTACATCAGCTGGTGCATTCACATAAGGTGTTCTACCAATAATAGCAGCCGCTTTTTTACGATTAGATGGATTGTCTAACCAGATACAAGCTTCCATTACGGCTTTCATTACTTTTACTAAATCTGCTTTACGTTTTGCACTGAAATCTTTGTTCACAACCAAAGCTTTTTCAGGATGATCTTTCCAAATGTCTTGAGAAGCTACCTGTGTAAATCCAATTCCTTGTTTTACGGCAACACCTCCCCAAGGCTCTCCTACGCAATAACCATCCATGTTTCCAACCTTCATGTTAGCTACCATTTGTGGAGGAGGAATAGTAATAATTTTCACTGATTTTTGATTCAAACCAGCGATAGACATCCAGTTACGCAACCACAAATCATGTGTTCCACCAGGAAAAGTCATGGCAAATGTCACTTCTTTTTCGGCTTTTAATTTGGCAGCAACTACTGGAGTTACTTTATTCATTTGTTTAAAACCCACTTTTCCACAAAAATCATTAGAAAGTGTAATGGCCTGACCGTTTACATTAAGCATCATGGCAATTTTCATTTCAGATCCAGCTTTACCACCAACTCCTGTGTATACGGAGAACGGCATAGAATACAAACAATGTGCTCCGTCTAATTCACCTGTTAAAATTTTGTCACGAACATTCGCCCAAGAAGATTCTTTGGTTACAATAACTTCAACTCCGTATTTTTTAAATAACCCTAGTTCTTTTGCCATAACAATTGGAGAACAATCCGTAAGTGGAATGAAACCTAATCGTACTGGATCACTCTGAGCGCTTATTGTTGTAAAAGCCGAACTCAGTACTATTAACAAAGTCAAAACAGCTGTTTTAAAACCCCTTGTTATTTGTTTATTTGAATTTTTCATTTTTTTTCTGTTTAAGAATTGAACACTTTAATTTATTTTTTAGCTAAAAAATTAGGTTTAATATTTACCATCAGATAAGCAAATTGTGGGCTAAGATCTGGTGTCGCAACATTTTTAACAGCTGCTGAAGCCATAGAATTGGTTGCTTTCATAAAAGAATATCCAGCTTCTAAATTGATCATTTTAGTTAAATTGTATCTTACTAATAAGTCAACCTCGGTACCTAAATAAGAATCTAATTCTCCTCCGGCTCCGTTTGACAAAGTGTTAGCAGATTCAAAACCATGAATGTCTAAAAAGAAAGTAAGGTTATCTTTCGCATTGTATTTCATTTTAAAGAAATAGTTCAATAATCCTTGTTTTCCAAAACCATTCGCTGCATAGAAATAATCCATACTTCCCCAGAATTTGTGTGGTGTTCCGTATAATGGATCAAAAAGATTGCTTTCTGAAGTCGCTGTTACTGCTTTTGTACCGTCATTTCCTGATAAATAATCAATTCCAGGACCTACAAATAATTTTCTTCCCACTTGCAAAGTTGATGTTACGGAAGCCAAATTAGCGCTTATAGATCTACCATCTTTGTCCTTACCCCCTTGATGGTACAAGCTTCCTGTAAGATTGAATTTTCTGGTAACATTAGTGTTGAAGTAAAATCCTGTAGTATTGCGACTCCAAACTCCTTGTCCATTTACTTTGGTAGTTACTGCAGGCGTTCCTGAAGTTACATTAGTGTATCTGTTAAAATCATCTTTAAAGAATAAAAACGAGATATCACCAAAGGAAAGTTTCTTTCCTATATAAGCATACTGAAATGATTTGTACATGGTGCCAATTCCGTTTGTACCGGCACCATAAACAGTAGGAACTCCGTTATAAACTGTTCCTGTGTTAAGTTCCTTGTTTTGGTTAAATGCAGCTCCAACATCAGCAATCCATCCTTTGTTTGCAAATTTGAAAACAATCGCATCATGCCTTCTTCCTTGTTGCAACCAATCTAAACCTCCTAACACTTTTTGGTCATCATAAGAGATTTCTTGACGTCCCACTTTTAAAGATAAATTTTGAATTTTGCTTATCGTGTCATTTAACATAATCTCTCCCCAAGCTTCATGCAATAGGATACCATTATTTGCTTCTGTTGTTGTTCTGTTTATGGTAGAAGCATCCTGTCCCCAAACGCGCACATCTTGTAACGCCATAAACACTTTGAATCTATACCCTGTGAACCCTATATTTAATCGTGCTCTTTGAGAATTGAACAATCCTGCTTTATCCCCTTCTTTTTGCAACGTTCCTTGACCTGCTCTAAGTTCAGTTCTTTCTCTAATTTGTCCCGTTGCGGTTAATTGAGCTTTTGCTTCATTGTGGCTTACAAATGTTAGGGCGATGCCTAAAAAAATAGATTTTGAAAGATTTGCACTTGAAATGCTTACTTTTCTTAAACCTTGAATACTTAGTAATGTGGTTTTAATCTTTTGCATAATCATATGTTTTAATTAGTATGAAGCAAATTTACGTAAGTACTTATACTTACGTACAATGTAAAATACAGACTAAAACAACTTTTTAATACTCAAAACACCGTAATTAAGACAGTTTTATTCCTGCTTTTTTACAGATAATAAAAACAAAACCAACTATAGCACGGCTTAAGCACTATCAAACACGTAGTGAAATAAATACGTACAGGTAAAATTTGTCTTGTGCAAGTCATGTTAATCAGCTTTTAAAAACATAAAAAGCGATTATTTATTCGAATAAAAAGAGTTGGGAGAATATATGTTCTCCAAAAGGAGACTACATATTGGAAGAAAAAAGGAGGAAGAGAAAATGGGAATTTATTGTTGCAACTATTTATGTTCTTTAATTTCTGATTTTAATTTATCGGTATTAATTAATCCGATTTTCTTACCAACAGTTTTAATAAGCAATTCTTTTTTTAAACTAGAAATTACCCGTATCACTTGCTCATCGGTGGTTCCGGCAAAATCTGCAATTTCTTTTCTGGACAAATCAAGCTCAATTACGCCATTCACTTGTCCAAATTTTCTATGAATATATAATAAGGTATCAATTACCCTTTCTCTCACATTCATTTGCGCAATTTTGCGAATATTATTCTCACTTTTATTCAACTCTTCCGCATAAAACAACATTAAATCAAAGGTAAATTCGGGAACATTATGAAGTATTTCCAGCATATCTTCATTACTGAAATTACATAATACCGTATCTTCCAGCGCATAAGCACCAATAAGATAGCGCTTACTGGTACCAAAACCTCTAAACCCGATTGTATCTCCATCCTTAGTTAATCGTACGATTTGTTCTCTTCCGTTAATACCTGTTTTTACCGTCTTTACCTTTCCTTTGTAAA
Source organism: Flavobacterium sp. ZB4R12 (assembly GCF_048276375.1). Lineage (NCBI taxonomy): Bacteria > Pseudomonadati > Bacteroidota > Flavobacteriia > Flavobacteriales > Flavobacteriaceae > Flavobacterium > Flavobacterium sp. ZB4R12. The sequence continues at coordinate 35,270 of NZ_JBLNKS010000008.1, read as the reverse complement.
TAAAATACAAACCCTGAATTGGTGCGCCTTCAATTATAAATTGCTGTGATTTTTTACAAATAAAACTGCGCTTTCTATCAATATAACTTTTCATTTGTTCTAAATGAATATGCTTTTTAATAAAACAATTTTCATTTATGCAGCTGGTACAAGTGGCTAATTCTTCTTTCATGGATAAAATTTTAAATTGTTCACAAAATGATTTGGCGTTCAAAATTTATTTTAACCAAAATTATAAAATAAAATTCATTTAATACGTATTAATACGTAAAAATACTTATTTTTACACTTTCGTAAGATAGAAACAGATCAATATATTAAGCTTTCATTATTAATAAAGAAATTCAATAATGCAAAATTCAGAAATCAAAACTACGTGTTCCTATTGTGGAGTAGGATGCGGAATTATAGTAACCAATGATTCTAAAAATGGAGTAACCGTTACGGGCGATAAAGACCATCCGGTGAGTAAAGGGATGCTTTGCTCGAAAGGTATGAACCTGCATTATGTAGTCAATGATACCTCCGACAGAATCTTGTATCCAGAAATGCGATGGAGTAAATCGCATCCTATGGAACGTGTAAGTTGGGATACCGCTTTGGATCGTGCTGCAGCAGTATTTACATCCATAATAAAAAAACATGGTCCTGATAGTGTTGGGTTCTACATTTCCGGACAATGCCTCACTGAAGAATACTACCTAGTAAACAAACTGGTAAAAGGATTCCTGAAAACTAATAATATTGACACTAACTCTCGCTTATGCATGAGTTCGGCAGTGGCAGGTTACAAAAAAACATTTGGAGAGGATTCCGTTCCAATTGCATACGATGATATTGAATTAGCAGATACTTTTTTGATAACCGGAGCCAATCCTTCTTGGTGCCATCCTATTCTTTTTCGTCGAATAGAACAACACAAAGAAAAAAATCCAAAAGTAAAAATCATTGTAATCGATCCTCGAAAAACAGATTCGGCTTTAGCTGCGGATTTGCATTTACAAATCATTCCGGGTACTGATATTATTTTATATCATGCTTTAGCCAAAAGATTAATCGAAAAAGGATATGCCGACAATGATTTCATTAAAAACCACACTGAAAATTTCAAATTATATAAAGACCTTGTACTGTCTAGCTCATTAGAAAAAGCATCCAAACTTTGTGGTATTCCTTTAAATGACATCAAATTGGCCGCTGATATCATTGGTAAAGCCAAAGGATTTCTTTCGCTTTGGGCAATGGGATTAAATCAAAGTGCTATTGGCGTAGATAAAAACACAGCCTTACTCAACCTTTCTTTGCTAACCGGACAAGTAGGAAAACCAGGTTCAGGACCTTTTTCATTGACTGGACAGCCTAATGCTATGGGTGGCCGTGAAGTAGGCGGAATGGCAAATTTACTGGCAGTACATAAAGAACTAAATAATCCGGTACATCGTAAAGAGGTAGCTGATTTTTGGGGAGTTGAAGACCTATCTGAAAAACCGGGATTGACGGCTACTGAAATGTTTGATGCCTTGGAATCTGGAAAAATGAAGGCGATTTGGGTTATTTGTACCAATCCAATGGTAAGTTTACCAGACTCTCGAAGAGTGGAAAAAGCGCTGGCTAATGCCAAGTTTGTCATCGTCCAAGATATTTCCCATAATGCCGATACTTCAAAATTTGCCGATTTATTATTGCCGGCAGCAGGATGGTTAGAGAAAGAAGGAACCATGACCAATTCCGAAAGACGAATTTCTTATTTGCCGAAAGGTATCAATGCACCGGGAGAAGCACTTTCGGATGTGGAAATTCTGACTCGTTTTGCTAAAAAAATGAATTTCAACGGATTCAATTTCAACAATACAGAAGATATTTATAAGGAACATTGTCTAATGACAAAAAATACCAATATTGACATTTCCTTTTTAAATTATAATCGTCTTAAAAACGAAGGAACTTTTCAATGGCCCGTTCCTGATTACGGACATCCCGGAACACCGCGTTTATTTACCGATAAAAAATTCTATACGCCTTCACAAAAAGCTATTTTTAATATTCCAACAGCTATTGAAAATACTTCGGAACAACCTAATGATACCTTTCCGTACATTCTTACCACGGGTCGAATAAGAGACCAATGGCATACGATGACCAGAACGGGTAAAGTGTCCCGATTGATGACACATATCCCGAGTCCAGTGCTTGAAATAAATCCTATTGACGCCTACAAAGCCTCGATAAATAATGGAGATATTGTTGTGGTGACCAGCAAAAACGGAACCGTTCGTATAAAAGCAAAAGTTTCCGACACCATTCGAGAAGGTGTTGTTTTCTTGCCAATGCACTGGGGAAAACAATTGGAAAATGATTTGAATCGAACCAATAATTTAACCAACACACTTGTAGATCCTGTATCGAAAGAGCCCGATTTTAAATTCACAACTGTAGCGGTTGCCAAATACGTGAAACCTTTCGAAAAAATCGCTGTTGTGGGCGCTGGAGCGGCTGCTTTCCGATTCATTCAAAACTACAGGGAAATCAATACCACTGACGAAATTATTGTTTTTTCAAATGAGGAAAATCCTTTTTACAACAGGGTTTTATTACCTGAATACGTAACTGCGGAGCTTTCGTGGGAACAGCTTTTAAAAATAAAAGACGAGGCATTAAGCAAGCTAAATATCACGATGAAATCGGGTGTTTCAATTGACAACATCAACACCAAAGAAAATATAATTCTTGATAGCGATGGTACAATACATACTTTTGATTCTTTGATATTAGCTACAGGAAGCAGGCCTTTTATTCCTGAAAATGCGCAACTGCATTTACCGGGACGATTTACCATTAGAAAAAAAGAAGATGCAGACCGATTAAAAAACTATTTGGACGATACTAATTTAGTTCCCGAAGAACAACATGTAGTTATCGTAGGTGGTGGATTATTAGGATTGGAATTGGCTGCTGCTTTAAAACATAAAAAAGTAAAAATCACGATAGTTCAAAGGGCTTCCCGATTAATGGAACGTCAATTAGACCGAATTTCGAGTAAATTATTGGCCGAAGAAGTACAACTTCGTGATATTCAAATTTATTTTGATAATGAGGTAAGTACGGTTTTTGATACCGATAATGCCAATGAAATTGAAATTGCCCTGAAAAGTGGTCGAATTATTACTGCCAATGCCATCGTTTATACCATTGGTACGATTCCAAATATAGAATTAGCCAAAGAATCAGGAATCTCCTGCGGACGTGGCGTAAAAGTAAACCAGTATTTACAATCATCAAATCCAAATATATTCGCCATAGGAGAAATAGCCGAATTCAACAACCAATTATTCGGAATTACTTCAGCTGCCGAAGAACAAGCTGATGTTTTGGCTAATTTTATGGCTGGTGATATCAGTAGTTTTTATAAAGGCTCGGTTTTGATGAATATCCTGAAACTCGAAGACATCAATTTATGTAGTATTGGCGAAATAGAAATCCCAGACAATGACGATTCTTATGAAGAAATTGTGTTTGCTGATTTAGGAAAAAGATATTATAAGAAATGTATCGTCAAAAACGACTTATTGATTGGCGCTATTTTGATGGGCGATAAAAGTGAGTTTGCCGAATTCAAAACCATGATTGAGAGCAAAATCGAATTGTCTGATAAAAGAAATACTTTATTAAGAGGCAGTTCGAATGCAAAACCAGTTTTAGGAAAACTTGTTTGTTCCTGCAGCCAAGTGGGACAAGGTAATATTGAAGAAGCCATCAAAGGTGGTGTGACTAACTTTACCGAATTATGCAAAACCACAGGTGCTGGATTAGGTTGTGGAAGTTGCAAAACCGAAGTGAAAGAAATCTTATCAAAATGTAAATAATAGTTGGCAGTATTCTGTAATCAGTTAGCAGTCAGCAACTGAATACTGAACACTGAGAACTGAACACTAAAAAAATATGGAATTGACAAGACTAATAGTAAAAGGAGGCGTGATTTCACCAGGTGAATTACGAGAAATTGTAAATATGGCTTTAGAACAAGGATTGGATGCAATCTCCTTTGGTTCTCGACAAGACATTATATTTCCTAAAGGTTTTACCCCTATAGAAAAGGAAAAAACAGGTAAGAATTATTTTGTTTATCCCAATGAAAAAAGTGGAAACAACATTGTTTCTTCCTATGTATCTACAGATATTTTTAGAAATACTCCTTGGCTGACGGGAAATAAATTTTTATATATTTTAGAGCAATTTAAAGAACAACCCAAGCTAAAAGTAAATATTACAGATCCAAAACAACAGTTAGTTCCTTTGTTTACAGGACACATCAACTTTATTGCTTCAGATCATGAAGATTATTGGTTTTTATACATTCGTTTGCCAAAATGGGATAAAATGGAAATGTATCCCGTACTGATTTACAGTTGGAATACCGCCGAAGTATATTATGCCATTGAAAAAATACTCGAAGAAGAACCTGATTCTGTCGAAATGATTTTTCAATTGATCAGCGATGCTTTGGACACAAACAATCGAACAATTGATAAACCCTTAAACATTCCTTTTTACCCTTTTCCTTACTATGAAGGAATGAATAAATTAGGCATCGATCAATATTGGCTAGGTTTGTATTGGAGAAATAATCTATACGATTTAGACTTTTTAAAAGAAATGTGCGATTTATGTTTTGATTGCAAAATAGGCAAAATATGCATCACGCCATGGAAGTCCTTTATCGTAAAAGGAATTCCAAAGGAACGAAAATTAGATTGGGAAAAATTCTTGGGTAAAAAAGGAATTAACGTTCGTCACTCCTTATTGGAACTTAACTGGCATTTACCTGTTGCCATGGAATGGGCTTTAAATCTCAAAACTTTCCTGGTTCGAACATTGGACCAATTTGATATCAGTACCTACGGACTTACCTTTGGTATATCAGAATACAATCGTGAGGGACATTATTTCACTTCGATTGTAGTCGAAAAAAATGAATTGCCAAAAGATTTAGAATCCATCAAAATTAGGGATACGTATAATGTTTTGTATGCTAAAAATTTTGATCCAAATACCAAAGAATATATTGTTCACACGCAAGATGTCGACAAATTGGAATTACCAACCATTTTGATTGAATTGAGTAGAAAATATTTTGAAGAATTAGGGAATTTAGTTCTTGAAGTAAGCACAACAGCAACCAAAAAAGAGAAAAAAGAACAAGATATCCATCAATGCCCAGAATGTTTGACCTTATATAATTCAGAATACGGAGATATTGTTCAAGGAATTCAAAAAGGAGTTTTGTTTAAAGATTTGCCCGATGACTACTGTTGTTCTTTATGTGGATCTCCAAAAATAAATTTTATAGCATTGACAGGAGAAAAAATGGACACTTTGTGATAATAGAAAAAAAAACGACACGAATTATTCTCACTTGATTTTGACACGAATTTTATTCAATGCAAATCTAAAGGTTAAGGATTCGTCAGTTCGAGTTGAGTAATAATTTGCGATAGAAAATTTTTACGAAGTATCGAGAACCCTTACTTTTTTAAAGGCTTCTCGATACAATTTTAAACATTAAAGCTATCGCATTAATGTATAAAATCACTCGAAGTGACGCTTGGAACTGCTTTACCTTAATAACATTTAACATCCTGAGTAGCAAAAAAAACTCTCATTTGCACCAAAAAAACCATTACAATATGAATACTACTTTCAAAACGGTAAGTTCTTCTTACATTACAATTTCCGAATTAATGCTGCCTTCACACACTAATTTTAGTGGCAAAATACATGGAGGTTATATTTTATCATTACTCGATCAAATTGCGTTTGCCTGTGCTTCAAAATTTTCTGGGAATTATTGCGTAACTGCTTCTGTGGATACCGTTAACTTTTTAAAACCTATTGAAGTGGGCGAACTGGTAACGATGAAAGCCAGCGTAAATTACGTGGGAACAAGCTCTATGATTGTTGGTATTCGTGTGGAATCAGAAAATATTCAAACAGGAACCGTTAATCATTGTAATTCGTCCTATTTTACGATGGTTTCCAAAGACAAAGAAGGAAAAAATGCAGCCGTTCCCGGATTAATACTTACCAATCTAAAAGAAGTGAGTCGTTTCCAAAACGGTGTAAAACAAATTGCTTTGAAAAAAGAAAGAGAATATCAAAAGAGCATTGCCACTTTTGGATCTATAGAAAGTATTTTGAGTTTAAATCAGTATAATGTGAAGGTGGAGTTGCAGTAATAATTAAGATTACTTAAAATTAAAATAGCAATATCCTACGGCTTTAGGCAGGTGGGTATTTTAGAATTCAGTCTGCCTAAATTTAGTACAAAAGTTTAATAGAATTACTCCTTTTCAATTTATTCCTTCTGCCCCCATTTTGGTAAACCCTAGACTTGCTATAAATAGGATTTACAGATTAATCAACCATTTAACTAATTCTCGAGTTTGTGGGCTTAATGCTGGCTGGGTAATATCCAAATACTCTGATTCCCTTTTAATTAACCATTTCCCATAAGTTGATTGCATAACTTATTTTAACAACAACTATAATTTTTATCTATTGTAAAAATAATTTAGATAAGAAAAAATAGGTAAATTAGCATTGAAAGTTGTATAAAACAAAAAAACAATCGCATTATGGAAAATAATAAAAATGGGAGCACATCAGATAATGTTAACGTTGAAAGCAAGTGCCCGTTTTCAGGAGGAGCTCAAAAGCAAAGCGCTGGCGCTGGAACGAGAAACAATGACTGGTGGCCTAATCAGTTGAAATTGAATATCCTCCGCCAACATTCTTCACTGTCCAATCCGATGGGCGAAGAGTTCAACTATGCAGAGGAGTTCAAAAGTCTCGATCTGGATGCAGTGAAGAAAGACATCTTCGATCTGATGACTACTTCTCAAGACTGGTGGCCAGCAGATTACGGTCACTATGGGCCGTTATTCATTCGTATGGCGTGGCATAGCGCAGGTACGTATCGTATCGCGGACGGTCGTGGTGGTGCGGGTTTCGGTACCCAGCGATTTGCACCACTCAACAGTTGGCCTGACAATGCGAATCTAGACAAGGCTCGTTTGCTGCTATGGCCAATCAAACAGAAATATGGCAAGAAAATTTCATGGGCTGACCTGATGATTCTTGCCGGAAACTGTGCCCTTGAGTCGATGGGCTTCAAGACCTTCGGTTTCGGTGGTGGACGTGCCGATGTTTGGGAACCTGCGGAAGACATCTATTGGGGTTCTGAGGGAAAGTGGTTGGATGACAAACGCTATACGGGTGACCGCGAACTGGAAAATCCTCTTGCTGCCGTTCAGATGGGGCTTATCTACGTGAATCCTGAGGGTCCTAACGGAAATCCTGATCCACTCGCAGCAGCCCGTGACATTCGTGAGACTTTTGGCCGCATGGCTATGAATGATGAAGAAACTGTTGCGCTTATTGCCGGTGGGCACACCTTTGGGAAAACCCATGGTGCTGCTGATCCAAACAAATACGTGGGCCGAGAACCAGCTGCAGCGAGCATTGAGGAGCAAAGTCTCGGCTGGAAAAATACATTTGGTAGCGGTCATGGAGAAAATACTATTACCAGCGGGCTAGAGGGTGCTTGGAGTACTACGCCTACAAAGTGGAGCAACAACTATTTCGAGAACCTGTTCGGCTTCGAATGGGAGCTAGACAAGAGCCCGGCTGGTGCGCATCAGTGGAAACCAAAGGGCGGCGCAGGTACCGGTACAGTGCCAGATGCGCATAATCCGTCAAAGAGTCACGCACCAACAATGCTTACGACTGACCTTTCCTTAAGATTGGACCCTATTTACGAACCCATTTCAAGACGTTTCTTCGAGAATCCGGATGCGTTAGCAGATGCGTTCGCTCGTGCATGGTTCAAGTTGACGCACCGCGATATGGGTCCAATAGCGCGTTATCTTGGCCCAGAAGTGCCTAAGGAACAACTAATCTGGCAAGACCCGATCCCAGCCGTTACGCATCAACTAATTGACGATAATGATATTGCTGCGCTGAAGGCTAAAATACTTGATTCAGGATTATCTGTGTCCCAACTGGTAGCGACAGCCTGGGCTTCAGCATCAACGTTCCGTGGCTCCGATAAGCGTGGTGGCGCAAACGGTGCTCGTATTAGATTGGCACCTCAAAAGGATTGGGAAGTCAACAATCCTAGTCAACTGGCAAAAGTGCTAGAAACGCTTGGTGGCATCCAAGCAGCCTTCAACAGTGCTCAATCTGGCGGAAAGCAAGTATCACTAGCTGACTTGATCGTTTTGGCGGGATGTGCAGGAATTGAGAAAGCAGCTGCAACTGCGGGTCAAGATGTGAAAGTTCCTTTTACACCGGGAAGAGCCGATGCTTCACAAGAACAAACTGATGTTGAATCATTTGCTGTCCTGGAGCCTGAAGCAGACGGTTTCCGTAACTACATGAAGGCCCGATACACTATATCGGCAGAAGAAATGCTGGTTGACAAAGCGCAACTAATGACACTCACTGCACCTGAGATGACTGCACTCGTTGGAGGTATGCGTGTCCTTAACGCGAACTTCGATCAGTCTCAAAACGGTGTTTTCACGAAGCGTCCAGAGGTACTTACCAACGATTTCTTCCTGAACTTATTGGATTTGGGTACGACTTGGAAGGCCGCTTCGGAGTCTCAAGATGTATTTGAGGGTCGTGACCGTACAACAGGCGAATTGAAGTGGACAGCTACCCGTGTCGATCTCATCTTCGGTTCGAACTCAGAACTTAGAGCAATCGCTGAAGTCTATGGATGTGCCGATTCTCAAGAGAAGTTTGTAAAGGACTTTGTGAAAGTTTGGAACAAGGTAATGAATCTGGATCGTTTCGACCTGGTCTAATTACAGCCCTGTATTATATAGTATTAAAAGGTGGTCTGGTAGCGGATCACCTTTTTTATTTCCTAAATTGAACTGCTTTTTCCATTTTATCACAGCTGGTCGAAGCGACATCCCATTTTGCTTCGGTTTTTTATTATTAACCTGAGTTCGATTATTAAAGTATTGATTTTCATCACCGTTTATAATCCTGCAAGGTTTCCAAAACCTTGTAGGTATCATTTTTTAGATTTACAACCTACAAGGTCAAAAAAAAGACCTTGCAGGAAAACCATTTAACCACAAATTAATGATATACAATTTATTAGTGGTAAAATAATAATCGAATTCAGGTTATCCAAAATAATTGATAATTCGCTCTCTGTCCTCATTCTCCTTATCGTTTTTATGGTATATTTCAATAAAAACAATCCTATTATCGTCCTTGAAATAAGCATAAACTAAACGCAATCCGGAATTAACTCCTTTACCTTTTAAAGATTTACAAGCTATTTTTTTTACTTTAATCACACAACTTTCAATTCCTAAATTATCAATTCTAAAACTGAAAGGAGGTCTCGCATCAGGTAAAATTTCCAAAACTTTTTTTACAACTTCTATATCGTCATTTAAAGTCTTATACTTTTTCAACAGCGTTTTTAAATCTTTCTTAAATGGCTCTGCTTCTTCAAATAAAATCATAATTCGATATCTTCTTCATAATTTCTTACTGAAAAAGGAGGTTCCCTATAAAAAGCTAATTCATAATTAATATCTTCTCCATCTTTTGAAGCCATCCAAGGAATGTCTTTATGTGAATAATTACTGACCGCAGAAGCTGACCAATCACTCATCTGTTCGATTACTCTATCAATTATTTCTTTCTCACTAGCTTTTAATGCTGTTAAATCAGCTTTCTCTAATGGCAAATAGCGTGTTTGAGGAAAACCGTGATATACTGATTTTATACGTTGTATTTGATTAAAATCAATCATTTGATTAATAATGGTATCCAAGTTTTGTGGTACTGGCCCAAAAGGTAATTTGCTGTAATTTGCTCCGGTAAGATGTTCCTCATATAATTCATAATAATTAAAATCAGAAAAATACAATAGCTTGTATAAAACAGTTTCTCCAACGTTTGGTTTACCGGCACATCTTTCCAAGATATACAATAGCACATTTTTAAACTTACTTATTTGTAAAGAAGGAACTGATACTCTGTCAGTGACCGTTTTTGGCTTTTCAGCTTCTTCTGAAATAATAACTCCATCTGTTGTAAAGCCTTCAGACATAAAGTCGTCCAACGAAAAACCAAGCACTTGAGCAAACTTTTGCAACTCTATAATATTTATGCTTCTTTTTCCTAACTCTATTTGTGTTAAAGAAGGTCTGGATATTCCAACATTTTTTGCCAAGTCTTCCTGAGAAAGTTGTTTTTTCTTTCTTAACTCAATAATACGCTGACCAATTTGAATTTGTGAAATTTGAAAAAACATAATTTTTGAGAGGTTCGTTTGTGGCTACAAAAATACAAAATGTTTTAATAGCAAACATTTTTTTGTTTTAATTTAAAACAATAATTAAATACTAAACTGAAATAAAATTTTAGAAACTAGCGCAAGTGCAATGTCATTAAGGTTAAGAAAAAATGAATTGCATTTACTAGGATTGTCGAGCTACTTGTGTGATCTCTCCTTCGTCGAGATGACAAACTTTCTTGATAAAAAATATAAACCATGCGCGTTTTGTCATTGCTTCGCCAGTTCGCTATCGTTCGTGTCCGACAAAGGAGGAATCTCAAACCAAATGCGATATCGCTATTTTTTTAAAAATTTAGTTTCAAGGCACAAGCAGAAAGTTCCTGTAAACTGGGCGGTTATCTTTAGGAGCAGAATGATTGGCATTTTCAAGAACAAATCCTCCTGCTGTCCGCTGTATCTCTTCGCTACGCTACGAGGATGCCGCTACCATCAGGGCTAGGAATCACGAACTTTTTTCATAATAACATTTCCACAATCTGGTCCTTGCGAGGAACTACCTGTTCGCCGGGGCGAAAGCAATCACACATAAATAGGCCTCTCAAAAGTAAGAACTAACTACAAAATACTCTTTATGAAAAAAGCTTATAATTGGTTCATGAACCGCGCTACAATCGCTACGTTTTGTATTATAATTAAAGTAGGTACCCGTTGAAAACGAGCACCAGAGATAGTGGACAAACGAGCGCCAGTAGAGTTACCAAACGGCGGTTATCGGCTGTTCTTCTGTCCGTATGAAATTTTCCGATCATTTATTTTATTGGTGTATAATGATTTTCGTCTAATAAATTTACTATTCCACAATCACACCGAACATAGTTTGTATTACTGATATTCTCATAATGAACAAATGATTTACACGAAGTACAAAATATGATTTGTTCAATTTCAATCCACTTTTTAAAAATAGCATCTATCTCTTCAGTCGTAAACTGAGTAGCTTCATTCTTCCAATGCACACAATAGTTTCTGAATATTGTCCCAGTTTCAAACTCGTCAAGTAATCCAAAAAGTTTGTGTTGAGTGTTTGGAAGTTTGATTTTATCTCTAAATCTTTTTGCAAGCGGATTGTAGTAATCTGAAAGTGTGTAAATATTTTCTACTCTATAAGGAATTGGAGTTTCTATATTCTGACAAAGAATTCCAAATATCCATTCTAAATACTTACCTAAAGTTTGTCCCGCTGTTATTGGGTTATCGTCATCAATGTATGATTGAATTTCCTCCAAATAATTTTTTGATGGTTTAAATTTAGGTCCTGTTGAATAATCCCAAGATGTAAATTTATATCGTTGCCATTCAGGAAAATTTCTTTGCACAGTGTCAAAGAAAATTTGGTCATGGGTAAACATTAGAACTTGGAAGTCGCTGAACTTTGAGGCAATTAATTTTGCAACTCTTGGTCTTTTAAAACTGTCAAAACTATTTACAACATCGTCTAAAATAAAAAACTTGAAATCTTTGTTGAATCGTTTTACTGCTGCAAGAAAAAACGCAAGCCCAAAACTGTTTACTTGGCTTTCACTTAGAAATTTAAAAGCAGGAGTAATTTTTTCCGAAGCAAATTCAATCTCTAATTCAACTGCTTTATCTTTTCCCGTAATAAGTTTTAATGCAGGATTTTTAATGTCAGGATTTGAGTTTTCTAAAACATTGAAGTAATCTACTACATCAGCGGAAATACTTGTGAAAGTGTTTTGAATTTCTGTCTGAATGTAAGCAGTAAGACAATTAAAGAAGGTCTGAAGATTGTCTGTGATACTTTTTAGATAAGCCACTTTCTCCTTGTTGATTGAATGACTTTTGAAATTATCAATGATATTTGAAATGTTGGTGTAATCTTGTGCTAAAGTTTTTGTTGTTTCATCTTTTGACAATGCTGCTATTTTATCAGCAACAAGTTTTTTACTTGCCAATTCATTGGAAATGATTATGTCAATTTTTGCAATTGCACTTTCATTGCTGATTGATAGCGTTGTTAAATCTTTAAGTTGTTTTTTCAGAGTAATGATTAAAGTTGGAAGAGATGAATTGACTGTTGTCAAATCATCAAAGAAAGTTTGATATGCTACCAACACAACTGAACTACTCTCGGCTTCAATAGCTGCTATCTTTCTTGAAATTCCTTCAAACTGTTTTTCCAGCAAAGATTTTTTTGTATCAAACTCAGTTTTCTTCTTGTTAAGTGCAGACAAAGAATTGTGTTTCGCTGAAATGTGCTGCAACAAATCACCATTAAAAGTTTCATCGCAGACTGGGCACTTTGATTTGTCTTCCAACTTGGAAATTACTTCAATGCTTTGTTCGTAAAGAGAAGAAAGTATAAGTTGCTTTATGCTTTCCTCATTCTGCTTCAAGTCAGTAAATAATAGTTCAAGTGCTATACAATTTGCCTTTACAGTTGTGATTGGATAAAACTGGTTTTGCCTTATTTGAAACGCTTTCCACTCTGTAAGTTCTTTAGTTACTGGATTTTTCTGAACGATTTTTTGTAAAGCAGTCTTTACTGTTTCTGCTTCTTTGAAAGTTGTGATTGCTGTTATTTTATGTTTTGCAGCAATTGTATTGATGAATTTGACAACAATTGCTTCGTCAACTGTTGTCAATCCAGTTATTGCATTTATCGTATTGCTACTTGTTGCAAAAGCTGCTTCCAGATTTTGTAAATTAATTATCTGCTTGTTAAGAGTTGCTTGCAATGTGTCTTGCAGCGATGAAAATTTTTCAAGTCCAAAATATTTTGCGATGTATTCGTACCTAGCTGCTTTCCGCTTGTTACAAATAAAATCATTCAGATCCGTGTAACGTAGGTAATTTGGATAAGTGCTTAATGCTTTAAACTCATTGTATTCTCCTGTTGTGGTTGGTGTAGTTATTTTCTTCGGGTTAAATATAGCAGTGGCATTATTTATCAAAGGATGTTGAAAGTCAACTGAAATATAACTGTTAATTCCTCCCGATGCTTTGTGTGGCAAATCAGTTAGCAAAACTCCTTCTCGGCTTAGATTTTCAATATGAAATTTGTGAAGCCATTCCCAGGCATCAACCATCGAACTTTTGCCTGTTCCGTTTCTGCCATAAATTAAAGCAGAAGTTGTCTTGCTACCTTTTACCAATTCAATAGAAACAGGCAACCGAAGTCCTCTGAAATTTTCAACAGTTATTTTCTTAATCTTCAGCATCGGCTATAAATGTTTTTCTTACTTCTTCTTCTTTCTTTTGCAAACCTATTGCAACAGCGTTCTCGAACTTTGAAGCACTAAAACCTGTATCAGAAATAAATCCCTCAAGTTTCGTTACAAAGTCCTTTAATTCTGGTTTTTCAGTTTTTAGTCCAGTAATCCATTCTTTAAGTTCTACCATATTCAAAATTTATTAATGTCGATTTCTTGTATTTTGAGTGTCGAACATAGAATAGCCGATAATGTTCGGCCGCTTGGCGATGTGGCGGATTAAAGAAGCCTAGACTTTCGGTTAATGACTAATTTTTCAAGTACAAAACCATCTTTAAATTAAGCCTAAACCCGCCATATTGCCAAACGGCGGTTATCTGCTGCCCCTTTTTTGCTTTGGTCTGTGTGTTGGTGTCAGTGGTGTATTGGCTTGGCAGGTTGTTTTATGCCTTGCCTCTGTTTAGTCTCCTTGCCGACAATTTTTTCCAAATGTTATGGGCTAAATCAATTTCCTTCTGTGTTAAGCCGTAATGTTGCTTTAAAATTATTTGATTAGTGATTTTGAGTACCTCTTCGATGTCAGTTTTATCCCGAATTAATTTATCTATTTGCGACAATAGCTCTGCGTTGTCCTTGTGGTATGGAAGCAAAATTTTCTCTGCTTCGTTTGGCATCAATTCTAAAACTCCGCCACCGTGGCTTCGTCCTGAAACTTCAGCAAATGCAAGCGAAAGCGAATTATAGTAGCTTGCTGTTAATGCTTTAATATCTGTGTTAGGATTTACAAAAACACGGTGCATTGTGTCAGTCGTATATGCTTCTGCTTCATTAATTATTAACCTTGGATAAAGGTTATTTCGTCTAATAAATAAAGCGTCAGAAATTTTCAAAGACGGAACAACAAACCAATCATTTCTTATTCCTGTTTTGTACCCTTTATGAATATCTAAACTTTCTCCGTGAGCAATATATTTTACAGCTCCGTTGTTTTGGTTTAATTTTTTTTTGTCAGGAAAGGCAAGTAAATGTGCTTTCGCATTAGAAAACTTGTTTTTCTCCCAATCTTCTTTTGTAAAAATAACACTGTTTACTTGCACACTTCTTCCAACCATTGGTTTAGCATAATCGTAAAGGTCGTATTCTTCAACTGTTGTAAGCGGGACAGTGAAAAAACTGTTTGCTCCTGTTGTAATGCCAACTTCAACTTTTGCGTATTTTCCAAGGGTGGGAATATTTTTTTTCTTTGCTATGTTTTCCAAAAAATCAATTTCTTCTTGCTCCAAAAAATAGAAAGTCCATTTGTTGGATTTAAAATCAATTTTCTTTTGTGGACTTTTTAATCTTGCCGTGTCAAGTGTTTTTAGTTCACTTGCATCTCTTAATTCAATATGTTCAATGTTATGTTCTTTAGTTCCGTTCTTTTCGCAAAGCAACAAGACAACCTCTTGCTGAATGTCAGGAAATACCAATTTTTCAAATGAAATGATATTTATTTTATTATAAAATTGTGCAATAAATTTTCGTAATTGTAACGCAAACGATACTTGCAAAATTTCTGCTGGTAAAACAAAACCAATTTTCCCCCCTTTATCTTTCAGCAAGAGTGAAGAGCCAACAACAAAAGAAACCCAAGCATTTGTGAGTTTAGAATACGTCAGACCTGCTTTTATAAAAATATCTCCTGCTTCGGCTTGTTGATTTCTGTCGAAAAACTGAAAGCGGATGTATGGCGGATTGCCGACAACTAAATCAAACCGTTTCTCTGTGTTATTGCAGTAAGTATGAAAATCATCGTTGATTAATTGCTTATTTTTGAGTTCAATTTTATCGGCTTTTTGGGCTTCTACTTCGTCAAACTCAATGGCTGTAATTGAGTTATACTTTGATTTTAAGCTCTTTAATTGCTCAAGAAATACACCATCCCCACAACTTGGTTCAAGTATATCAAAATCAGTACTACCATTAATTCCCCAACGCAAAATAAATTCTGCAATAGGTTCAGGTGTATAAAATCCACCCCTTAATTTTTCTGCTGTTGCATTCTCAATTAGCTTCATACAATTCTTTGATTAAAGGGATTAATAAATCGTCATTGCCTAAATCGTATAATTTGGCTAACAGCTTTTCCAAATTTGCTTTTTCTCTTATGAATTGTCCTTGTAGTGGCGTCAATGTTCTTTTATTTCCTATGTTTTTGTCTATTTGATCGTGTATGTTGATTAATTCTTTTTGTGTTTCAACAATTTTATCGTGTAGGGCTTTCTCTTTTGCGTTAGCAAAATCAATCTTACGGATAGGTAAATTATTAAGTACTTTAGTTCCTCTTGCAAAATAACTTCCTCTAAATATTTCGCCCGTTAAGATTACAAACCACTCAACGTATTTTGAGTTTAGTATTGCTTGAATATAATAAGTTGAATAATCGAATTTGTCGGGCATTGTGATGGCACAATAACCTGCCGTACCGCCTGATGTGAAAAGCGTTCCATAATTGTCAATTGCATACTTGTCGCCACTCGATAAAACACCAAGTATTATCTTTTCCTTTTTGTCCAAAATATTTAATCCTTGTTGTCTGCCAAACCTATGCCATTCGTTTGCTGTTGCAGGCTCTGGTTTTATATCTCTTTTTGGATTGTTCAGAATTGCTTTGTGTTTTTGTAGATAGTCAAAGGCTAATGGATACTTTTTCTGAATCTCATTAAGCATAATTATTTCAACACCTTTTTTAGAATTTTGATAAGGATAAATAACCCTTGCATTTGGTTTAAAAGTTCTGTAGGTATTAAGGTTATCTTCCTTCGATGATGTTTGAAAGTAAGGTTTAGTGATTGCCTTTTCAATCTTGTAATCAATTTTCTTTTTTGAAAAATAATAATACTTCGCATCTTCTTTCGTTGGAATGAAGATGTAAATATCATTGGCACTTGTTTGAATGCCATTGAAAATATTATTACTTCCAACTAAGTTAATAAGTGTAGAGCTTTGAGCAACAATTTTCTTGTAAGCGTTTATTAATTCAGGTGGAACTAAAACCCACACATCATTATCTAATTCAATGGTGTTTTTTGAAGCATATTTTACGGCTTCTGGTTCTCTAACTTTCCAACTTTTCAAGCTTTTAACTTCTGCGTATTGAAAAGTTTTTTGTGGCGTTTTGTTTAAGATGAGCAAACAAGTATAAGTTGTTTTGTCTGAAAAAACTTGATTTGCACCAAACGAAACTATAGAATGTAAATAGCCTTTTGTTGAGAGTTCTTCTCTTAATTTTTTACCTGCACCAACTTTTGTAAACTTGCTTGGAACTATATACCCTAGAACTCCATCAGTATTTAATAAGTTTATTCCTTGTTCAAGGAACAAAAAGTATTTATCAAACTGTTTGTAAGCAGAATTGTAATTTGCCTTGTAAAGAGGCAATTCAAGTGGTGTAATATTTTTCATATCCTCCGACTTCATATAAGGCGGATTACCAATAATTACATCAAATTTTAGTTTTGAAAAATCGAAAGGATTGATAATAACTTGGTCTTTCTTGTTACTGACCTGTGTTGGGTTCAGCAAACTGTTACCAAAGAAAATGTTATTTGACAAGTCAGGCAAAACAGGTTTGCTGGAGTTGGTTGATGATGTATTTTCGTCTTCCAAAAGCTTGAGTAATAAACCAAACTTTGCAGCCTCAACCGCATTATAATCTTTATCGACTCCGTAAACGCAGTTCAATAAAAGTTCCCTTTTTATTTTAAAAGGAAGCTTGTAAGTATTGATGTTGGTTTGAATTAGTTCAGTCTTGTCTGCTTTTAAATAGTAGTCAATCAAAATATCATTGAGTAGCTGAAAAAGTTCCAATAAAAAGGCACCTGAACCGCACGCAATATCTGCGAATTTCAGTTTCAAAATTTCTTTAGCAGTTTTACCTTGGCATTTCGTCAATACTGTTTTTCGCAAAATATCGTTGATGATAAATGTTGGCGTTGTTACAATATCCCTGTCGATATTTTCAGGCTTCTTTACTAATTCAATTGTGTTGTTATCGATTGTCAATTTTTCTGAAAGAAAAATTTCATAAATGCTGCCTAAAATATCAGAAGAAAATACACTAAAAGAGTAGGGACTTTCAGGATAGTAAAGTTGTTTTATTATTGTCCAAAAAGCAGAACTTATGTTTTCTACAATTTTATCTTTCAGCAATTGGTCAAACAAACCTGAATTATAACGTTTGTCAGCTTGTTCAAATTTTTTAATTAATGCTTTGAAATCATTTGCGTTTGCAAACGCAAAAAGAGTTTGATAATCTTCTAAATTTCTGTCTTCACAAACACGCAAAAACAAAATCCTGTTCAAATAGCTTTGAACAATATCATTTAATTCTTGCTCTTTTATTTTAGGGTCGTGTTTGTAAATTTCACTTCCTAATAATTTTCTCCATTCATTGAATTGTTGCAGAAATAAATTGTCGATTGAATACTGATTTAGTTTCGTTTCAATCGCTTGCCATTCCGTATCAAACGCACCTGAATAAACTCCGTCTTTGCCCAAGAGTTTTTTAATTTCTTCAAACTTGCTTTCGTATTCGGTGTAGTGATATTTTTTTATTAATGCCTTGTTGTAATTATCGCTTTCATCTACTTTAACAGATGTGTCGTAAATAACTAAATACTCAAAGTTAGAAAGAACCGAAATTTTAAGCTTTGCGGTAAATCCATAACGTCTTACTTGTTTGGCTGTATCATTGTTTAATTCAATTGCTATGCAAGGTTTTTTAGCTTCTAAAAAGAATTTTCTTTCAGAAAACAGTCGAAATGTATAATCGGGCTTTTTTGAATGTTCAGAAGCATTTGCTTTTAATGCTTCTTCTAATATTACTTCTCTTTCGTTAGTTGATTTTCCTGCATTGTTTTTTATATCCCAACCGAGCAATTCAAAAAACGGGTCTAAGAAATCACTGCGAAGCAGTGTTTCGTTATACTTGTTTGTCAAGTAATATTTTCTGTCAGAGGTATATTTTTCTATGAGTTGTTTAATCGTCATTTTTTCTTGTTGGCTTTTAAATATTCAACTTTATCTTCCGCTACTTTCAAGGTGTCAATATCGGCTTCTTCCTCCATTATTTTATAAGCGAATTGGTCGCTAAGTAATTCTTTAATTAATATTTTTTCATCTATTTTGAAGAATATAGCAATGTGTTTTATTTGTTCTTTTGTTGGTTGTCGTTCGTTGCGTTCAATTTTACCAAGCAAAGAAGTGTCAATGCCAATATGGCTTGCCACTTCTCTCAAAGAAAGATGTAAATCTTCTCTTAATGTTCTTAATCGTTCGCCTATTGTTGCGATGTTTTTTTTATTTGTCGGCATTTAGGACGTATTTTGTCCAAAGGTAAGGAAATGAAAATCAAAGGACAAGTTTTGTCCACGAAAAGTTGCTAACAAGATGGGGTTTGTAAATGTGCTACAATAGCGGTGGGCTTTTTGAGTTTTTTGTAATGTCAGTCTATAGTTGTACGGTCGCTCGGAGGGGTTGCAGATAACTAGTATATAGGTCTGACGTTATCAGACTTAGCATCCCTAAATTGGTTAGATAGTACTGATAATTCTCAGACATTACTTATTTCAAATGTAGTATTTAATTACCGAAAAAACTGATAAATCAGCTTTGATAATTAACTCATTTACAAAAATAATTCCTTCTTAAGAATAAATTTTACGGAAAACCTCATTCACATTCTTTTTTGCGCAAAATCCCTAGCCCCGGTAGCAGTGAAAACCAGATGCAGGTGGAGAACCACTTTTTCTGGTGTTGGCAGAGCGAATCCCGACACTTCGGGAGAAGCTCCTGCCAGCGACTAGAAAAAGGGTTTGAGACCAAATGGGTTGTAACGAATAACGGACCCGAGTGAAACGAACAGACGAAGTAAATAGCTCCTAAAAAAAAGCGGGGTTTTAACCCCCAATAGCAATCATGCTGCGGTTATCTTGATTCAAAGCGGGATTGTTCACGTCCTCGATAGTAGTCATTCCTGCTCTAACTTTCTTTTTGTTTTTAATGGCAAAAGCAATCAAATCTTCTATTGCTTCGCCATTTCTGAAAGGTGTCAGTAAATCTGTTTCGGAGTTGGAGAACAGACAGTTTTTTATTTTTCCGTTTGCTGTAAGGCGAATTCTATTGCAACCGTCACAAAAAGGATTGGTTATCGAACTGATAATCCCAAAGCTTCCCAAATAGTTTTTTATTTTGAATTCCCTTGCGGTGAAGTTTTTTTCATCTTCTAATTTCTCTAAATGGGATTCCGGGAAATGATGTTGCACCTGATCCAGAATTTCATTTTGAGAAACCATTTTGCTTCTGTCCCACTCATTTCCCGCAAAAGGCATGAATTCTATAAACCGAATCGAAATCGGCAAAAACTCGGTGAGTTTAATAAAATCAATGATTTCATCGTCATTGAATCCTTTAATCAAAACCACATTTACTTTGATTTTGAAATCATTATTCAGTAATAAATGCAGATTATCAATTACGCTCTGAAACTGGTTTCTAAGCGTAATCGAATGAAATTTTGAGGCAACCAAAGTATCTAAACTCAAGTTGATTTTTTTGACGTTAAATTGCTTTAAAACGTCTATATGTTTGTTAATCAGAATTCCGTTTGTAGTAATGGAAATCTCGGTTTGAAGTGAAGCCAGTTTGGCTATTATTTCAGGAAAATCTTTTCTTAACAACGGTTCGCCGCCGGTAAGCCTTATTTTATCAACACCATTATTGACGAATGTTTGGGCGATGGCGTGAATTTCGTCAGCCGTCATCAAGCTCGCTTTTGGACTTAATACAATTCCATCGGCTGGCATGCAATAGGTACAACGCAAATTGCACTTCTCAATTAAGGAAATACGCAAATAGTTGTGTTTACGTCCAAAATCATCCGTTAAAACAGCATTATTTGGTGTCATGATTTTTGCCTTTTAAAATATGAAAAACATGCAGCACATGAGGAAATATGGCATCCATGGATTCCTTTGCGCCATTGGTTGAACCCGGCAAAGCCAATACCAACGAATTCCCTAAAGTTCCTGCAACTGTTCTGGAGAGCATAGAATACGGCATGCGCTGTTGCCCATAACTCCGTATTGCTTCCTCAATTCCCGGGATTCTGCTTTCTAATAACGGTTCCAATGCTTGCGGCGTAACATCTCTTGGCGAAAGCCCGGTTCCTCCGGTAAAAATGATCAATTGATTTTCTTTTGCGAAAGCTTTAGTACGCTCTTGAATCACATCCATTTCATCAGGAATAATTTCGTAATGCGTAGTTTCGACTCCGCAAATTTCCAGTTTTTCGACAATTATTTTTCCGGATCGATCTTGCTTGTCTCCTGCAAAAATGGAATCGGAACAAACAAAAACCGCCGCTTTAATGGCTGATGGGAATCTATTTTTGAAAGACGATTTTCCACCTTCTTTACTGATTAATTTAATCGTGGAAATCGCTATATTTTTGTCAATTGGTTTGAGCATGTCATACATCGTAAGCGCCACAATCGAAGCGCCGTGCATTGCCTCAACCTCAACTCCAGTTTTGTAAACCGTTTTTACCTTGAAAATAATAGCAATGCTTAATTCGTTGATTTCATATTCCACCGATGTAAATTCAATTGGAATAGGATGGCAATCAGGAATGGATAAATGGGTATTTTTCACTGCAAATAGACCTGCCGTTTTTGCCATTTCCAGTACGTTTCCTTTTGGAACCAGATTATTTACAACGGCATCAATTGTGGCCTGAAGACTCACAATTACTGTTGCCTTTGCTGTTGCTGTTCGGAGCGTACTTATTTTATGTGTGATATCAACCATTTATAACGTGTTTTTCTTCCAGGTAAAAGTACTGTTTTCAAATATTTCTTTACCAAAAATAGGCACATCTGTTTTAATCCAATTCACAATCGCTTCCGTGGCTTCATACACTTGCTTTCTTCTGGTTGCCGAAACAAAGACAAACAAACAGATTTCTCCTGCTTTAACGACACCCAAACTGTGATAAATGTGCATGCAAATCAAATCGAATTGCGCGAAAGCTTTCTCTCTTATCAACGCCATAGCTTCGTCTGCCATTTCTTCGTAAGCGGTGTAATCAATTGCAGCTACGGTTTTACCATCAATTTCATCGGCTCTGACTTGACCCAAAAAAATATTGTGCGCACCAATAGTCTTTTTTGATTGGTGTTTCGCAATCGACTGCCCTATAAATTCCGAAGAAATGGGTCCCTGAATGAAAACAGTTTTCTTACTCATGATAGTTATTTTTATGAATGTCCGCTAAGCGGACTATAGTTTTTTTTTAGCCACGAATTCCACAAATTTGTCACGAATTTTCATATTGAAATAAAAAATCAAACACTAATTCGTGTCAAATTTGTGGAATTCGTGGCGAAATTTTTCTTTAGTATTATTTAACGGATAGTCATATTATTTTATATTTTAGGAAACAGAAACAGTTCCTTTTTGCATTGCTTTCTCCAATGCTTTCGCGCCACCGGCAATACTTTTGGCATTCTTAAAACTATTCTTTATAAGGATTTCAACTGCCTTTTTACTTCTAATTCCTGACTGACAAAAAACAAATAACGCCGCATTAGCATCCAATTGATGCAATGCCGCTTCTAAACGGTCTAACGGAATTTGAAGCCCATTTTTGATTGCTATTTTTGGATATTCATCTGAATTTCGAACATCCAGAAAAACGACTGCTGAATTATTTATTTGTTCCAATGCTAGAGCAGCAAGGATTTCAATAGCTCCGCTTTCAACTGAGGTATATTTATTTTCGAAAGCTACTGTATTGATAGTATTTGTGTCTGTTTTTGAAAACTCAAACTTCTGTTGTTCGTTATTCAACATATTATAAACCAATAATTTTCCAGACAACAACTCCCCTATTCCCAAAACCATTTTTAATACTTCATTAGCCTGAAACATACCGATGATTCCAA
Organism: Flavobacterium sp. ZB4R12; assembly: GCF_048276375.1. NCBI lineage: Bacteria > Pseudomonadati > Bacteroidota > Flavobacteriia > Flavobacteriales > Flavobacteriaceae > Flavobacterium > Flavobacterium sp. ZB4R12. The sequence goes on along the minus strand of NZ_JBLNKS010000008.1, from coordinate 12,729 downwards.
CCGATATTCCCATAACCCCCACATCATTACAGTTCCTAACGTCATTGGCTTCCTCAGGAAATAAACAGCGGTACGTAGGTCCATTTTCATAATTAAAAATAGAAACCTGCCCTTCAAATTTATAAATGGAACCGTAAACAAACGGTTTGTTGGTTACGCAACAAGCATCATTAATCAAATATTTAGTATTCAGATTATCCGTGGCATCAACCATAATATCATACTGTTCGAATAACGAAATTGCATTTTTAGCGTCCAATTTTTCAGTGATTGCATTTATTTTTATAGAAGGATTTAATGCCAAAGCCATTGCTGCCGCCTCAAGAACTTTACTTTTCCCCACCGAACTGCTTTTGTAAATCACTTGGCGTTGCAAATTGGTCACTTCGATTCTATCATCGTCAATAATACCAATTTCCCCTATTCCGGCTGCAGCCAAATAAGGTAAAACAGCCGCACCCAATCCGCCGGCACCAATGATCAAGACTTTGGCTTGTTGCAGTTTTTGTTGCCCATTAATACCTACTTCAGGAAGTATAATTTGTCGGTTGTATCGTGCTGTTTCCATAATTCAGTAGAAAATTTATAATTTATCCTCCAGCAAATGGTGGTAATAAAGCAACAATATCATTGCTTTTCAGAATATAATTTGCTGTATCCTGTACTATCTTTTGATTAATTGCAACACTAAAAGAAAGTTGACTCAATTGGTACTTTTGTTCTAATGATGCTAATAATTGATGTAAAGGTAAATCAGAAAAAGAAATTTCTTCTCCTTGACTTTTAGTTTTTTCAGCTATGGCGCCAAAATATTTTACTGCGATCATGCCGTTAAATTTAAGTTTTGAAAAATGAACTCATCTTCTGAAAATTCCTCTTGAAAATAAGTCGTTAATTTTGAAGCATTTCTCACCACTTCGCCAATGACAATAATTGCAGGAGAGGAGAGTTGTTGCTCTTCGACTAATTTAGCGATAGAACTTATGGTTCCCACCACTTTTTTCTGCGTGTCTTTTGTTCCATTTTGAATGATCGCGATAGGCAAATCATCAGTTCTGTTGTTTTGATAAATCGAAATAATTTCGTCCAATTTATTCATTCCCATCAAAATAACCACCGTTGCTGATGATTGAGAAGCCAAAGCCACGTCTTTAGATAATTTATGATCCGAAGTAGTTCCGGTAATTACCCAGAAACTTTCAGCTACTCTTCTTTGTGTCAGACTTATTCCATTAGACGCCGGCACACCTAAAGCAGATGAAATTCCAGGAACAATAGCGGTTTCTAAATCAAATTTTTGAGCATATTCGATCTCTTCGCTTCCTCTTCCAAAAACAAATGGATCCCCGCCTTTCAATCGAACGACATGACCAAAACGCTTTGCCATTGATACAATCAATTCATTAATTTGATCTTGACTGTAAGCATGACAACCAAAACGCTTTCCAACAAAAATGATTTCTGCATGCGTCGCGTACTGCAACAACTCTTCATTTACAAGCGCATCATACAAAACAACATCAGCACTTTCCAATGCTTTGATTGCTTTTAAAGTAATCAACTCTACATCTCCGGGACCTGCCCCTACGATTGTCAATTTTGGTGTATTTGAATTTTTCATTTTAACTAGGATAAATTGATATTCAATTCGTTTAACTCGGCAACAGAATTTATATTTTTAAACTGATAACGTTTCTCATCAGTAATTCGAATCAATTTATGTGCCACTTTTGACAGCAAACGCATCATTTTCAAATCATTATCATCAATTGCCTTTTTTAAAACAGGCAGTATAGTTGTAGAATAAATTCCTATCAAAGGATGAATCCGGTCTGTGTCTTCAAAAACAGAAACATCAAAATTTGAGTTATGTTTTTCTATCAATTCCAATAGTATTTCGGTAGAAATTAATGGAATGTCGCAACTCAATATCAAATTCATTTCAGTTTCTGAATGAACCAGCGCCGTATATATTCCGCCCAAAGGTCCTTTATCAACTACTATATCTTTTATTTTCTTGTATGCTAAATAATCGTAATTGTTTGTATTGGTAATCAATTGAATGTTACTCGATATTGGCAAAACCGCTTCAATGATATGCTCGATAAAAGGTTTGTTTTGATATAACACCAAGCCTTTTTCCGATTGCATTCGGCTACTTTTTCCTCCACAAAGAATCGATACTTGCATAAAAAATAATTTAATTATTTTAAGATTTAAAGATTATTTGTAACCATCAAAATCTTCTAATTTTTAATATTCTTTTCAATCTTTCAATCTTTCAATCTTTCAATCTTTCAATCTTTCAATCTTTTAATCTTTTAATCTTTTAATCTTTTAATCTTTTAATAAAAAATCAAATTCACACTCACCATCAAGATTTTTGACATCTGAATATATTAATTAAGTGGTACAACCATTACTTCCTGATCTTTTTCAATATTTACCACATCATAAGGCAAATAAATTAAGGCATTTGCTACCGCAAAAGTGTTCAACATGGCTGAACTTTGACTTTCTAATATGGTAACTTTTTTATCATCATACAACCCTTTCAAAAATAAGGTTTTTCCTGATGTATTTTCAAATTGAGTGTTGATTTTTCTTTTAATTTTTGGTAAATGAATTACTTCAAAACCCATATTTATTTTTAGTGCCGGATAAACATAAATATAAAAACTAGTCAAAGTAGAAGCTGGATTTCCAGGTAAGGCAAAAACAATCGTTTTGTCTTTTTTCCCAAAAAATAATGGTTTCCCAGGTTTTTGATTAATTTTATAAAACAACTCCTCCACTCCATTTGATAAAAGCGCTTCTTTTACAAAATCATAATCCCCAACTGAAATTCCGCCGGAAACAAGTACAACATCAAAAGTAGAAAGACAGCTTTTTAAAACTCTTTTTGTGGCTTTTAAATTATCTTTTACCCTAAATATTTCTGTTTTCTTAATCCCAATACCCTGTAAAGCTGATTCGAGCATAATCGAGTTACTTTCGTAAATCTTTCCTTCTGGTAATTTTTTTCCAACTTTTACCAATTCGTTCCCGGTAACAACAATCGCTACTTTCGGCTTGGCATAAACTGTTATTTCCGTTATTCCCAAACAAGCTAAAAAACCGATAGCTGCAGGAGTAATCACCGTATTATTTTCAAGTACAAGTTCGTTTTCTTTTATTTGCTCGCCTTTGTTTCTCACATTAGCAAAACGGGCGGGCATTTTAGTAATTTCAACCGTTTTATTTTTAACCGTAGTATGTTCCTGCATGACAACCGTATCCAAATTATCAGGGACATATGCTCCCGTGAATATTCGAATCGCTTGATCTTGCTTTATTTTTTTATTCGAAAAATCACCAGCCTGTGAAGTGCTTACCATGTTAAACTGTTGTAATTCACTATGCGTAAAAGCATACCCATCCATTGCTGATTGGCGGAAAGGCGGCATATCCATTGGAGAATAAATCGCTTCCGCCAAAATAAAACCAAGTGATTTGGTCACTTTAATTTTTCTAATAGGCATCTTGCAACTATTTTCTGCAATAATCGATAAGGCTTGGTCCACTTGTATCATACAATTTTGAATAAAACTAAGTAAAAATACTTATTGCAAATATACGTAAATATGTCAAGTTGAACCAACAATTAACTATAATTGCATGCAAAATGAATATAGAAAGATTTAAGCCGTTTTATTTATTAAAAAACGAACAAAGCAATGCCAAATCTGTAAAATCCGTAAAAGAGAAATCCCAAAATCTAGATAGATTTTGGGATTTCTTATACTAATTCTATGTTTAAATGTTATTCAATAGGCAAAATAAGTGTTGAAGTAACAGCCTCCAAAACCTCAAAAGCAGTTTCAGCCATCTTGTTTCCTTTAGTGTCTAAAAGCGGATTTACTTCCACAACTTCGAGACAAACCACCTTTTTACTTTCGATAATCCGGTTAATAATCGCAATTACTTCGTATTGATCAAATCCTTTAGGAACCGGCGTTCCCGTCCCATAAGAAATCATATCACAATCCATGGAATCCACATCAAAAGAAATATAAATCGCATCACAATGTGATAGTTTAGTCAAAGCTTCAGCTACACAGGTTTGAAGTCCTCTATAACGCACTTCGTGAACTTTATAATTCCGGATATGCAACTTTTCAATCTGCTTGTCTTCGGCTTCTTCAGTATCGCGAACGCCAAAATAAATAATATCTTCGGCCAGCACTTTAGCACCTTCACAGCCTATATTTTTCATATCCTCCCAATGCTGTTGCGTTTCGGGAGGCACTTCATTATTCTGACAACTTAAATTATCATCAGCAATAGCCGCCGACAATGGCATGCCGTGAATATTTCCCGAAGGAGACGTATAAGGCGAATGCAAATCAGCATGGGCATCAATCCAAATCACTCCTAATGTCTGTTCCGGATAAGCTGCTTTTATACCGCTTATGGTTCCTAATGCTGAGGAATGATCTCCTGATAAAACAATCGGAAAATAATTCCGTTCCAGATTTTTCTTTACAGCATGACAAACTCTGGTACACTGCTCGACAACGTGTTCTATTCTTTTGGCAGAAGTGCTTCGGTTTTTATCATAAATGGATTCGTTATGCGTTTTCACATCTTCAAACTCAAATTGATTAAAATAGTCGCTGTCTCTATTAATAGCCGCTATTTCGATAGCATCAATCCCTAAATCTGACCCTCTGGTTCCGGCACCAATATCAGAGCGATTTTTGATTAATTTTATTGCTTTTTCCATGACAATTAAATTATCTGAAATCATTTAGCGCTCTTTCGATAATAGCAAGACACTCGTGAATTTGAGTTTGGGTAATCACTAATGGTGGAGCCAAACGTATTTTATTGCCATGTGTAGGTTTCGCCAATAAACCGTATTCGCTGAATTTCATACAAATATCCCACGCCAAATCGGAATTTTCATCACAATCGATAACAATCGCATTCAGCAATCCTTTACCACGAACCAATGTAATTAGAGAATTTCTGGACGCAATTTCGTTAAGTCCAGTTCTTAAAACAACTCCTAAATGAGCCGCATTTTCTGCTAAATTTTCATCACGAACCACTTCAAGTGCTGCAATGGCAACTGCCCCTGCAACTGGATTTCCCCCAAAAGTAGAACCGTGCTGACCTGGTTTGATGACATTCATAATCGCATCATTGGCCAAAACTGCCGAAACCGGATAAACGCCACCCGAAATAGCTTTTCCTAAAATTAAAATGTCTGGCTGAACATTTTCATGATGTACGGCTAATAATTTTCCGGTACGTGCAATTCCTGTTTGTACTTCATCAGCAATGAATAAGGCATTGTATTGTTCGCAAAGTGATTTGGCTTTCGCCAAATAGCCATCGGCTGGAACATAAACTCCGGCTTCTCCCTGAATAGGTTCTACTAAGAAACCAGCGATGTTTTTAGATGATTTTAAAGCGTTTTCCAATGCTTCAATATCATCATAAGGTATTTTGATGAATCCTGCTGTGAAAGGACCAAAACTTTTACGTGCATTTTCATCATTCGAAAACGAAATAATCGTAGTCGTTCTTCCGTGAAAATTATTTTCACAAACAATGATTTGCGCTTGGTTTTCTGGAATTCCTTTTACTTCATACGCCCATTTTCTACACAGTTTCAAAGCTGTTTCTACTGCTTCGGCACCGGTATTCATTGGTAAAACTTTATCGAAACCAAAATATTTGGTTACAAATTCTTCATAAGGTCCTAATTGATCGTTATAAAAAGCACGGGAAGTCAACGTCAATGTTTGTGCTTGTTTTACCATAGCATCTACAATTTTTGGATGACAATGCCCTTGATTTACTGCCGAATAAGCCGACAAGAAATCAAAATATTTTTTTCCGTTTACGTCCCAAACATACACGCCTTCCCCTTTTTCTAAAACTACCGGTAAAGGATGATAATTATGAGCGCCATACTTATTTTCTTTTTCTATAAATGCTTCAGATTTTGAAGAAAGTGCTTGATGTGATTGTTCCATAACTTATTATTTTTTAAAACTTTGAAACAAAAATAACGAATATTTTTTATTTTACAACAAAAAATGATATTTTTGACTTAATTTTTTATTTAAAAAATAAATAATCACTTTTATTTATACTAAATTAAGTCATTTTACAATACAAAACACTTTGTTTTTTCTTTCAACCAGATGGGAAATAATAATTACTTTTATAGCTATTAAAAACACCTTTTTAATTTAAAATAAATTTCATGGATGTATTAGATGAATTCGATATCAATATTATTAAAGAATTAGAAAAAGATGGTCGTATGGCATTTTCAGCTATTGCTACTACTCTAAAAATATCCAACACCATGGTTCACCAGCGGGTAAATCGATTGACGGAACAAGGTATTCTGGTAGGAATAAAACCCATTATAAACGAAAAAAAAATTGGGTACGACTGGGCTTCTTTTACGGGCATTACCTTAAACAAAGATCAGGATTCAAACAGAATTATTGAGGAATTAAAAAACATTCCTGAAATCACGGAATGCTATTATGTTACCGGTTCTTTTACGCTTTATATCAAAATAGTAGCCCAGAACCACGAGCACATGAGAAAAATTCTTTATGAAAAAATTGATAATATTCCAGGTATTTCAAAAACGGATTCTATCATAGAATTGGGTTGTGCCTTTAAACGAAACATTACTTTATAATTCAAATAATTAACTAACTCCTATTAATGTTGTAAAAAAGTCAAAAAGAGCTTATTTTTACAGAAAAATCACAATTTATTTAGATATTTGTGTAAAAAATAAAACTTTATGAAAAATATAGCCTTATTTATTTTAGGAATCGTATTGTTTTCAAATGGCACTTTTGCACAGCTGAAACCAGTAAAATATAGTGATGGGACTCAGGTTTTGAATGGTTTTCAAATCCAACCTATTAAAAAAAGTCTACAAAAACCAGGAATCCTTATACTTCCCGCTTGGAAAGGTATTGATAACCATTCTAAAAATACCGCAGAAAATTTAGCAAAGCTCGGGTATTACGTTTTTGTAGCTGATATTTATGGTGCAGGAAATTACCCGAAAGACAATGCGGAAGCCGGCCAAAAAGCAGGATTTTACAAAACAAACTTCGCAGCATATCAAAAACGAATTGCCTTGGCATTAGAACAATTAATTAAATCTGGAGCAAATAAGGATAATATTGTGGTGATTGGTTTTTGTTTTGGTGGAACTGGAGCACTTGAAGCAGCCCGCGGAAACCTAAATATAAAAGGAGTAGTTTCCTTCCATGGGGGTTTAGGCAAAGAAGTTTCCAGAACAGCCCAGCCTATTACTGCTAAAGTTTTAGCGTGTCACGGTGCAGATGATCCTTTTGTACCAAAAGAAGAAGTAACTGCTTTCCAACAGGAAATGAGAGATTCAAAAGCCGATTGGCAAATGGTTTATTATGCTAATGCGGTACACTCTTTCACAGATCCCGAATCTGGAAATGATAATTCTAAAGGAGCCGCCTACAATGAAAAAGCCGCTAAACGCTCTTTCGAACATTTAAAAATTTTCTTAAATGAAGTCTTGAAAAAATAATTCAGATTCGATTATAATTTAAAAAACGTTTTTATGGGGAAAACCGTTTTAAGAAAAGACAAGACCTGTCTAAATTGCAGATATGTTGTAGAAAACAGATTCTGTCCTAATTGTGGGCAGGAAAATACCGATATCCGAAAAACATTTCATCATTTATTCATTCATTTTTTTGAAGACTTAACGCATTATGAAAATGCTTTTTGGAAAACCATAAAAAATCTTTTATTTAAACCTGCGACTTTAACAAAGGAATACCTTTCCGGAAAGCGATTGTCCTATTTGGCTCCCGTTCGGCTTTATATTTTTATCAGTTTTGTAACATTTTTTCTTATAACCGTTTTCCCAAATGAAGAATCCAGTCTGGTAAACATTAATGAAAAGGAACCAATAACAAACCCTATAAATGATAGTTTAAAAAACCAGAATAAAACTTCCGACAACATTTTGAATGCCGAAGTTTCAACAAAAGAAAAAGATTCTATTAAAAACAATATTGCGAAGACTGGCAAAAAAGAGGAGTTTTTAAATTTTGGCTACAAATCCGTTCAGGAATTAGATTCGATACAACAGCATGCGCCAGAATCTGAAAAGTTGTCTGATTTCAGTTATTTGATCAATAGAAAATTTCAAGAGGTAAAAGACAAAAACAAAGAGGAACTATTTGAAAAATTCACAGAATCGTTCATCAATAATTTCTCAAAAGTGTTGTTCATTTACATGCCGCTTTTCGCCTTTTTCTTATGGGTTTTTCATAACAAAAAACGTTGGTATTACTTTGATCATGGCATCTTTACACTGCATTATTTTTCGTTCTTATTGTTAGTATTTTTAATACTGTTTCTATTCACTAAAATACTTCCTTTATTTGGAGATTCGAATGGTATTGATTTCATTATCGGAGTCTTAAATTTCGTAGGAATCTCCTGGATGCTATATTACTTTTTCCCCGCTCATCATCGATTTTATGGTGAAACACGAACTGTTTCCTTTATAAAAAGCATCCTCCTGTTTTTCATCAATTTCATTATGCTTATTATAATTCTTACTTTATTTGCCATTTATACCTTTATTAATTTACATTAAAAAACATGAAAAAAATAACCTTATTAAGTTCCTTATTCATTTTAAACATAAGCTGCACTACCCAAAAGATGAGTGTTGCTGATGTTGAACCTACAAAATACATGAATACTATCACGGCCAGTGATTTAAAAACACATCTTTACATCGTTGCTGCTGATTCAATGGAAGGGCGCGAAACAGGATCTGCAGGCCAGAAAAAAGCAGGTGTTTATCTTATCAATCAATACAAGAAAAACAACATTCCGTTTCCTAAAGGAGCTTCGGATTATTATCAAAAAATCCCCGCAGCTTTCTTGAATGCCTTACGCAACGAAAACTTATCTGATTCCGAGAATGTCTGGGCCTACATCGAAGGTTCCGAAAAGCCAAACGAAATCCTGGTTATTTCGGCGCATTACGACCACGTAGGTATAAAAGATGGTGAAGTGTACAACGGTGCCGACGATGACGGTTCCGGAACAGTTGCTTTATTAGAAATTGCACAAGCTTTCGAAATTGCAAAAAGAGAGGGCCATGGACCAAAACGTTCTATTATGTTTTTTCACGCAACTGGTGAAGAGCATGGCTTACACGGTTCCCGATTCTACTCGGAAAACCCTTTGTTCCCTTTGGCTAACACCATTACTGACATCAACATTGATATGATTGGCCGTCGTGACGAAGCTCATGCGAATACCAACAATTATCTGTATTTAATTGGCTCGGATCGTTTATCAACTGATTTAGATAACATTTGTAAGATAGCAAACGCTAAGTATACCAAAATGGATTTAGATTATAAATACAACGACCCTAAAGACCCAAATCATTTTTATGAGCGTTCTGATCATTATAATTTTGCCAAACATGGTATTCCGGCAGTATTCCTTTTCAATGGCGTTCACGCTGATTACCATCAAAAAACGGATGAAGTCGAGAAAATAGAATTTGATGCTTTGACAAAAAGAACCCAACTTGCTTTTGTAATCGCTTGGGAATTGGCAAACAGAGAAAATCGCCCTGTAGTCGATAAAAAATAGTTTTAGCATTAGGGCACATCCCGCCGAAAAAAGCGGGTCGGGCTATACGTTGCAATCTTTTTTTGTCTCGTTAAAAAAACGAAACAAAAAAAGGATTTCCACTGCTATCCCTTGTGCAAACCCGATACAACAAGAGCTTTGAAGGAATCCAAAGCTCTTCTTTTGTTTATGTATTCCAAAAAAAGTCCCGAATTTCTTCAAGACAATTATATATCAAGACAATAACCGCTACTTTTTCTTCGAAGTTGCTATCGGCCGATTGTTTCTGGACCACTCGCTCCAAGATCCAACATACAATTTTGGGATTTCAAGACCTGCATAAGCAATTGCCAAAAGAGTATGACAGGCTGTTACACCGGAACCACAATGCACAATAACATTTCCAGCTTCTCTATCCTCAAATTCTTTTAAATACTTACCCTTAAGTTCCTCAGGCGATAAGAAAAGCCCATTAGAATCTAAATTAGTGGTAAAAGGAATGTTTATGGCTCCCGGAATATGACCGGCAACTAAATCGATAGGTTCTTTTTCTCCATTGTAGCGTTCCTCATCACGAACATCTACAACAAGAAAATCAGCATCTTGTGACACTTTATCAATTTCGTAAATATCAGCTAACGGCAACAACCATTTTTCAATTTTATACGGTTCCTTTTTCAAGGGGATTTCTGTTTTTGAGCTTGTTGGAAATCCAGCTTTAATAGCCGCTTGCAATCCGCCATCTAGCACTTGAACTTTGTTATGTCCAACAGATTTTAACATCCACCAGAAACGTGCTGCTGCATTGGAGCCATTTTTGTCATCGTAAACTACTACATGACTCGTTGGAGTTATACCAAGATTTGTTAAAGTTTCAGAAAATTGTTCAAGGGTTGGTAAAGGATGTCTGCCTCCTATGGATACATCAGCGTTTATATTGGCTAACTGCGTATTTAAATCAACATACAAAGCGCCTTCTAAATGTTCGGCACCATAATTTTCTTTAGCACCACTACCGTTACTGGCATCAATAAGAATTAATTCACTTGTCTGATTCAGTGCTATTAGTTCATCAGGCTCTATAATTGGTGAAATGTCTTGAGGCATATTTCTTAATTTTATAATTAGTGTCCCTTTTATTTTTTACCCATAAACAACTGAATTTATATCAGATACAAATTACCAACAGCTTTTAAGTACTGCTAATTTATGCTATTATTTACAATCCTCAAAATAGCAATTAAACCCAAAAACACTCAAGAGATAATTGTTCTCACGAGAATTTACTCCACAAAAAAAGCCCACTTATGTGGACTTTAAAGTTATCTTTTCTTTAATTTTACTAGCTGTTGCATACTTTATGTTTCAACTTTAGAATCATTATTTAAGCGGTTTCATCAAACTCAATTTTATCTGCGCTATCTATTTTGTATAATGGTTTCTCCATTGGCAATGTAAAATAAAAAGAAGAACCTTCGCCTTCTATACTTTCTACCCATATTTCACCACCATTTTTTTCTAAAAACCCTTTTACTAACAATAATCCAATCCCGGCACCCTTATTTTCTATTCTAGCTTTTGAAAGAATATTCATTTGTGGCGTAAAAAGTTTGTCTTGAATTTCTTTTGACATACCAACACCGGAATCTTTTATCTGAACTATTATTTTATCATCTTTAGTTTTTGCTGAAACCATAATTTCCCCTCCAGGTCGTGAATGTTTAATAGCATTCGAAACTATATTCTGAATAACGGAAAGTAACATTTTTCCATCAGCAAAGACTTTAGTATTCTCATCAATTTCATGATGAAGATTTATTGTATTTAAAGAAGCTGTATCATTTAAAGTGTCGAAAACTTTTTGGACATACTGGACCAGTTCAATTTTTCTTGGAGAAAATACTTCTGCTGCGTATTTTATTCTTGCCCATTCCACTAGGTAGTCTAACATATTCAATTCATCAATTGATGCTTTGTAAAGGAGCTCAAGCATTTCTTTAACTGTATTTGGCTCCATCCTTTCAAAATTTGATTTCAAATATCCTGCAGTAGCTATAATACTGGATAATGGGCTTCTCAAATCATGCGAAAGTATAGCAAGAACGCTTTCCTTATGAGTGTTCAGATCTTCCAGTTCTTTTACATAATTTTTTATCGCATCTTCTGATTTTTTTCTTTCCGTTAAGTCGCGTAGAATTTTAACATATCCTAACAGCTCTCCATCAATTCCTGTAAGTGGAAAAACTAAACCATAGGCATAAAATTCACTTTTGTCTTTGCAAATATGCCATCTATTATCCGTTGCTCTTCCCTCTTTTAACGCAGTTTCAATTTCATTTTTAGGAATACCATTTTTTATATCTTCTGCTGTAAAAATTATATCAAAATGTTTTCCAATAATTTCATCCGGTTCATAACCAAAAATTTTTGTTGCCCCTGAACTCCAGCTGTTGATTACAAATTCATTATCAATAGTAAAAATGGAGTAATCTTGCAAACTGTCTATGATCTGGCTATAAAACTCAGCAGTTGGAATGTAATTACTTTTAAGAATTTTAGAATTAATTTGCTCGTTTTCCATTTGGAGAGTTAAATGATATTTAAAAATTTTGAATGTAAAAATAGTATTTGAAAATCAGGCGTGAATGTGTTCAAAGATATACAAAAGGATATATGAATAATGAAAAATGAAAAATAATCCCCCAAACGTAAATATCTTACTACGAAACAGTCAATTCCTAAAATTAATTTTCAATTTATATTTCTCACTAATTGCCTTGTGCCCACTTAAAAACCCTTCGCACAAGTATTCGCTATTTAATTTCTCAAAAACATTTCTTCGATTATAAAAACCTAAACGACTTCTTCAATCACGCTAATTTATACTATACGCTTTCTCTTTTACAATATTCAAGCCAATAACTAAACCACTATGGACTGAAAGTCCATAGATTTGGTTGTCAGACTTAAAGTCTGCACGCTTGCTAGTCTTCAATTATGAAGTTATCATTATTATTTTCATTCGGATTTCTATGATGTTCCAAATATTGATTT
>NZ_JBLNKS010000007.1:0-179149 GCF_048276375.1 Flavobacterium sp. ZB4R12 | reverse complement strand
CAATATAAAGTTAATAAAATTTACAATGAAAAATAAACCCATTTTAGGATTAAGAATTAATGTAAATTTATATCAGGATTAATAACAAAAAGTGTAAACTTTTTTCAGGACGAGACACTGTGTTAATTTGTTCAATCCGTGTTATCTGTGTTCTATTTTAAGATGTGTCCAGACGGTAGACTTCCATCGGGGCTAAAAACCGTGCATCGGACCACTTTTTCATTCCGACGAAGGGGGAATCTCATTCGATGAATGCTTTCTAAAGAGCTTTCCGCTTGGTTAAAAGGACAAGTTTTGCAAAATTTTTGGATGTGAAAGAGTTAAATAAAAGCGGCAATGTTTAGTATTTCAGGTTAAAATAATATATTTGTAAAAAATATAACAAATTTCAATAAAAAAGTTACAATGATAACAATAGTAGATCAATTCGGAATGAAAGAGGCATTGGCGCAATTGGGTGTAAAAGCCATAAACGAAGGAACATCAACAGGAATAAACCATTTTTCAAACGGTGAAATTCTGGAAAGTTATTCGCCAGTTGACGGTCAATTAATAGCATCAGTAAAAACTTCAACCGCCGCCGATTACGAAAAAGTAATGCAAACTGCAACCGAAGCTTTTAAAACATTTAAATTGATGCCAGCACCACAACGTGGGGAAATCGTGCGCCAGTTTGGAGATAAATTACGTAAAAACAAAGAAGCTTTAGGCAAATTGGTTTCCTACGAGATGGGAAAATCATTGCAGGAAGGATATGGAGAAGTTCAGGAAATGATTGATATCTGTGATTTTGCAGTTGGATTATCCAGACAATTACACGGATTGACCATGCATTCAGAACGTCCGGGACATAGAATGTACGAGCAATACCACCCAATGGGCGTTGTTGGAATCATTTCGGCATTCAATTTTCCAGTAGCAGTTTGGGCTTGGAACACAGCACTGGCTTGGATTTGTGGAGACGTTTGCGTTTGGAAACCATCAGAAAAAACACCACTTTGTGGAATTGCATGTCAAAATATTATTGCTGAAGTAATCAAAGAAAATAACCTTCCAGAAGGAATTTCTTGTTTGATAAACGGAGATTATAAAGTGGGTGAAATGATGACTAATGATAGACGTGTACCATTAATTTCAGCAACCGGTTCAACTCGTATGGGTAAAATCGTGGCACAAGCTGTTGCGGGTCGCCTTGGAAAATCATTATTGGAATTAGGAGGGAACAATGCGATAATAGTAACACCAGATGCTGATATTAAAATGACTGTTATCGGTGCTGTTTTTGGAGCAGTGGGGACGGCAGGACAACGTTGTACTTCAACTCGTCGTTTAATCATTCACGAAAGTATTTATGATAAAGTAAAAGATGCCATTGTTTCGGCTTACAAACAATTACGCATCGGAAATCCATTAGATGAAAACAATCATGTTGGTCCGGTAATTGACAAACATGCCGTTGAAATGTACAACAAAGCGTTAGAAAAAGTGGTTGCCGAAGGCGGAAAAATCCTTGTAGAAGGTGGCGTTCTTTCGGGTGAAGGATACGAAAGTGGCTGTTATGTAAAACCAGCGATTGCTGAAGCTGATAACAGTTTTGAAATCGTTCAACACGAAACATTTGCACCGGTATTATACTTATTGAAATATTCCGGTTCCGTAGAAGATGCCATTGCTATTCAAAACGGAGTGGCTCAAGGGTTATCATCTGCGATTATGACGAACAATTTGCGTGAAGCAGAACTTTTCTTATCCGTTACAGGTTCTGATTGCGGAATTGCAAACGTAAACATAGGAACTTCAGGTGCGGAAATTGGTGGTGCTTTTGGTGGAGAAAAAGAAACAGGTGGCGGACGTGAGTCTGGTTCTGATGCTTGGAAAATCTACATGAGAAGACAAACCAATACAATCAACTATACAACGAGTTTGCCATTGGCACAAGGAATAAAATTCGATTTGTAGGATAACAAATAATCATAAACTAAAAAAGGCCATTTGATAGTTACATTTCAAATGGCCTTTTTTTATTTTATAAACTGCTTCGTGAACTTCACGAGAAATCTTTGTGCTTAAACCATTCTACATATTAAACGAAGCACCAATATTAAAAGTAAATTGGTTGTTTAAATGATTAAAAACTTCAGAATTGCTGTCGTATTTTGCTATCGGGAAACCAGCTTCGGAATAAATTCCAAATCCTTCCGAAAAGAAATAGCGCATACCAACGTGTCCGCCAAAGTTTTTAAGCCCTAAATTCAATCCTGGATAAAAATCTAATTTCTCATCAACTTTTAAAACGTTTCCAAGATTAGCATTAATTCTAAATTTAGCATCAAAACGATCTTTGAATTCTGGTTTTTCGCCTAAAACTTCTTTTACGCCCAATAAATAAGATCCAACAAATCCGTACGATAAGTTTTCGCCAATTCCAAAATCAGTAGATACTTGAATTCCTGTTCCTCCGTTTTGAATATTAGCTCCTACATTAAATTTTGCATCGCCTTTTCCTTTAAAAGCTTGTGCGTTTATCAAACTAAATGACAGCAATAATGCCAGCGTAATAATCTTTTTCATACTCTTGAGATTTAATAATTTCTTGCAAAAATAGTTTTTTTTAAACTAATTCCTACCTTTTTCACTTGGATATAAAGTTGGTAAAGGTTCGCTCTGCCAGAATTCTTTTGTATCAACATCCATAATAGTTAAAGAACCTTTGAAAGCGGCGCCGGTGTCTATATTCCAAATACAGGCCATTTGAACCGGAGTGGTTTCGCCAATTCGAGAAACAGGCGTGTGACCAATGTAAATTTCATTGTATAATGTGAATCGTTTGGGATACAATAAATCATCGGATTTCATGTTTTTATCCAATGCCAAAGCGGTTTCCCACAAGGTTCTGTCCCAATAAAAAAGCTTTGGAAAATATTCGAAATCGATGCCATTCATATTGGTAAAACCGGCGTGAATAAACAAACGGTTTTGTTCATCAAGATAAAAATTTTCCAGTGATTGGAGGAATTCAATATGTCTTTTCTTGGTCTCCGCATTAGTTTTTTCATACGCAATAACCGTTGCTTCGCCTCCATGTTTGTACCATAAAAGATTGTCTTTGCTGTCGTTAAGCCAGTGCAGCAGTAATTCATCGTGGTTGCCGCGAATAAAAACACAATTGTTTTTGGCACTCAATTCAATTAAATAATCAATTACCTGAGGGGACTGGCTCCAGCCATCAACATAATCTCCCAGAAAGATTAAGGTATCTTTTGTAGTTACGTTGGCTCTTTCCATAATTTGGTGTAGCGCATGCAAACCACCGTGTATATCGCCTATGACGAGTGTTCTCATTTCTTATTATCTCAATTTGTTCTTTTACAAAAATAGCAGAAAAGAGGTTTGTTTTTATAATTTTTTTAAACTTCTAGCTTTCAATATAGTTAGAATGAATTGCCGTTGGTTTTAACCAACGGATAGGTAGGTTTTTATTAGTATTGACTTTAACCAAAACAAAGCGATATTTTGACTAAAGCCAATGAGAATTGCTTTTTTGCGTTCCGTTGGTTAATACCAAAGGCAATTCAAATCATAGTGAATCATACTTCTTATTCCGAAGCTAATGTGAGAGGGATAACATTAAATGGCATTATTCAAATTTTTATTTCAGTGCTGCAAAAAAATCACTGTTTTTGGTGATAGTTTGATAAAGTATTTTAGGTTATTTTTACCAAAACTTAAAACATATATAAGATGAATGCAGTTCTCGCTTTGTTGCTTCTATTGACCAGTTTTGTATGTCAAGTAATAAATGAAATTATAGTTTGGTTTGCGGCATTGTGGTCGTAAATACTTTGTAAATAATCTGTAATTTATTAAAAAGATTGCTTTTTAATATTTCACTGCACATCATATTTCATCTTTCTCAAAATCCGTAATGCTTCTTTAAACGACAAATACACTTGCGTAAAAGGTTTCAAAAGCAGTTTGGCATCAATCAGTTTTTGTTTGGCTTCTTCAAAACCGTTGAGGTAACAAATCATGAAGGTGGAAGGCAGGTTTTCTAAATCTTTGTGTTCCCTTTCGGTTAACGAAAGCCCTTTTTGTAGTTTTTTTAACAAAGCAATATTGGAATTATAAATATGAAACAGCATTTTCTTGTTGAATTCCGGCGGCTGAAAAAGCATCTCTCTTTCTATTTTGTAATAGCCATTATCATGAAAATGAATCGTTTGTTTTTCTAAAGGATAGTAGCTTGTTTTGTCATTCAAACCCAAAGGAACATATTCAATAATGGTGAAAGTATCTTCATCGAAAGTGATTTCGACCACATCCTGAGCCGAATAAAAAAGCTTGATTTGTTCGTTTATCAGTTCAATATCAACACGCGACAAATAGGTTTTGTCACGTGATTTTTTGGCAATTCCTGCCCAGCAAATCACAAACAATTCCTTGAATACTTTATACTTTGGCGCCATATCCTTGTGGCGAAAATTCATGAAATCAATCACGCCATCGAGTGTGTATTCAATGCTGTTTCTGGAGTTATTTTCGATTCCAATTACGGTTTCCGTGTTCTGGTAATTCTTTTCGATTTCGCCTTCAATGGGCATCGTATTACTGCCTCGTCGTATAAAAATACTGTTGGCAGGAATCGTGTGAATTCCTTTTTTGAAATGGGAAGTTTTGCTTTTTGGCTTGACCGTTACCAGTCCGATAACTTTATCTTTTGGCAAATTAGGGAAAGGCACATTTTCGTACTGAATTTTTGGTGGATTTTCCAGATAGGCATTTACTAAATTCTGAATCCTGCTATCGTCAAAAAAGTCATCACCCACAATGGCATTGTCCTGGTCCTCAACTCCAACCACTATATAAGAATTATTAGTGGGATTAGAATTTGATAAAGCACAAATGTGCTTCAGGAATTTTGCTTTTCCCTCGCGGGTATGCAAATTCAACTGACGCTTTTTGTCATAAAAACTGCTCTCGTCATTGTGGGCAAGGAGGTTTTTAATAAGAATGCGTTTGTTAATCATTGTTAAATTTTGATTAATTGAATTGGAAACGTACTAGACGGGAATTTTATACGTTTTAAATTTACTAATTTTGTACGTATAAAACGCACTAAAAATAAATAACTAAAAAATATGAAAAACATGAAAAATATTAAATTTTACGCGTTAAGCCTTTTTGTGATAGCATTCGTAAGTCTGTTTTTTGCAAGATGTGACAATAATAACGATTCGGCACAAACGTCAAGGGTTACGGTAAGAATGGTTGATGCTCCAGGAGATTATGACGAAGTGAATGTGGAAGTGTTGGATGTTTTGATAAAAAACAGTCTAAACTCCGATGATCAGGGATGGGTAAGCATTGGAGATGAAACCCAAGTAGGAGAAGGTAAAATTTATAATTTGCTGGAATTAACAGGGGGAGTGAATGCTTTATTGGCAGATAACTTGGTTCCTTCTGGAAATTTGGGGCAAATTAGATTGTTGCTTGGTGACGAGAACACAGTAGTGCTTAAAGACGGTACAGAAGAAATTCCCTTGAGGACGCCCAGCGCCCAGCAATCTGGTTTGAAATTAAAAGTTAACCAAACCTTAGAGGCAGGCAAAACCTACGAGTTCTTATTGGATTTTGATGTGGAGCATTCTGTTGTCAAAGCGGGAGGGTCTGGAAATTATAACTTGCACCCGGTTATCAGAGTTTCCACAAAAGAAAATACGGGTGGTATTAAGGGCAAAATTACTAGCCCATCTCCATTTCCAGCTGGGTTTGCGGTTTCAGTATCAATTCCTGTAGAAGGCGGTACCATTGAAACAGCTATGAATACGGATACGGGCGAATTTCAATTAAACGGAGTTCCTGCTGGAACGTATACGGTAACGTTAGATCCCGGAGCAACTTCTCTATATGCTGTAAAAACAATTGCAAACGTAGTTGTGGTCAATGGAGCAATTACGGATGTGGGTGATCAAGCTTTAGTTTTAAAATAAGTTAAGATAATTACGATTTTGGATAAAAAAAACAGCTGTATTTTCAGCTGTTTTTTTTTGTTTTAAAAACAATTTATATTGTCTATAAGGGTGGTTAAGTGACGAATAACAAATGTTCAATGTTGAAATTTGTTAACTGAACACTGCGACTGAACACTGTCAATTTATTACGGAACTGGATTTCCGGCACTTTCTGTCCAAATGGCAAACCAATCTTCTTTTTCCAATTCTAATTCGACCGCTTTCATCAACGATTGAATTCGGGCCACATTTACGGTTCCGGCAATAGGAATGACTTTTGCAGGATGTTGTAAAACCCAGGAGAGCAAAATTGTATCGGAACCCAAATGGTACTTTGAAACTAATGTAGCCAATAATTTTTTCAATCGGTGGGTTTGTGGAATATCTTCCCTAAAAACACATCCCAACGGATTCCATGACATAGGACGAATGTGGTTGGTTTGCATATAATCAAAACTTCCGTCAACCATAGGTTCAAAGTTGGTAGCCGAAAATTGCACCTGATTGTAAGTGATTTCCGTTTTCTGACGAATCAATTCTGTTTGCGAAGAAGTGAAATTAGAAAGGCCAAAATCAATAATTTTTCCATCGGATTTTAGTTTCAAAACAGCTTCGGCAATTTCATCCGCCTGCATCAAAGGACTGGGTCTGTGAAGCAAAAACACATCCAGATAATCGGTGTGTAAATTTTTTAATGAATTTTCAACGGACCAAATAATGTAGTCTTTCGAATACTCATAATGTTTTATGGTATTGGTGCGATTTTCCGTCACCATTTGGATGCCACATTTAGATATGAGTTGCATTTTTTCTCTGGCTATTTTACTGGAAGCAAATGCTTTTCCAAAATCAGATTCCGTGGTATAGTCACCATATATATCCGCATGATCAAAGGTGGTAATTTTGTTTTCTAAACAGATATTTATCATGTTTTCCATTTCTGTTGTATTGAGATTTTTATCCCAAATTCCCCAATTCATGACACCTGCTACAATAGGTGATAATTTTGTTTTACTCATGGTTTTTATTTTTTATTGAAATGCTTAATTCTTCGATTTCAAAGTATATTTTTCAAAGTTCTTAAAAATAGGTAAATTCTATCATAATTCATCCTTAAAATTAGGGCATTTGTCAAAGTTTTAACCATTTTTTAACATCTTACTTCTAAAAAAAAATTCAATTTGCACTCTCAAAAGTAAGGCATTAAACACACGGTTTTAAAAATAATAAAATGGAAGAAAATACAGCGACTTTAGACATCAGAGCAATCAATGAAAAAATTGAAAGAGAGAGTGCTTTTATAGACCTTCTCACTATGGAAATGAACAAGGTTATCGTAGGTCAAAAGCACATGGTGGAGCGTTTGTTAATCGGACTTTTGGGTCAGGGACATATTTTGTTGGAAGGAGTTCCCGGATTAGCAAAAACTTTAGCGATAAATACCCTTTCACAAGCGGTACACGGATCTTTCAGCAGAATACAATTTACACCGGATTTATTGCCTGCCGATGTTGTTGGGACAATGATTTACAACATCAAACAAAATGAATTTTCGATAAAAAAAGGACCAATTTTCGCTAATTTCGTCCTTGCCGATGAGATTAACCGTGCGCCAGCCAAAGTACAATCGGCATTGCTAGAAGCGATGCAGGAAAAACAAGTGACTATTGGCGATACAACTTTTAAACTAGACCGACCATTCTTGGTTTTGGCTACGCAAAATCCAATCGAACAAGAAGGAACATATCAATTGCCTGAAGCACAAGTCGATCGTTTCATGTTGAAAACGGTTATTGATTATCCAAAAATGGAAGATGAACGGTTAGTGATTCGTCAAAACTTAAAAGGAAGTTATGAAAAAGTAAATCCTGTAGTTTCAGTAGAACAAATTTTACGTGCTCAAGAAGCGGTTCGTGAAGTGTACATGGACGAAAAAATAGAAAAATACATACTTGATATCATTTTTGCCACGCGTTACCCAGAGAAATACAAATTGGCCGATTTGAAACCATTAATCAGTTTTGGAGCTTCGCCACGTGGAAGTATCAATTTGGCGAATGCCGCAAAATGTTACGCCTTTATCAAACGTCGCGGATATGTAATTCCAGAAGATGTTCGTGCTGTAGTTCATGACGTATTGCGTCACAGAATAGGAGTTACCTATGAAGCCGAAGCCGAGAATATTACTTCAGTGGATATCATTAACAAAATCGTAAACGAAGTAGAAGTACCATAAGAATAGTATTCAGTGTTCAGTTTTTAGTGTTCAGTCTAGGTCGTTTCAAAAATATTTGTTGTTAAATAATTACAATGTAAAAAACTTTGGACAATAGACTTAACACTAATTATTAGGAAAGACTGACATAAATTAATTAACTGAATACTCTTACTGATCACTCAAAAAAATGGATACAAAAGAGCTTTTAAAAAAAGTACGAAAAATAGAAATCAAAACCCGAAGATTGAGCGATCATATCTTTTCGGGAGAATATCACACCTCTTTCAAAGGACGTGGAATGACGTTCAGCGAAGTGCGCCAATACCAATACGGGGATGATATCCGTGCTATTGATTGGAATGTAACTGCACGTTATAATGAAGCACACGTAAAGGTTTTTGAGGAAGAACGTGAATTGACCATGATGTTAATGGTTGATATTTCGGGTTCGGAAAGTTTTGGTTCGAAAAACCAATTCAAAAAAGACGTCGTTACGGAGATTGCTGCAACAATGGCTTTTTCAGCGACTCAAAACAATGATAAAATAGGTTTGATTTTGTTTTCAGATGAAATAGAATTGTATATTCCACCCAAAAAAGGAAGATCACACGTATTGCGAATCATTCGGGAATTGATAGAATTTCAGCCTAAAAGCCGTAAAACAGATGTTGCCCAAGCCTTGAAGTTTTTATCGGGAACCCAAAAAAAGAAAGCCATCGTATTTGTAATTTCTGATTTCATGTCGGAGGATTATGAACAGACATTAAAAATAGCTTCCAAAAAACACGATATAACAGGTATTCGGGTTTATGACATTCGAGAAGAAAAAATACCAAATTTAGGGATGGTTTCCATGCTTGATGCCGAAACCGGAGAAATAGAATTGATTAATACTGGTTCAAAATCGGTGCGAATGAATTATGAAAAACAGTATCACGATAAAGTAAACTATTTTAAAGAAACATTCAGTAAATCAGGTTCAGGTGTTGTAAACACTAGAGTTGATGAAAGTTATGTCACTAAATTATTAGGCTATTTTAAATCGAGATGATGATTTCAGATTGTTGATTAACGATTTTTGATTTCAGATTTTGTTGGGATGGAGCAATGATTTTAAATTGAAGATTAACGATTTTAGATTTTGTTGAAGTGGAAAATTGATTTTAGATTGGAGAAATAAAAATAGAAAGTGAGTAAGTGAATAAACAAGAATTAGAAAATAGATTGATAGATCTTGCGGCGATAATAATAATTGTTGCAGGTAAATTTGAAAAAAACTATGCTGGAAATCATCTGGCAGGACAAATAATTAGATCTGGAACTTCACCCGCTTTAAATTATGGAGAAGCGCAAAGCGCAGAAAGCAGTAAAGATTTTATTCATAAAATGGGTATTTGTTTAAAAGAATTAAGAGAAAGTTTTGTTTGTTTGAAAATTATTGAAAAATCAAATTTAATCTCAGATTTAAATAATTTATCGATTGCAAAAACAGAAGCCAATGAGTTAATTTCTATTTTCGTATCAAGTATTAAAACAGCTAAAACAAATCTGAAATAATTTAGATTTTCGATGTTAAACGAATAGAAGTTTCGGGAGAAATCTGAAATCAAAAATCGTTAATCTTCAATCAAAAATCAAAAGGTTTCAATAATAAAAGATGAAAAAACAATTATACCTACTATTATTGCTGCTTTCTACGGCTGTTTTTGCACAACAAAAACAAGTAGTCACAAGTATTGATACGATTAAAAATAAAATTGGTGCTGAATTTAAACTATCAATAAAAACTACTGTTGACACTTCGTCTAAAGTGATTTTTCCAAACCTGAAAAACTTTGGCGCTTTAGAGGTAATTCAGTCCTATCCTATTGATACCATCAAAACGGATGGCCGTTATGAATTGGTGAAAAAATACGGTTTAACCCAATTTGATTCCGGTAGATATGTTATTCCAAGCATAAAGATTTTTATCAACAGCAAACCGTTTCTAACGGATTCGCTTTCGGTTGAAGTGGCGAATGTTCAGGTGGATACTTTGAAACAAAAAATGTTTGATATTAAGGATATCGCTGCTGGGGACAATTCTATAGGCGATTGGTGGAAATATCCTTTAATACTGGCATTGATTGTTGGAATTGGAGCATTGGTTTATTGGTACATTAAAAAACAACAAAAGAAAAAGCTGGAAGAGGAAATATTCAAAACGCCAATTGAGAAAGCCACAAGTTTGCTGGATACTTTAGAGAAAAAAGAACTTTGGCAAAAAGGAGAAGTCAAAGCCTATTACAGTGAATTGACGGATATCGCCAGAAATTATATCGAAGAAGCAATTGAAATTCCAGCGATGGAAAGCACTACATCGGAACTGATTCAGGGACTTAGAGCGGCTTCTGTCAAAAAGAAAATGACGCTTTCTCAGGAAACAATTGAAAATCTGGAACGTGTTTTGAAACAAGCCGATTTAGTGAAATTTGCCAAATCTAAACCATTGGATTTTGAAATTACCGAAGATAGAAATAAGATTCAAAAAGCAATTCTGACATTAGATAGCTCCATTCCAGTGGAAGTTCCAGTAGAAGAAGATACTTTATTGAATGAGGCGCAAAGACAAAAACAGATACAAATTCAATTGCAAAAAAAGAGGAATAAGCGTATTGTTACTGCAGTTGTTTCGGTTGTCTTTTTAGTGGTGGCAATCACGACTTTTTTCATTGTTCTCAAAGGATTTGATTATGTAAAGGACAATATTTTTGGCCATCCTACTAAAGAATTATTGGAGGGCGAATGGGTGAAAAGTGATTACGGAAACCCAGGTGTTATTATAGAAACACCAAAAGTGTTGAAAAGAGTTGATCTGACCAAAACGCTGCCTAAAAACGGAATGGCTTTGATTAAAGAGATGCAATCTTTTGCATATGGAAGTGTTGTAGATCCTTTTTACCTTATGGTTTCTACTTTAAAATACAAACAGGAGACAGAAATAGATTTGGCAAAATCAATGGACGGTGCATTGCAATCATTTGAAGCTCAAGGAGCCCAAAACATGATTGTTAAGCAAGAGGATTTTGAAACCAAAGAAGGAATTAAAGGATTGAAAGCCTACGGAACATTCTCGCAAATTGATGGCGATAATAAAGCGAGCGTTAAAATGTATTATGAAGCATTATTGTTTAGTCAAGAAGGCGGATTACAACAAATTTTACTCTTCCATGAAGAAGGGGATAGGTATGCAAATGAAATATCAGAACGAGTTTTGAACTCTGTCGAATTAAAACAAGCAAGTAAATAATGGCTAAAGTAACTTTTTTAAACCCAGAATTTTTTTGGTTGTTTCTTCTGATTCCAGTCGCAATTGTCTGGTTGTTTTGGAAAAAGAACCAACAATCAGCAACGTTAAAAATAAGTTCAATACAAGGATTTAAAGGCACAACTTCTTATTTAACAAAGCTGAAGCCAATATTGAATGTGTTTCGAGTGTTGGCTTTATGTTCTTTGATTGTTGCAATGGCAAGACCAAGAACGGTTGATATAAGCAATAAAACTAAAACTACGAAAGGAATTGATATTGTTATGGCAGTTGACGTTTCCGGAAGTATGCTGGCCAAAGATTTGAAACCAGATCGAATGCAGGCGCTTAAAAGATTAGCTGCAGATTTTGTTGAAGAAAGACCAAACGATAGAATTGGATTGGTGGTTTATGCTTCTGAGGCGTATACAAAAACGCCGGTAACAAGTGATAAAGCCGTTATTCTGGACGCTATCCAAAGTATAAAATACGATAACATTCTAAAAGACGGAACAGGAATAGGAATGGGATTGGCTACTGCTGTAAACCGTTTGAAAGACAGTAAAGCCAAAAGCAAAGTGATTATTTTGATGACTGACGGGGTTAACAATGCGGGATTTATTGAGCCAGACACAGCCTCGGATATCGCCAAACAATACGGAATAAAAGTATATACTATAGGAATAGGAACAAACGGAATGGCAATGTTTCCGTACGCAGTTGCACCAAATGGACAATTTCTTTTTCAAATGATGAAAGTTGAAATTGATGAGCAAATGATGAAAAAAATTGCAAACAATACGGGTGGAAAATATTTTAGAGCGACGAGTAATAGCAAGTTAGCCGAAATTTATGCAACAATAAACAAACTGGAAACTACAGAAATTGAAGAATTAAAATTCTATGATTATGATGAAAAATTTAGGCCATTTGTATGGTTTGCAGGTTTTTTGTTATTACTTGAGATAGGATTGCGAAATACAGTTTTTAAAAGCTTTATATAATGTCAGTCGTAGTTTTCAGTCGTAAACTGCAACTAAAAGGAAAAAAATGGAATTAGACGAAAAAAAATATTTATACCTCCTTTTTATACTACCCATTGTGGCGCTGGTTTTTCTAGTTAATTTATATTGGAAAAGAAAAAAACAACGCGAATTTGGAGATTTAGAGATCGTAAAAAAACTAAGCCCGGAAAGCTCTGTTTTTAAACCAGTTTTGAAGTTGGTATTGTTATTATTAGCATTACTTGGACTGATTCTTGGATTGGTAAATCCAAAGATTGGTACTAAAATGGAAACCGTAAAGCGAGAAGGAATTGATATTGTTTTTGCAATGGATGTATCCAAAAGTATGCTGGCTGAGGATGTAGCACCCAATCGTTTGGACAAAAGCAAGCAAGTTGTCTCGCAAATTATCAATCAATTAGGGAGTGATAGAATAGGAATTGTCGCTTACGCCGGAAGTGCCTTTCCCGTATTGCCCATTACGACAGATTATGGTGTTGCAAAAATGTATTTGCAAAGCATGAATACTGACATGGTTTCATCTGTAGGAACATCGTTCAACGAAGCAATCAAACTGTCTACGACTTATTTTGATGATAAAAAAACGAGTAAGTTATTGATTATGATTTCCGATGGTGAAGACCATGCCGAAGGAGCAGAAGAAGCTGCAGAGGAAGCTAATAAATTAGGTGTAAAAATCATCACAATAGGAATAGGAACTGAAAAAGGAGGTGCCATTCCTTTGAAAAGAAACGGCATTATCGAAAGTTTTAAAAGGGACAATAACAATGAAGTGGTTATTACCAAATTAAATCAAGAAAGTCTAAAAGCAATTGCAAAAGCCACAAAAGGCGGTTATGTGAACGGAACGAATACTAAAGAAGTGCTGGAGTATGTGAAAAACGCATTAAATAATATTCAAAAAACCGAATTTGAAGCCACACAAATGGCCGACTTTCAATCGCAATTTCAATGGTTTTTAGGTTTTGCTTTTGTTTTCTTATTTCTGGATATTTTTCTTTTGGAAAGAAAAACAAGCTGGGTAAACAAATTGAATTTATTTAACGAGAATAAATAAAATAGAATGACAAAAATGTATTTAGCTTCGTCTCCCTCTCCTTTGGAGAGTCCTGACGCTTCGGGAGGGGTGAGGAAAAACATAATTTTACACCTGTTATTACTTTTTTCTTTTGTTGTAAACGCACAACAGAAAGACAGGATATTGCCTAAAGCAAACGAGGAATATGCTGAAAATAAATTTGTGGATGCCGAAGCTAATTATAGAATTTCGGATTCAAAATTTCCGAATAAAACAGTTGCGCCTTACAATTTAGGGAATGCTATTTATAAGCAAAACCAAGTTGCAGAGGCTAAATTTGCTTACGCAAAAGCATTGAAAAACGCTAAATCAAGACCTGATAAACACCAAGCATTTCATAATTTAGGAAATGTTTTCATGAAAGAAAAGGATTATACGCAAGCAGTGGAAGCCTATAAAAACGCACTGCGAAATGATCCTGCTGATGAAGAAACTCGTTATAATTATGCTTTGGCAAAGAAAATGCTAAAAGAAAATCCGCCAAAGGATGATAATAAGAAAGACGACAAGAAGAGTGATAAAGAGAAGAAAGAGGATAAAAAGGACGACAAGAAAGACGGCGAAAAAGATAAAAAAGATAAAAAGGATAAAGAGAAAAAAGACGACAAAGGAGATAAGGACAAAGATAAGAAAGAGCCTAAACCAAATGAGAATGGGGAACCAAAACCGGCGCCTGGAGGAATCTCTAAAGAACGTTTAGAAAATCTTTTGGATGCGGTAAATAAGGAAGAAAAGAAAGTTCAGGATAAAGTGAATGCCCAAAAAGTAAAAGGAAAACCAATGAAAACGGAGAAAGATTGGTAATTCAATTAGATAATTTGAAAATGAAAAGATTTATAGCAGCGATTGTTTTAATAGTGTGCAATTCACTTAGCGCTCAAGTACAATTTGAGGCTAGGGTAAGTAAAACCATGCTAGGCTTAAATGAAAGACTTCGTATTGATTTTATAATGAATGTAGATGGAGATAATTTTAATCAGCCATCTTTTGAAGGATTTAGAATTATTGCCGGACCAAGTCAGCAGGTTAGTCAGTCGTGGGTAAACGGAAGAAGCTCCTTTGAGAAAGTGTATTCTTATTTCCTTTTGCCAAATCAAAAAGGAACATTAGTTATCAAGCAGGCCGCTATAGAGTACAATGGACAAATTTATAAAACGTCACCTATAAAAATCAATGTTACTGCGGCAACGGAACAGCCTAGAGATCCTAACGATACTCAAGTTTCTGCGGATGACAATATCTATCTTGTGGCGGATGTTTCCAAGACAAATCCCTACATCAACGAACCTATTACGGTGGTTTATAAATTGTATTTCAGTTATAATATTGGAATTACCAATTGGCGAGAATTAAACAAACCAAAGTACAACGACTTTTGGAGTCAGAACATCGATATCAAACAGCTTGTTGCTGAGGAAGGCATGTTTAAAGGGCAAAAATACCGTTATGTGGTATTGAGAAAAACCGTTTTATATCCGCAAAAATCCGGAAAGTTAGCAATAGAACCTTTGTCATTAGATATTGATGTGCAATTGCCTACAAATCGCAGAGATATGTTTGGACGTGTAATTGTTAATGAGGGTAACAAAAGAGTTTCTGCAGGAACAAAAACAATAACCGTTAAACCACTTCCTGAAGTAGGAAAACCAGAAGATTTCTCTGGAGCTGTTGGGAATTTTAGTTTTAAAGTAACACCATCAAAGACCGATTTAAAAAACGGAGAAAGCCTTGATTTGGTTGTAAGTGTGACTGGAAAAGGGAATATGAAACTATTCAGCTTGCCAAAACCGGTTGTGCCAAATGCGCTGGAAATGTATGATGCGGTTCATAATGAGCAAGTGAATACACCGCTTTCAGGAATGTCAGGAAAAATTTCTGATAGTTATACTATTATACCACAGTACAAAGGGGATTATCCTATAAAACCATTAAAGTTTTCTTATTTTGATTTGGGTTCAGAAACCTATAAAACACTAAGTTCACCAGAGATAATGATTAATGTTCTCGATGGTCCTACAGCTTCGGATGCTACTACAGCTTCGAATTCAGGGGAGAACAAAAATAAAATTACAAACGTTGAACAATTCAAATTCATCAAGTTAAAAAGCAATCTTTTGACTATAAATAAGAAGGATTTCTTCGGTTCTAATTTATTCTACGGATTGTTATTTTTCCCATTTCTACTATTGCCTTTAATAGTATTATTCAAAAAGAAAAAAGAGGCTATTGATAGTGATGTTTCTGGAAACAGAATCCGAATGAATAATAAATTGGCAAAGAAATATTTATCGGAAGCCAAAAAACAAATCAACAACAAAGAACCGTTTTACATTGCCCTTGAAAAAGCGATGCACAATTTCCTGAAAGCTAAATTACATATTGAAACTTCAGAAATGAGCAAGGATAATATTCAGGAACTTTTGTTGTCCCGAAATGCTAATCCAGAAGCAGTAAATGATTTTATTGCACTTACTGAAAACTGCGAAGTAGCACGATATGCACCATCGTCAAGTGTTACGATACAACAGGATTTTGATAAAGCGGTATTTATAATCTCCGAGTTAGAAAAACAGATATAGCATACTTTTTCAAAGACGCTAAGGAAAAAAGCTGATTGAAATTAATTATTGAGTTAACAAACTTTGCGCCTTTGAGTCTTCGTGGCAAAAAAAAAACAGAAGTCGTGCCTTCGGGTAAAAATTAATAAAAATGAAAAATATTTTATACATACTCTTACTTTCAACCCAAGTTTTCTTTGCTCAAAATGGCTTCGAAAAAGGAAATGCATACTACGAAAAAGGGAAATATGAGGAAGCTGTTACAGCTTACGAAAGTGTTTTGAAAGACAACAAACATTCGTCAGAATTGTATTTTAATTTGGGAAATGCGTATTATAAATTGAATAAAGTAGCACCTTCCATTTACAATTATGAAAAAGCATTAGTGCTCAATCCAAATGATAGCGAAAGTATCAACAACTTAAAATTTGCTCAAAAAAGAACCATTGATGAAATTAAAGTAGTGCCAAAAGTTGGTTTTGGAAAGTTAGTCCGTGATTTTACGGGAATCTATCATTACAATACCTGGGCGTGGATTTCTGTTGGACTTGCAACATCATTCTTATTGTTTTTTCTGGGATATTATTTTTCACAAACAACAGTATCCAAAAGGATTTTCTTTTTTGGAATGTTTGTACTTATTTTTCTGATTCTAATCAGTGTTTCATCAGCGATTTTCGAGAAAAGCCATTTTGATACTGAAAAACCGGCTATTGTTTTTGCCGAAATAGCAGATGCAAAAAGCGAACCCAGAAATGGAGGTCAGGCAATCTTTATGTTGCACGAAGGGACCAAAGTGTACGTGGAGGAAATCATTGGAAAATGGAAAAAAGTGCAATTAACGGATGGAACCGAAGGTTGGATTGATAGTACCGCGATAAAGGAAGTGAAGTAGGTTTAGTAGGCAGTGGTCAGTTTTTTAGTGTTCAGTTGTGATACTAAATAAAATCGTCTGGTTCTTTCAATTTTTCGAGAGTTAAAAAATAATAGCCCATGGTTTAAACTGGGCTATTGTTTTTTAAGGATGCATTTATCTAATTGATTCGAAAATAGAGTAACCTTAACGGACCCAGAACTGACCACTATTTGCTTGACTTCACGTACCATTTCTCTATGGAAGGATACATAAATCTAGCTGTTTTTTGGATGGGATTATAAAATAGAGATTTATCCAATGTCTCTTTTTTGGCTATAAAATTATGATAATTTATTTTTTCGAAAACAGCGAATACAATACCTAATATCAAAACAGTTTTTAAAACCTTAAAAAATCCACCACCCAATTTGTTAATCCAACCTAAATAAGCAAAATCCGCTATTCCGGTAAGGAATTTTCCCAATAATGATATTCCAATCACAACAAGGATAAAAGTGAGCACAAAAGCAATCACTTGAATGGTATGGGGATTCCAATGAACAAATCCTGCCAACAGTCCTTTTATAAGTGAGGAAAATTTTATGGCAAAATAAATCCCGACTATTATTGAAACTAAAGAAGCTAATTCAACAAAAAGACCATTTCTAATGCCTTTATACAAAGCAAAGGCAAGTAATCCACCCAAAACGATATCTAAAAAACTCATAATTATATTTTATAAAAGAAAAAGTGCAAATATAAAAGAATTGTTCGGTATCAATTGCCAAATTTCAAGTTCTTATCTTTGTCAAAATAATTCGATTACTATTTTTGAAAATCTACAATCAAAAGTCGTTAATCTGCAATCAAAAATAAAAATGTCAAGAGACACACAACTTAAAGAACGCTGGGAACAGCTTGTAAATATACTTTCTAATCAATTTTCTCAAGGGGAAGATTTAGATCTCGATGCTATTATTTATCTGATTGGAGTA
The DNA here is from genome assembly GCF_048276375.1 of Flavobacterium sp. ZB4R12. NCBI lineage: Bacteria > Pseudomonadati > Bacteroidota > Flavobacteriia > Flavobacteriales > Flavobacteriaceae > Flavobacterium > Flavobacterium sp. ZB4R12. The sequence goes on along the minus strand of NZ_JBLNKS010000007.1, from coordinate 161,122 downwards.
CAAGAACTCGGGAAAGTACATAGCGAATACAAGAAAGACGAAAAATTAAACCTGATGCACATCGCGATTTGCAGGTTATTAGAGCCTTATGGATTCTATGAATTCGAATTTTTTGATGAAGAAGGATGGCCTCATTACAAAGTAAAAGAGGAATTACCGCCACTAAAAGCGGGAGAACAATCGGTTTTAATGAAAGAAGCTATTGTTAATTATTTTATTGAAAGAGAACTAATTTCGTAGTTTGCAGTCTCAGTCTCAGTTTTCAGAACGAATCTACTGAAAACTGAGACTGAAAACTGAAAACTTTTCCCTAAATTTGCACTCTCAATTATTGGATGAAAATGATAGACAAGATAAAAGAATATATTGGCGAAGCACAAGCTTTCTCAACGCAAAATACAGTAGATTTAGAAGCATTCCGAATTAAATTTCTTGGAAGTAAAGGGCTTTTAAAAGAACTTTTCGCTGAATTCAAAAACGTTCCTAACGAACAAAAAAAAGAATTTGGTCAAGTAATCAATTTGCTTAAAACTTCTGCCGAAGATAAAGTAAAAACCATACAAGAAGCTTTAGAAAGCAAAGAAGAAATCAAAGGGTTGCACGGGGATTTGACGCGTTCAGCTGAACCGATTACTATTGGTTCCCGTCATCCTATTTCATTGGTAAAAAACCAAATTATCGATATCTTTTCGAATATTGGTTTCAATGTTTCCGAAGGTCCTGAAATTGAAGATGATTGGCATAATTTCACCGCATTAAACCTGCCAGAATACCATCCGGCACGTGACATGCAAGACACGTTTTTCATCCAAACCAATCCTGATATTTTGTTGCGCACGCACACATCATCCGTTCAGGTGCGTTACATGGAGAACAACAAACCGCCCATTCGTACGATTTCTCCGGGAAGAGTTTTCCGTAATGAAGCCGTTTCGTCGCGTTCGCACTGTATTTTTCACCAAGTGGAAGGATTGTATATAGACAAAGACGTTTCTTTTGCCGACTTAAAACAAACGCTTTTGTATTTTACCAAAGAGATGTTCGGAAAATCAAAAATCCGTTTGCGTCCGTCTTATTTCCCGTTTACTGAGCCAAGCGCTGAGGTTGATATTTATTGGGGTCTGAAAACAGAAACCGATTATAGAATCACCAAAGGAACCGGTTGGCTAGAAATCATGGGTTGTGGAATGGTAGATCCTAACGTTTTGAAAAACTGTGGCATTAATCCTGACGAATACAACGGTTTTGCATTCGGAATGGGAATTGAAAGGATCGCCATGTTGTTGTATCAAATCGGCGATATCCGTATGTTCTACGAAAATGACGTTCGTTTCTTAGAGCAATTCAAATCAAGCATTTAAATATTTAAGAATGTTGATTAACGATTTCTGAAGGATTTAAAATCTGAATTCAGAAATCGTTAATCTTATATCTAAAATCAAAAATATGAAATCCGACATCATCATCCCCGAAGTAGAAAACGTATTCCTTGCTGCAGTTCAGGAATGGAGCGACGATTTCATGGAAAAAGTATGGTATGCCTATTTAATAAACGATAGTGATTACCTTATAGAAAGTGTAATGGTCGTTTCCAAAGCTTTTGGAACCATAGACGGCGAAATGAAAAAAACATCACTTTTGCGTCATGCTTTTGTGGAAGTGCCGCCAGTTTCAGTGATCAAAATAGAAATGATAGAAAAAAGTGTTCTGGCACTTAACAATGAATTTATGTTGACTTATTTCATCGGGGATAAATTGCACGACAAAAAATTCATTTTTAAGGCACATTCCATCCATGAAGATTTTGTGGAAGAAGTGCCTATTTTATTCGTTGACGGAGTTATTGTGAGGTAAATTAATTTCGGTTTCAAGCCGAATTAAAAATAATTATAAAAACAAAGGCACTATCTTTATGTAGATTAGTGTCTTTGTTTTTTGTTAGACTTGAAGAAATTCTTCTGTTTTACTATTTTAATAATGATGTAATTACTAATCTAATTTATCGGTCAGGGCCTTAAAGACAGTTTTAGCATCCTTTCCTTCATATAGAATCTCGTAAACGGCATCTATAATTGGTGTTTTAGCACCGTAGCCTTGATTGAGTTTATAAGCACTTTTAGCGGCATAATAGCCTTCGGCAACCATGCTCATTTCCATCATCGCTGATTTTACCGTGTAGCCTTTACCAATCATATTCCCGAACATTCTATTTCTGGAGAATACAGAGTAACCCGTAACCAATAAATCGCCTAAATAAGCTGAATCATTAATGTTACGTTTCATTTTATGAACTTTCTTGATGAATTTTCTCATCTCTCGAATCCCGTTACTCATCAACACCGACTGGAAATTATCACCATAACCCAATCCATGGGCCATTCCAGCTGCAATTGCATAAATATTTTTTAGCATGGCAGCATATTCGGTTCCTATAATATCATCTGTAATCTTCGTTTTGATGTAATTTCCAGATAAATTCTTAGCAACAATTTTAGCTTTTTCATCATCGCCACAGGCAATAGTCAGATAAGACAATCGTTCCATAGCAACTTCTTCTGCGTGACAAGGACCGGTAATTACACCTATATTATAATAAGGAATATCATATTTAACGTGGAAATGTTCGCCAACAATCAAACTCGTTTCGGGAACGATACCTTTTATTGCTGAAAAAATAATTTTGTCTTTCAATGAAACCGTCAATTTCTCTAATTCAGCATCTAAAAAAGCAGAAGGAATTGCAAAAATGATGTAATCAGCATAAGCCACAGCCTCATTTATATCACTGGTGAGTTTCAGTTTTTTGACATCAAATTCAACGGAACTTAGATAATTTGGATTGTGTTTGTAGGTTTTAATGTGTTCTATAGCAGCTTCATTACGCATATACCACGAAATCTCCGAAAGATTTACACATAGCATCTTTGCAATCGCTGTTGCCCAACTTCCTCCGCCAATCACTGCAAATTTTATATTTTCGGTCATTTTTTTATTAAATTTAATCAAAAGTACTTAAAAAAGTAGTGATTATACAAATAAAATTGGAACAAGAAATTGGCATTCTAAGAGTTTTCAAAAGGGTATTATTAGTAACAAAAAAAATAATTTTACTTTTTTTGTTTTTTAACACAATATATATATTCAATTTGCGTTGTATATGATTATAAATTAATCATTTAACAATTATAATGCATATTGAATTAGTTGGTTTTGTTTTAGTATTTTAAAAGGCGTTCCCATTATAAATAGGAGAACGCCTTTTTATTTGTGCCAATGTCAATCAGCATCAGTATTATTTGAATTAATAACTCATTTCAACAATTGACTTCAGTTTTTCTAAAGTAATGTTTTGTTTTTCGCCCAATGCTATCCAACCTCTTTCTTCAAAGCGATTGACAATAAAATCAGCCGTATGATCAAACTCATTGGTGTAATCAGATAATTTGGTTTGCATTCCCATAATATGATAAAATTCTACCGTTTTATTGATGGCTTCATTCGCAATCTCATCTTCACTTCCGGTTAAATTAAAAATACGTTTCCCGTATTGTGCTAATTTTCCTTTTTTGGTTTCAAACATTACTCGGAATAAATTTGGACCTACAACTGCCAAAGTTCTGGCATGATCGATTTCGTATAAAGCCGTTAATTCATGTCCAATCATGTGTGTAGCCCAATCAGAGGGAACTCCTTTCTGAATTAATCCGTTCAAAGCCATAGTGCAACTCCACATAAAATTAGAAGCCAAGGCATAATCTGTAGGTCTTTCAACCACTTCAGGGCCAACTTGTATTAAAGTTTGCAGGATACTTTCTGCAATTCGGTCTTGAAGATATCCTTCATGTGGATAGGTTAGATATTGCTCTAAAACGTGGACGTAAGCATCAACAACACCATTTTGCAATTGTCTTTTTGGTAAAGAGGCTATTACGGTTGGATCACAAATAGAGAATTTTGGAAACATAGCAGAACCACCAAAGTCTAATTTTTCCTGAGTGGCTTCAATCGTAATTACAGCACCAGAATTCATTTCGGTTCCCGTTGCAGGTAAGGTCAAAACAGTTGCAAAAGGGACTACTTTTGAACCTTCTGTAAACATGATTCTCTTTTTAAGAATATCAATTGGATTTCCGTCAAAGTGTACGGCTGCAGATATGAATTTTACTCCGTCAATTACCGATCCACCGCCTACAGCAAGAATAAAATCGATGTTTTGTTCTTTAATAATCGCAACGGCTTTCATTAATGTTTCAAAACGCGGATTGGGTTCTATTCCGCCAAATTCAACAATGTCAAAACCTTTTAGATTGTTGATTACTTGCTCGTGAATTCCATTTTTAAAGATACTTCCACCACCATAGGCCAATAATATTTTAGCGTCTTTAGGAACTAGTGTAGCTAATTTTTCTATTTGTCCTTTACCAAAAATTAAGTTGGTAGGATTGTATAATTCAAAATTTAACATGTTTATTTTTTTGCGTTTAATTGACCTAATATTTTTTCGGCAACAAGTTTAGAGGAAGCTGGATTTTGTCCTGTAATTAATAACCCATCTTCAACGGCATACGGATGCCAGTCTGCAACTTTGCTATACGTAGCGCCGTTATTCTGTAAAACATCTTCTAATAAAAAGGGAACCACTTTAGTTAAACCCACCGCTTCCTCTTCGGTATTAGAGAATCCGGTTATTTTTTTACCTTTCACTAAAAATTCACCATTTACTTTTACATTTTTCAAAGCTCCAGGAGCATGACAAACGAAACCAACTGGTTTATTGTGTGTGTAAAAAGATTCAATCAATGCGATTGACGTTTTGTCTTCGGCTAAATCCCAAAGTGGACCGTGACCTCCTGGATAAAAAACCGCATCATAATCTGCTTGATTTACATCCGATAATTTTTTTGTGTTTTTCAGTTTAGCAAGAAGCACAGTGTCGCTGTCAAATCTTTTGGTGTCTTCTGTCGCAGCTGATGAATCTTCACTTTTTGGGTCAATAGGTGGCTGACCTCCTAGTGGTGTTGCAATATCAATTTGTACTCCTTTATCCGCCAAAGCGTAATAAGGTGCCGCTAATTCTTCGGTCCAAAACCCTGTTTTTTCTCCTGTGTTACCTAATTTATCGTGACTGGTAACCACAAATAATACTTTTTTCATACCTTTTTTATTTATTTTTTGTGCCGTTGTAGTGATGCAACCCGCTGTTAATGCTATAATGGCAAATAATACAATTTTCTTCATGACTGATTTTGTTTGTACAAATTTAGGGCGAATATGCTATTAATAAGAATAATTTAAATTATGTTTGTGATAAATATATTTATATCATGGTAAATCTCGAATGGTACAGAACCTTTAAATCGGTTTACAAAAACGGGAATTTTTCTTTGGCTGCCAAAGAATTGTTTATTAGTCAACCTGCTGTTAGTCAGCAAATATCAATGTTGGAGGCGCATGTAGGCTATAAACTTTTTAATCGAAAGTCGAAAGGCGTGGAACCAACGGAATATGCTAAGTTACTCAATAATCTAATCATCGAGGCTTTAGACCGATTGGAAAATGTGGAGTATGGTTTTCGTGCCAAAGCGTTTGATGCAAACCGATTGATTTCAATTGGAATTTCGAAACACTTGATGAGCAGTTTGGGAAGTTGTTTGATTTCAAAATTTGATTTTATCGATTTTAGCTTTCATGAAAATGACACACTTTTTGAATTGGTAGATTCTAAAAAACTTGATTTTGGTGTTGTCACCAAAAAATACGATACGTTTGACACAATTCAGAAAAAGGTTGGTGAAATCAAACAGGTCATTATAGGTTCAAACACTATTGATGCCTCCGAATTAAAATCAAATATTAAAATCAAAGATTTCACGGCAATCGAACATTGGTTAAACGATCAAAAATGGTTTAGTCACAATGCACAAATCCCACACATCAAATTGTTTTGGTTGTATGTTTTCAACAAAAAAAGACCTTCGATGGTTCCCAATTATATTATTCCATCCGAATATGAAATGCTCGAAATACTTTCTAGAAATACTGGAATTGGAGTAGTTTGGGATATAAATGCAAAGGATTTTATTGCAGAAAAAAGAGCACAATTATTATGGAACAGCAAGCAAATGCCGAGCACGGAAGTGTTTTTATTATCAGGTAAAAATGAGAATCTGAGTACTATTTTCGAAAATATTGAAACAGAATTGAAAAGGGTGTTGAAGTAGTTTTCTCATAAAACACTATAGTTTTTATGTCAAATCGAGCGCAGTCGAGATTCTTTTTGACAGTTGAATTTAAAAAAAGGTTTCGACTGCGCTCAACCTGACAAGAATAGCAACCTGATAAAAATAGAATAAAACGATATTATTACTTCCTATAAAAATTATTATGATCAATATATTCCCAAACTTTTGCAGGCAATAACGGCTGTACATTTTTCCCCTTCTTAATATTATTCCGAATAAATGTCGATGATATTTCTACAACCGGAGCATCAATCATATGAATTTTTGGATGGTCCTTAAACATTACGTTCTCTGCTTCGGTTGAAATTGCTTCGCCTGTTCGACCTTTGGCCTCGAGTCGAGGATAGACATAAATTTCATGATGTGCCAGAATCGCTTCGTAGTTTTTCCATTTGTGCAACGACTTTAGATTGTCTTCGCCCATGATTAAGGAGAACTCGTAATTTGGATATTTTTCCTGCAAGTGAACTAAAGTATTCACGGTGTAATTAGGCTGTGATAATTTAAATTCAATATCCGAAGGTTTGATTTTTGGAAAATCCTCGGTGGCGAGATGTACCATTTGCAAACGATGGTAATCATCAAGTAAAGTGCTTTTTTTCTTCAGAGGATTGTGAGGCGTAACTACCATCCATACTTGGTCTAAATCGGCATGTTCCGCCATGTGATTGGCAATGATGAGATGTCCGACATGAATGGGATTAAACGTTCCGAAATAAAGACCTATTTTCATATTTTACCGCTAACTAGTAATTTATTTTGCACAAAGCCGCAAAGGCTCAAAGTGTTTATAAAACAATTCGTTCGTGCTAATTCGTGAAATTCGTGTTTTATTTTACAAAATTCTTTACCAATTGATATGCTTCCTCAAGAGCAATATCTAAATCGTAGTTTTTTATAATAACATCAAACTGTGGTGCTGTTGCCAACTCTACAGAAGCTTTGGCAATACGCATATTGATTTTGTCTTCACTTTCGGTAGAACGTTCTTTCAGTCTTCTTTTTAGTTCATCCACGCTTGGTGGCTTTACAAAAACAGCTAAAGTTTCCTTAGGAAATTTATGTTTGATACGCAATCCGCCAGATACATCAATATCAAAAATCACATTTTTTCCTTTAGCCCAAATGCGTTCCACTTCGCTTTTTAAGGTTCCGTAGAAATTATCGCGATAGACTTCTTCCCATTCCAGAAAGTCTTCGTTTTTGATGTGTTTTTTAAACGCTTCGGTAGACATGAAATAATAATCTTTTCCATTTATTTCTTCGCCTCTTGGTGCGCGGGAAGCTGCCGAAATAGAAAATTCAAGATTCAAATCTTCTTTGCTTAATAAATGCCTAACTATGGTAGTTTTACCAGATCCCGAAGGCGCCGAAAAAACGATTAATTTTCCTCCTGTACTCATTTTATGCTGAATTTATTTCAGTATCTATTTATGTTCTCCTGCAAGGTTTCAAAAACCTTGTAGGTCTAATTTATTGTAGAAACCTAAAAGGTTAAAAAAACCTTGCAGGTTGTGACTTATAGAACGTTCAACACCTGTTCTTTGATTTTTTCCAATTCGTCTTTCATCTGAACGACTAATTTTTGCATTTGTGCGTGATTGGATTTAGAACCCATCGTGTTGATTTCACGTCCCATTTCTTGGGTAATGAAACCTAGTTTTCTACCATTGGCTTCGGTACCGTTTATCGTTTCAAGGAAATAATCAAGGTGATTGGTTAGACGTACTTTTTCTTCGGTGATGTCTAATTTCTCTAAATAATAAATCAATTCTTGCTCAAAACGATTTTCGTCTACATTGACTTTTAGTTCTGAGATAGCAGTTTGCAAACGGTCTTTTATCGCCTGAACACGTTCTGGATCAAGCGCCAAAGCTTCGGTCATATATTGACGAATATTGCCTATTCGCAATTGAAATTCTTTTTCTAAAGACATTCCTTCATCTCTTCTAAAGTTCAAGATGTTTTGTAACGCTTCTTCGATAACGGTTTGGATTTGTACCCAGTCGTTTTCATCGATTTCATCGCGTTCTATTTTCATGGCATCCGGCATGCGAACAGCCATTTTCATTAGTTCAGTCTCATCGGCAGCAGCATACACTTCCCTCAACTGGTTGATATATCCTTTTACAATGGGCACATTAACTTTCGTAGAAGTTTGTTCAGCGGTACTTTCGATAAAAATAGAAAAATCTACTTTTCCTCTTTCCAGTTTTAGTGCAATTTGGTTGCGCAAACCCAATTCCATTTCGCGGTAAAGAGAAGGCATTCTCACATTCAAATCCAAACCTTTACTGTTTAAGGATTTTACTTCTACCGTGATTTTTTTGGTTGGTAATTGCAAAGTCGCTTTACCAAAACCCGTCATTGATTGTATCATATAGTTGTATAAAAGAGGTCAAAGATAAGGAAAAGCCGCCTAACCCCCAAAGAGGTGAATTACTGATGGTTTTGTTGTGATTTTGGGTTTTATTCTAAGCCAACGCTTTCATTACTTGCAACATGTTTTGCTGCGTGTTACCGATAAAAATTTTTCCGTCTATAATAAAAACAGGACGACTCAAGAACGTATAATGTTCTAGAATGTATTTCTTGTAATCGGCTTCAGTTAAAGATTTATTCTTTAAATCCATCGATTTGTACAATTGCGCTTTTTTGCTAAAAAGTGCTTCGTAACTTCCGGAAAGTTTGCGCATTTGTTCCAATTCTGCCACTGTAATTGGGTCTTGTTTGATGTCGTGAAACTTCAAATTATGATCTTTCGGTAATGATTTTATAATTTTTCTACAGGTGTCGCAAGAAGCGAGATAATATATTTTGTTCATATAAACAGCGATTTCTTTGTGCAAAGAAAAATCATTTGACACGGAAAATGATTATTTTTATCAAAAAATTAGAAAAATGAATCAAACATTCGACGTCAACACTACAAGCAGAAATATAGTTTCAAAATTTCTAGCCGGTTACACTTTAGAACAACTCAACACGATTCCTGAGGGATTCAGCAATAACTTGATTTGGAATATTGGCCATGTTATCGTGACACAACAATTGTTAGTGTATAAACTTTCAGGTTTACCCATGATGATTTCCGACGAGTTAGTCGGAAAGTATAGAAAGGGAACTAAACCGGAACATATCGCTACACAAGCCGAAGTGGACGAAATCAAATCGGTATTGTTTGAAACAATCAATCAAACCAAAGTTGATTTTGACAATAAAATTTTCAAAAATTATAATGAATATCCCACATCAACTGGCTTTATCTTAAAAAGCATTGAAGATGCATTGGCTTTTAATAATTTCCACGAAGGGCTTCACATCGGGATTATGATGAGTATCAGAAAGTTTATTTAGGAGCTATTTCCCGCTATTCGTTGCAAATGAAATTCACTGAACTCCTATTAAAATAAAAGTATAGTGAAGTAATCTTTTTTTCGGTAAAAACCTCAAAAAAGGATTTTCACTGCTATCCGGGCTAGGCAATCCCTAAAAATATAATAATTTGGTCTTTAAAAGAATTTTCAAATTATAGGAACTTAAATTCCTTCATATGTTTCTGATTTTTTTAAAGACTATTTATTATTTAACGGTCAAATAATCGTTCACTTCCTTATAAAGCAACAACAATTCTTTTGGTCCATCTGCATACGATGCCGCTTCATAGGAATTATAATAAAGAAGCAACCCTTTATCGGTGTAGAAAATATTTTGGGGCAGATTGAATTTCTCGTCTTCAAACATCAATCCGGTTGAATTTATAGATTTGTTTGTCGGAATTTTATATTTGGCTCTGAATTTTTTTTCGGCGAAAGCCTTAAAAGCATTCTTGTCTTTAAATAATTTAGTATTCGGAATAAATTTTCCGGTGTTAGGATCAAATAGCAGCGAACGCAACCCTTGGTAGCCATGAGCGCCACCGGTATAGGTATAGTGCTTGATTTCTATATTCAATATACTGTCGGATTGGTATTTTATACTTCCTTCAATGTCAGCTTCCCAGCCAAATTTGTCGTTCGGAAATTCTTTCTGAAGTTTTTCATAGGAATCAATAAACGAAGTTAACAATCCGTCATAATTCGTTGATGTATATGGCTTTTCGCCAAAATAAATAATCTCCTTCAATACCGAAAACACTTTTTTGTTGATGCTGTCCGCTACAATTGGGACTGCATTTGCAACAGGGATTTTTACAGTAATTTTTGGACAATTTTCTTTGCAGGGCAAAGTCGTTTTTTTCTGGAAAGATTGATCTTCAAAAACCAATTCGTTAGAACATCGCGCTGCCGAAAAAAGCAATAAAGTATAAATTAGTAGGTGTTTCATCTCAAAATTGTTAATTAAATACAAAGGTACCTACTTGTGGCTTGGTTAAAATAAATTAAAAGGTAAATTTGTAAAACAATTTTGCATTAAAAATTCAATATATGAAATTCAATACTAAAGTTATTCACGGTGGTCAGCATCATGATCCTAGTACGGGAGCAGTTATGCCGCCAGTATACCAAACGTCAACATTTGTACAAACAAGTCCTGGACACCCCATAAATCCGGATTATGAATACAGTAGAGCTGCAAACCCTACCAGGAGTGCTTTGGAAAATGCATTAGCCAGTATTGAAAACGGAACACGAGGATTGGCTTTTTCGTCAGGATTAGCGGCCACGGATTGTATTTTACGTTCTTTCAAGGCTGGTGATGAAATCATAGCTATGGATGATTTGTATGGTGGGACTTACAGAATGTTTACCCGTATTTATAAAGATTCCGGAATAAAATTCCATTTTGTGGATATGAATGATTTGGAGAAATTCAAGTCATTAATCAACGAAAACACCAAATTGGTTTGGGTAGAAACGCCAACAAATCCATTGATGAAATTAGCCGACATTCAAGAAATTGCTAAAATCACTGCAGCAAATAAAATCCTTTTTGCAGTTGATAATACTTTTGCAACACCCTATTTACAAAAACCATTGGATTTAGGAGCTGATATTGTAATGCATTCTGCAACCAAATATCTTGGTGGCCATTCTGATGTTATTGCGGGAGCATTAATTGTAAAAGACGAAGCACTTGGAGAACAATTGCATTTCCAACAATTTGCAACGGGAGCTACATTGGGACCAATGGATAGTTTCTTGGTTCTTAGAGGAATAAAAACGTTGCATTTGCGAGTAGAAAGACATTGTGAAAACGGTGGAAAAGTGGTGGAGTTTTTAAACAACCATCCAAAAGTGAAAACGGTTTATTATCCGGGATTGCCAAGTCATCCGTATCATGAAATCGCCAAAAAGCAGATGAGTGGTTTTGGAGGGATGGTTTCGTTCACTTTTGTTTCGGGTAAAAAAGAAGATGCTATTGATTTTCTGGAGAAACTAAAAGTGTTCACCTTAGCAGAATCTCTTGGTGGAGTAGAATCATTAGCAAATCACCCAGCTTTGATGACTCACGCATCGATTCCGGAAGAAAAGCGAAAAGAAATAGGAATTACAGATGATCTGGTTCGATTGAGCGTTGGTATAGAAGATGCCGAAGATTTAATTGAAGATTTAAAACAAGCATTAGCGTAAATTTATAAAAATAAAACAGTCCGCTTTTCTCCCTCTCCTTTGGAGAGTCCCGACGCTTCGGGAGGGGAGAGGAAAAAAGCGCCAATTCTAATTTTAGAATTGGCGCTTTTGTTTTTATATTGGTGTTTTGTTTTTTCTATTGTAAGTAATAAATATAACCAACATTCAACCAAACCAGCCAGTCGTTTGCTTTGTTTTCTTTGTAAAGTGCCGGATTAGGATTTAAACCATCTACCCAATTGGAAAAATAATATTGAAATCTTAAATCAATCATTAAATCTCGTAAAGGAGTCAGTTTATAACGGGTTCCCATGCTTGATACAACTGACCACACGGTCCCGCCTTCAGTAGAAAATCCATAAGGACGATCGTCTGTAGGGATTAAATATTTAGGAAATGTAGTTAAGGGTGTTCCCAAAGTTCCCATTGTTGAATAAGCTTCGGCATCATAATAACTGAATTGGGCTCCAAGACTTACGAATGGTCCTAAGCTACCAATTCTTGCGGTAAAATCACGAATACTCCATGGGAAATATTCTAGTTGCATTCCTATGTTTGTAACCGCGGTGCTTCCTTTCATTGCGCGTAATTGATCTGCTCCAAGAGAGGTTTTATTTGGTTCTACCCATTCTCCAAAATGCTCTAATTTGGTTTTATTATAAGAAAGCTCGGATCTTAATTTAAAATGGTCATTAAAATAAGTTTCAGGAGTAAAACAGTTACATTCGGCTTTGTAAGAGAAATTTAAATAATGAATAATTCCAATTCCTAAACCTGTATTTCCGGAGTTAGTTTTCAAATCATAGCGTTCCCCATAATCAGATTGAAAAGCCACAGGACCAGCAATAATTCCTACTTCATGCGAAAAACCAAATTGTGCATTTATTTTATTTGAAAAGCCAAATAAAATAAATAAAGTAAGGATGGTTTGTTTGATCATTAGATATTAAATTTCAACTCTTGACAAATATATAAAAACATCATCCATTAATTAAAATAAACTAAAAATTAAATATAAGTAATCAAATTCTCATTTGGTTACGAAAACTATAACGTTTTCGTAACAAATGCCACTTCAAAAGCATATTTCTCTGTAATTGCTTAATAAAAAGATAATTCTGTTGATAAAGTCAAAAAAAACACTGCAATATTCTTATAAGATGTATCTTTGTACACACTAACGAAAACGTTTTCTTAAACGTTAATAATCTAATTATTATGTCACAAAGTATTACTACTTTTATCGAAGCGGTTGCTAAAAAAAACCCTAACGAGCCTGAATTCATGCAGGCAGTTTTAGAAGTTGCTGAAACAGTAATTCCTTTTATCGAAGAAAATAAAAAATACCAGAACAAAATGCTTTTGGAGAGAATGGTCGAGTCAGATCGAATCATTACGTTTCGTGTAACTTGGATTGATGACAAAGGTGAAATTCAAGTGAATAGAGGATACCGTATTCAAATGAACTCTGCAATTGGACCATATAAAGGAGGACTTCGTTTTCATCCTTCAGTAAATCTTAGTATTTTGAAATTCTTGGCTTTCGAACAAACTTTCAAAAATAGCTTAACTACATTACCTATGGGTGGTGGAAAAGGTGGAGCTGATTTTGATCCAAAAGGGAAATCAGATAATGAAGTGATGCGTTTTTGTCAAAGTTTCATGACTGAATTGTGTAAACATATTGGTGCTGATACGGATGTTCCTGCTGGAGATATAGGCGTTGGTGGAAGAGAAGTAGGTTATATGTTTGGTCAATATAAAAGAATCAGAAACGAATTTACTGGTGTTTTAACTGGGAAGGGAATTTCTTTTGGAGGTTCATTGATTAGACCGGAAGCTACAGGTTACGGAGCCGTTTATTTTGCTCAAAGTATGTTGGCTACAAAAGGCGATAGCTTTACGGGGAAAACAGTTGTAATTTCCGGTTCAGGAAATGTAGCACAATATGCTGCTGAAAAAGCAACTCAATTAGGTGGAAAAGTAGTTACCATGTCAGATTCAGGAGGATATATCTATGATGCCGATGGAATTGATGGGGAGAAATTAGCTCATGTAATGGTAATCAAAAATGAGTTAAGAGGTAGAATTAGTGATTATATCACTAAATATCCAAATGCAAAATACGTTGCAGGAAAACGTCCTTGGGATGTAAAATGTGATGTTGCATTGCCATGTGCTACTCAAAACGAATTGAATGAAGACGAAGCAAAAGCTTTAGTAGCACATGGATGTATCTGTGTTGCCGAAGGAGCAAATATGCCCACTATGCCAGATGCAGTATTAGTTTTCCAACACGCAAAATTATTATTCGCTCCGGGAAAAGCATCTAATGCTGGCGGGGTTGCAACTTCAGGTTTAGAAATGTCTCAAAATTCATTAAGACTAGGTTGGACATCTGAAGAAGTGGATGAAAAATTAAAAGGAATTATGCTAAATATTCACGCTTCATGTGTGAAATATGGTTCAGATGCTACTGGATATGTTGACTATGTAAAAGGAGCCAACATTGCAGGATTTGTAAAAGTAGCTGATGCTATGCTGGCTCAAGGAGTGGTATAAAAAATCCTCACCCCTCCCGAAGCCTCGGGACTCTCCAAAGGAGAGAGTTAAAAATAGTAATGCCTTCTACCGTCCCGATGCTTAGGGATCGAATGGAAGGCATTTTTTTGTGTAACAAAATTCTAATACTTTCGTTTGTTCTATATTTGTAAACCAAATATTGATGCAAATAATGAAAAAGGGCGTTTTATGTTTTTTGCTTTTACTTTTTATCCAAATGGGTTTTGCCCAAAGTAATTTGTTGTGGCAAGGTTATTTCTCTTATAATGAAATTAAAGACGTTTCAGAATCTACAACTGCTGTTTTTGCCGCTTCAGAAAATGCCTTGTTTTCTAAAAATATAACAACAAGCCAAATTAAAACTACCAATACAATTGATGGACTTTCTGGGCAAACTATTTCTGCATCATACCACAGCGCAACATTCAATAAAACAATTGTAGGTTATGAAAACGGATTGAAAGTGTTGAAATCTGACGGTCAGTGGCAAAGTTACGCGATGGATACTATTCTGGATTCAGCTATTGATAATAATTTTGGAACAATTGCAATTGATAAAAATGGTACGAAATGGCTCTCTACAAGTAGTGATGGGGTTATTGGTTTTAACGAAAGCGGCAATAAATTCAAAAAAATTACAACTGGACCTGATACCGGGAACTTACCTATTGCTGATGTAAGAACGGTTGCGGTAGATACCAGAAACCAGCTTTGGATAGGGACTACAAAAGGATTGCGAGTTTTGTCTAATGTAGGCAGTTTTCAAACAGAAGATAAGTTGACAGCCAATCCTATAATTATTTTAGAGGACAATCTTGCGCAAGAATTGCTGTACGAACAATTTATAACTGATATTGCTGTGGATGGAGCCAATAACAAATGGATTGGCACTGCCGATTCGGGTGTTTTTTTAGTTTCACCAAACGGTCAGGA
Organism: Flavobacterium sp. ZB4R12; assembly: GCF_048276375.1. Taxonomy (NCBI): domain Bacteria; kingdom Pseudomonadati; phylum Bacteroidota; class Flavobacteriia; order Flavobacteriales; family Flavobacteriaceae; genus Flavobacterium; species Flavobacterium sp. ZB4R12. Next base: position 145,812 of record NZ_JBLNKS010000007.1, on the reverse strand, counting down.
AACAAAATATCACTTTACAATAAACAATTCGCCTTTGCCCAGTAATGATATAAATGACATCGACATAAATAGTACAACGGGCGAAGTTTTTATAGCTACCGCTAAAGGTTTAGTTTCTTTCAAAGGAGTCTCGACTGCGGCAAATGATGATTTAAGCAATGCGTATGTGTATCCAAATCCAGTACGGCCTGAATATCAAGGAACCGTTAAAATTGCCGGATTACTCGATAAAGCCAATATTAAAATTACCGATATTGAAGGAAATCTGGTTTATGAAACCACTTCCGAAGGCGGAACAATAGAATGGGATACCACGGCTTTTGGAAAACACAAAGTAGCTTCGGGAGTGTATATGATTTTTATTTCGGCACAAGACGGAGTCGAAACCAAAGTTAAAAAAGTAATGATAATAAGGTAATTTGTTTGTGGTTTTGAGTTTGGTCTGTCGTCACAATCCGAAACTCTAAACTTTAAACTTTAAACAAAAAAAATGCTCGTAAAAACCAAGGCCATTGTCATTTCATCTTTAAAATTTCAGGAAAAAAGCTTGATTGTGAAATGCTTCACATTGTCGCATGGTTTGAAGTCCTATTTTGTTCGGGATGCTTTTTCTTCCAGAAAATCCAATCAAAAAATCGCTTATTTTCAACCGTTGACCATTCTCGAAATTGAAGCTGTTCACAAAAACAAAGGCACTTTAGAAAATTTCAAGGAAATAAAAATCGCTACGCCGTTTCACTCCATACATTCGGATATTTATAAAAGTACGATTGTGATGTTTGTTTCGGAAATTCTGCATCATTCCATTCATGAAGAAGAAAAAAACGAGCACCTGTTTACCTTTTTAGAAACAGCCCTGCATTGGCTCGACAATCATGATGAAATCGCCAATTTTCACCTGATTTTATTACTGGAAACTACAAAATACTTAGGCTTTTATCCTGATATTTCGGACATGAACATGCCTTTTTTCGAAATGACTGAAGGCGTTTTTACGCCGTTCAATGCCATCAGTTCGCTCACCGAACATGAAAGTAATTTGTTTAAAAAACTCATTGATTTAAAATTTGATAACAATCAAAAAATATTTCATGTTATTGAAAGACAGCTAGTTTTGAAAATTCTAATCGATTACTACAGTTTTCACCTGGATGGCTTTAAAAAACCAAAATCCTTAGACGTTTTAAAAGAAGTTTTCTCTTGAAAAACCTTAGTAAAGGTTCAGAGACACAAATTAAAAATGAAAAACTAACACGAATTACACTAATTTTCACTAATTAATTCATGTTGTTTTTTAGATTTTGGATTTTGAAACTTGAGAATAGAATCAATTTTAAAATGAACAAAAAAATTTCAAACCTGTTTGGTAAACAAAAATTCGTGAAAATTCGTGAAATTCGTGTTCAATAATTCAAAATTCCTTACTTTCGCACCTCGATTTAGAAAAGGATAAAATGAGCACAAAATTTACTGAATACAAAGGACTTGACTTACCAACTGTAGCGTCAGAAGTACTTGATTTTTGGAAGGCAGCAAACATATTTGAAAAAAGTGTAACCACTCGTGAAGGAAACCCACCATTCGTATTTTTTGAAGGTCCACCTTCGGCAAATGGATTGCCTGGAATTCACCACGTAATGGCGCGTGCGATTAAAGATATTTTTTGCAGATATAAAACTCAAAAAGGGTTTCAAGTGAAGCGTAAAGCGGGCTGGGATACTCATGGTTTGCCTGTGGAATTGGGTACTGAAAAAGAATTAGGCATTACCAAAGAAGATATTGGAAAGACCATTTCCATCGAAGAATACAACGAAGCGTGTAAAAAAACCGTGATGCGTTACACGGACGTATGGAACGATCTGACTGAAAAAATGGGGTATTGGGTTGATATGAAAGATCCGTATGTGACCTATAAACCAAAATATATGGAAACGGTTTGGTGGCTTTTGAAACAAATCTACAACAAAGATTTGATGTACAAAGGCTATACAATTCAACCGTATTCTCCAAAAGCAGGGACTGGTTTAAGTTCACACGAAGTAAACCAACCGGGAAGTTATAGAGATGTAACCGATACGACTGTTGTGGCGCAATTCCCCACCCTAGCCCTCCCCGAAGGGAAGGGAACCGGAGCCGAAAACTCTGTGTTCAAGGCATTCGGTTTCAGCGCCACGTCACCCTTCCCTTTGGGAAGGGATGGGGATGGGATTTATTTCCTCGCTTGGACAACAACGCCTTGGACTTTGCCTTCGAATACCGCTTTGACGGTTGGTCCAAAAATCGATTATGTATTGGTAGAAACCTTCAATCAATATACATTTCGTCCTTCGAAAGTGATTCTTGCTAAGAATTTAGTTGGAAAACAATTTGGAAAAGGTTTCTTCGAAAGTTCAGAGCCAGCTGATTTTGAAAATTTCGCAGCAGGCGACAAGAAAATTCCTTACCGGGTTTTGGCTGAATGCAAAGGTGCTGATTTAGTTGATATTCGTTATGAGCAATTATTGCCATTTGTATTACCCTACCAAAATCCAGAAAATGCTTTTAGAGTAATTTCAGGGGATTTCGTTACTACCGAAGATGGAACAGGAATTGTGCATACGGCGCCAACATTTGGTGCTGATGATGCAAAAGTGGCTAAAGAAGCTACGCCAGAAGTTCCGCCAATGTTAGTTCTTGACGAAAATGGAACTCCGGTTCCATTAGTGGATTTACAAGGCAGGTTCACTTCGCATATGGGTGAATATGCCGGTAAATATGTGAAAAATGAATATTATAACGATGGTGAAGCACCGGAACGTTCTATAGATGTTGAAATCGCTATTCGATTAAAAGAAGAAAATAGAGCCTTCAAGGTTGAGAAATACGTGCACAGTTATCCACATTGCTGGAGAACAGACAAGCCTATTTTATATTATCCTTTAGATTCTTGGTTTATAAAAATCTCAGAAGTTAAAGACAGAATGTTCGACTTGAACGAAACCATCAACTGGAAGCCAAAAGCTACAGGAGAAGGGCGTTTTGGAAATTGGTTGAAAAATGCCAATGACTGGAATTTATCCCGTTCAAGATTTTGGGGAATTCCATTACCAATATGGAGAACAGAAGACAAACAAGAAGAAATTTTAATAGGTTCTGTTGAAGAATTATATAACGAAATTGAAAAATCAATCGCTGCCGGTTTCCAAAAAGAAAATCCTTTTAAAGGTTTCGAAATTGGAAATATGGCTGAGGAAAATTATGATTTAGTTGATTTACATAAAAATGTAGTCGATGAAATTACTCTGGTTTCTGCTTCGGGGAAAGCGATGACGCGTGAAGCGGACTTGATTGATGTTTGGTTTGATTCGGGTTCCATGCCTTATGCACAATGGCATTATCCTTTTGAAAACAAAGATAAAATAGACGAAAACAAAGATTTTCCTGCTGATTTTATCGCTGAAGGAGTCGATCAAACACGCGGTTGGTTTTATACGTTGCACGCTATTGCAACTTTAGTTTTTGACAAAGTAGCGTACAAAAATGTAGTCTCTAACGGATTGGTTTTAGATAAAAACGGACAAAAAATGTCCAAACGTCTTGGGAATGCCGCAGATCCATTCGAAACATTAAAAGAATATGGTCCTGATGCCACACGCTGGTATATGATTTCAAATGCAAATCCTTGGGACAATTTAAAATTTGATTTAGAAGGAATTGCTGAGGTGCGTAGAAAATTCTTTGGAACATTATACAACACGTATTCTTTCTTTAGTTTGTACGCCAATATTGATGGTTTCAAATTCGAAGAAGCGGAGATTCCATTAAATGAAAGGCCGGAAATTGATCAATGGATTATTTCGGAATTGAACACTTTGATAAAAGATGTTGACAGCTATTATGCGGATTATGAACCAACGAAAGCAGCTCGTGCAATCTCTGAATTTGTACAGGAAAATTTAAGTAACTGGTACGTTCGTTTGTGCAGAAGACGTTTCTGGAAAGGGGAATATGCACAAGATAAAATTGCGGCTTATCAAACCTTATATACTTGTTTGTTAACCATAAGTAAGCTGGGTGCGCCTATAGCTCCGTTCTTTATGGACAAACTTTACAGAGACTTAACTTTAGCAACACAGTCGGAAAAGTACGACAGTGTACATTTGGCGGAGTTTCCAAAACACGTTGAAAACTTTGTTAATAAAATGTTAGAGAGCAAAATGCAGAAGGCGCAGACCATTTCATCATTGGTTTTGTCACTCCGAAAAAAGGAAATGATAAAGGTGCGTCAACCATTGCAAAAGGTAATGATACCAGTACTTGATGAGAATCAAAGAGCTGAAATTGAGGCCGTTTCTGACCTTATAAAAGCAGAAGTAAACGTAAAAGAAATCGTACTTTTGGATGATGCTTCGGGTGTTTTGGTAAAACAAATTAAACCGAATTTTAAAGCGCTCGGACCTCGTTTTGGAAAGGATATGGGCTTGATTTCTAAGGAAATACAAGGGTTTTCTAAAGAACAAATCAGCCAATTGGATAAGGAAGGAAGCCTGGATATTGTTATTGCAGGAAATAACGTAACTTTAACATTAGAAGATGTAGAAATAACATCACAAGATATTGAAGGCTGGCTGGTAGCCAATTCAAACGGAATAACGGTTGCGCTTGACATTACAATTTCTCCAGCATTAAAACAAGAAGGAATTGCCAGAGAATTGGTAAACAGAATTCAGAATATCCGTAAAGATTCGGGATTTGAAGTTACTGATAAAATTAAAGTTCAACTGAAAAGAAATGGACTTTTAGAAGAGGCGATTCTTAAAAATGAAGCGTATATAAAATCAGAAACATTAACCAGCGATTTGGTTTTTGTAGATGAAATAGAAAACGGTACGGAAATTGAATTTGACGAAATAAAAACAAAAATAATAATTACTAAATAATTTAGAATATGGTAGATGAAGCCACAAGATACTCTGACGCTGATTTGGCGGAGTTCAAAGATATAATCCTTAACAAAATTCAAAAAGCACAAGCAGATTTAGATTTGATAAAAAGTGCTTATATGAATGATTTGAATAATGGTACTGACGATACGTCGCCTACATTTAAAGCCTTTGAAGAGGGAAGCGAAACGATGTCAAAAGAGGCAAACTCACAACTGGCGATCCGTCAGGAAAAGTTTATTCGAGATTTGAAAAATGCACTTTTCCGTGTAGAAAATAAAACGTACGGAGTTTGTAAAGTTACAGGCAAATTAATTGGGAAAGAAAGATTAAAAATCGTTCCTCATGCAACAATGAGTATCGAAGCAAAGAACTTGCAACGATAAACCTCTTGTTAAACAATATTTAACGCTCCATTGGGAGCGTTTTTTTTGATTAAATTGTTACTTTTGCGCCATTAAAATTTATAAAATGTCATTACGAAAAGCGTATCTCCTTATTTTTATCATATTACTTGTCGATCAAGTTTCAAAAATATACATCAAAACTAATTTTATTTTAGGCGAAGAAGTTGAAGTATTCAAATGGTTCAAAATTCTTTTTATCGAAAATGAAGGAATGGCATGGGGAGTTCAAATTCCTGGAGCTTATGGAAAATTATTTTTAACTCTTTTTAGAATCGCCGCTGTTGGTGGAATTGGATATTGGTTGTGGGATTCAGTGAAAAAGAAGAGCTCGGATTATTTAATTGTCGCGATTTCATTAATTCTTGTTGGAGCTTTCGGGAACATCATCGATTCTGTTTTTTACGGAGTTATTTTTGACGACAGCCAACAACAATTAGCTACTTTATTCTCGGATCAACCTTATGGGACTTGGTTTCACGGAAAAGTAGTTGATATGTTTTACTTTCCTTTTTGGCATGGAAATCTACCAAGTTGGTTGCCTATTTGGGGAGGAAGAGAATTTACTTTTTTCAACGCTATTTTCAACGTTGCCGATATGGCTATTTCTACAGGAGTTGGGATTTTGATTGTTTTCAACAAAAAAGCATTTCATCACAAAACTGCATAAATTTTTAACCAAGAATTCAATAAAAGAAAAAGACCTATTTCATAATTTGAATAGGTCTTTTTCTTTTATTGAATTTATTTGTTTTGTCCCGGAGCATAGCGCTTAGATTTAAGGGAAGTTCCACACTATGAACTTTATAGTCATTTTTTTTTGAGATTACTTCTTTCTCAGATGGATAAAAAAAGGATGCGTCTTTCATAAGAAGTTATGCTATTGGAATTAATAAGTTTCACTTGGCGTAGCAAAAAACGTAGTATCATCAATTATTTTTATAATCTTTTTCGTAAAATATCACCAAAAGTGGGTATTGTGGATTCGAATAAATTACTTTATAATTGTCAGAATATTTTTTTAAAATTTAATGTAGTGCTAAGGAATGATTATATCTCCCTCTTTTTTAACAACTTGAATTTGAAAAAATCTTACCAGCTAATGCTATTTTATTTCTTTAGACCTGCCAAACACTTTGGATAAAAAATGCACGGAGGCAATAATGACGATTACTTTTTGACAACACAATAATAAAACCAAAACCATGAAAAATGTACATTACACCAACAATTTAAAAATAAAATTATGAAACATTTTATAGTATTTATATTATTAGGATTTTCTGTTTTGGCTACTGCCCAAGATAAAATTGTATTTGAATATGATAATGCAGGCAATCAAATAAAACGATATTTATGTATCGATTGTCCTCTTGGAACAGGTAAAACTTCGAATGTTTTACCAAAAGAAATAATGGCTTTGAAAGAAGAAGATTTACAAAAGTTTTTCCCTGAAGATGTTATTTCCTATTACCCCAATCCTGTAAAAGAGGAATTGTACCTTAAGTGGGAACTTATAGCGGGTAATCTGGTTACTTCAATTCAAGTATATGGTTTGAGTGGGCAATTGCTAAAATCATATTCTGGACTAGAGAAAAATAATGCCCAAAACATTCCTTTTCAAGCATATCCATCAGGCACCTATGCTGTTGTTTTGTTTTATAGCAACGGTGAACAAAAATCCATTAAAATTATTAAACAATAAGATATGAAGAAACTTTACTTTACCCTTATATTTATAGTATATCATTTATTTGCTTTAGCACAAACTCCTACCGGAAGTTCTACCGAAGTTGGAATTACAGAAGGACAATTATCAGTATCATTGACAGGAGGAGCCAATTATTCTATTCCTATTGCTGTGCCACCAGGTATAAATGGGGTTGTGCCCCAAGTAGGTTTGACTTATAATAGTCAAGGCGGTAATGGACTGGCAGGTTATGGCTGGAATATTTCTGGAGTGTCTACTATTACAAGAATTCCTGCTACCAAGTTTCATGATGGAAAAATAGACGCTGTTGATTTTAATAGTATGGATCGTTTTGCTTTTGATGGACAACGTTTGATTTTGAAGAACTTAACAAGTACTTATGGAGCAGATGGAACTGTTTACGAGACGGAAAATTTCTCTAATGTTAAAATTACTTCTTATGGTATACATCCCAGTGGAACTAATTACGGTCCATCTTATTTTATTATAGAATACCCAGATGGCTCTAAAGCCTATTATGGCAGCACAACCAATTCTCGCTCTATTACTGATTGGGCAATTGAGTATTGGGAAAATCCACAAGGGGTTCGAATAAGTTATAATTATATACTAGCCAATAATAATTTGAGTATTGAATATATCAAGTACGGCAGTACTACTACAAATGCCCCTATAAATCAAATCCAATTTGTATATAAAACACGCCAACGCCCCGAGCAAGCTTATGTAGGTGGGCAAAGTTTTCTGAGAAATACAATTTTAAGCCAGATAAAAGTTTTTGGTAACGGACAGGGTTTTAGAAATTACCTTTTAGAACATTTAACCCAAGATGTAACATTAGGCTACGAACGACTCTCGAGAATTACCGAAAGTAGCGGGGATGGCACTAAGAGTTATAACCCCACAATATTTAGTTATGGCACAACTAATGATGTTATTTCTTACGATCCCATTACTACCAATATAAATGTAAATGATATTTCTTCTAAAAATTCAGCTACTGTTACAGGAGATTTTAATGGCGATGGCAAGATGGATTTTTTAGTCTATCGAACTACGGGAACGACCAGTAAATCTAAATATTGGCTTTTTTATAATCTTGACCCATTAGTAAATCCTAATATGAGTTACGAACAAAATATAGGCGCTTTTGAGGAAATTTTTGCTTCGTCATTATTAACCGGGGATGCAGGTGCAGGATTTAAATTGATGCCAAAACAAGGATGGAGTATCATTAAGAATAATGTTTCAACAAATACTACTACATTCTCAAATTATAGCTCGGAGGGAGGTATGAATCCCGTATTGCTCCAAAATGAGAAATCATATCAATTTCCTCTTTTTTCTTGGGGATATCCAGCAATTTGCGGTAATTATTCCAGTTATGTAACTAAAACATATAATGTGCCCAAAAAATTCATCAGTGGTGATTTTAATGGTGATGGGTTAACGGATTTGATAGCTATAGATAAAGAAATATACTATCAATCTGCTTGCGATAGAACATCTTTAAGAAGTGGAGGTCAAAGTTATTTTGTTAATTTAGACAAAAGATTAACTACTAACTATGTTACCGATGCGGGAACTATTATACCTTCTACCGCAGATAAATATATAGTTGCTGATTTTAATGGAGATGGAAAATCAGACTTATATGTTTTTAACTATCAATCTGTTCGAGTTTATGCATTAAATGATTTAAATCAGTTTGTTTTATTATACCAAAATACAACAGCCGATCCAGATGTGCTTTTTGAAAGACCTGTTTTGATGGGGGATTATAATGGAGATGGAAAATCAGACTTTATTATTCCTAAAGGATATGGTACTAATTATGCTAAGTATATTTCAACTGGAATAAGTTTTATTAAAACGGACGTAACCTACAGCATTCCTTATATAGCAAATAGTGGAAGTGACTGTCTAATTTCTAACATGATAATTCCAACTGATATTAATGGAGATGGCAAAACGGATTTAATTACCTATTCTACCACAGGGTGTACTTCTACTAATACAGGTCAATATTGGATAAGAGTTTGGAATAATATGGATTCTAATTTTGCAAATACGGCAACTTTTTATTCAGGTTCAATCAGTGGTGTTAAACAATATGCTTTGCCAATATTTTTATCTTCTGACAGACCTAATTTTAGTATGGAATTAGCAGCTATCTCGGATAATAAAATTTATAGATTTAGTTCCCAAAAAGATTTCAATATAGAACGGTTGCTTAAAACAGTCACAACGGGTAATGGTGTCAAAGAATCGATTACTTATAGCCCAGTTGTTAATGATCCATGTTCTTATAATTGTAATCCTTTATACAGGTCAAGTAGTCCAATAGAAAACTATCCTAATACAGATATTCCTGTGGCTCCATCTTTTCAGGTGGTTTCAAAACTGGAAAAACAAAGTGCAACGGTTTATAAAAAACAACTCTTTGGATATTATGGTGCGGTTTCTAATTTAGAAGGATTAGGCTTTCTAGGTTTTAGAGCTACCATGCGTACTAATTGGTATGACGATACAACAACAATTATATCTAATATTTCTAAATTTGATGTAGGCTTACGTGGAGCCAATACTGAGAATTACTCGGTACTCTATTTATTTTCACCCTCTAGTAGTTTTGCTCCAACTGATTTTATTAGTAAATCGATATTAGGATACTCAAGTTCTTTAACAAATAAAGTTTATAATATTAAGAATACTTCATCACTACAGTTTAATGGTTTAGATAATACCAATAGTGAAACTACAACCCTATATGATGCCAATAATAATCCCACAAAAGTAACAACTTTGCTAAAAGAAGGAAGTACTCTTGTACAAACTAGCGTTGGGGATGTTACTTATATTCCACTTACTACTTCTCCCTATGTTGTAGGAAGACCATCTGGAAAAATACAAAGCATTACGTTAGCTGCAACGGGAGAGATAACCAGTAACGAAGAGCAATATAGCTATACTCCCAGTTTGTTAACGCAAGTCAAGAAAAGAGGAAATGATGCAGGTGTTTTTATTACCGAAGATAATATATACGACACATTTGGTAATATTACTAAAAAAACCATAACTGTTCCTGCTGTAGCACCCAATCCGGCTCCTGCACCAAGGATAACCAATTACGAATACGATACATCAGGTCGATTTTTAACCAAAAGTATTGACATCGAAGGATTGGCAACAACATTTGCTTATAACGCCTATAATGGCTTATTAAGTTCTGAAACCAATCCGTATGGTTTAACAACGACCTATTCATACGATCCTTGGTTCAAGAAAATAAAAACGACCGATTATTTGGGTAAAAGCAACACCTATGTCTACACCCGAAGCACCGAGAAAACAATTGTTACCACCACCGGAGATGACGGTAGCGGCAGTGAAGAAACACTTGACGATTTGGGTAGGAAAATAAAATCAGGGGTTAAAAATTTAAACGGCACATTCTCCTACGTTGATTATTTATACGACATTTACGATAGGAATTATAAAGTAAGTGAGCCTTATTTTGGCACAAGTCCAACGCAATGGAGTGAAACTAAGTATGATGTTTATAGCAGAATAAGTCAAAGTATATCCTTTACAGGAAAAACGGTAAGTATGAGTTATTCCGGGCTTACGACTACTGTAAACGATGGTACAAAAACCAAGATTTCGACTAAAAATGCTATTGGTAATGTGGTTGCAATGACTGACACACCTGGAGGTACCATAAATTATACCTATTTTGCCAATGGAAATTTAAAAACTTCCAATTATGGTGGCGTAGTGACTACAATAGAGCAAGACGGTTGGGGTAGAAAAACTAAATTGATAGATCCATCGGCTGGAACCTATTTATACGAATACAACTTATTTGGTGAAACCACAAAGGAAGTTACTCCTAACGGCACAACGACTTATACACTTGACAACGTAGGGAAACTGACGACAAAAACCATAGTGGGCAACCCAACATCACTTACCAATAGTAGTACCGTTTATGCCTATGATGGCACAACAAAATTGCTTACAAGCAACACCTTTACAAACACACTCGAAGGCGGTGCCGTTACCACGAACACCTACGAATACGATGCGTCCAAACGCCTTTTTAAAACCACCGAAACCACGCCATACGCCACTTTTACCAAACAGCTCAGCTTTGATGCCTTTGGCAGGACAGATAAAGAAACTAGTACCGCTTTTTTGCTAGTCAACGGAAAAGCAAGTGCCAAGACCATAAAGAACACCTACCAAAACGGCTACCCTTGGCAAATTCTTGACGATGCCACCAGCCAAGTATTGTGGCAAACCGGTACGGTAAACGCACGCGGACAATTGACAACTGCCACGTTGGACAACGGTATAGCGATAACTAACGCCTACGATAGTTACGGTTTTGCAACCCAGTTTAAGCATGATAAAGCAGGGACCAATATCATGACACTCAACACGGTATTCGACCCGCAAAAAGGGAATTTAACCAGCCGTACCAACAGCTTGTTTAATTGGAACGAAAGTTTTCTATACGACAGTTTAGACAGACTAACCACCTATACCAATGTACAAGGGCAACAAGAACCCCAAAGCTATGATGATAGGGGAAGAATAACTCAAAACAATGTTGGAACCTATAATTATACCACTTCAGCAAAGCCGTATCAAAATACTTCGGTAACATTGACACCAGCTGCTTTGACATATTATAATACGGCAAGGCAAGTACAAAACATTACTTACAACGCCTTCAAAAGTCCAGTGCTAATAGAAGAAGTAGGCATAGACAAAATAAGCTTTACCTACAATGACGGTAATGACCGGAGCGCCATGTTCTATGGTAGTCTAGACGTTGATAAACTATTACGTCCTAATCGAAAATACTATTCGGGAGATGGTACGATGGAGATAAAGTACAACAAGAATACCGGAGCAACGGAGTTTGTTACCTATATAGGTGGCGACGGCTACTCAGCACCTTTGATTATAAAAAGTGACGGTACTACCCAAAATTATTTATATTTACATCGCGATTACCAAGGAAGTATCTTGGCAATAACTAGTGCCACAGGACAAATAGTAGAAAAACGACTCTTTGACGCTTGGGGAAATATTGCAAAGGTACAAGACGGAGCGGGGAATACATTAAATGGTCTTACCATTCTTGACAGGGGTTACACAGGTCATGAGCATCTGCAAAGTGTAGGGCTCATAAACATGAACGGGCGTTTGTACGATCCTAAGTTGCATCGTTTCTTGCAGCCAGATAATTATATCCAGGAACCCTTTAATAGCCAGAACTATAATAGGTACGGGTATTGCTGGAATAATCCACTCAAGTACACAGATGCTTCGGGAGAATGGATTTGGATTGTTGTTGGTGCTATTGTTGGAGGAGTAATTAATTGGGCAGCACACGGAGCTCAATTTAACGCACAAGGGTTAACAGCTTTTGGAATTGGAGCAGCTGCAGGAGCATTAGCAGGAATTATTGGTCCAGCAGCTTTCACGGCGGCAGGAGGTGGTGCAGCAGGTGCAGGCGGTTTTTTAGCAGGTGCAGCAGGTGGTGCAGTAGGAGCAGCAGCTTCCCAGACTGTTTTAAACGTAGGAAACCATATTGCTTTTGGTGATCCTTTAATGTCCGGAAAAGAATTTATTGCAGGAATTGCTTTTGGAGCAGCATTAGGTGGTGCATTCAATGGTGTTAGTGCATTAAGAAACGGAAGAACATTCTGGACTGGAACAAGAATTACTGTTCAGCCTATGTCATTGCCAACAGCAACAGGATTTGTAAAAACAACAGGCAATGCCGAAATTAAAACTAGTGATTACAAAATATCCAGTTCTACTCAACCAAGTACAACGCAAACAACACAAGCTAATACGGCAACGGTTATCAATAAAGAAACTGGATTTGTGGATGTTTCTAAAAACTCAGCATTTAGATATATGGGAGAGGGAGAGCTAAAAGCTGTACAAGAAACAGGTGTTTTAAGAGGAGGAAATCCTGGCGAAACGTTCTTTACTAAAGATGTGTATAAATCTGCATCTTTAGCTCAACAAAGATTAGCTTTACCCACTACTCCAACCTTAAGAGTAGAATTTGAAATTCTTAATAATCCAAGCCTACAACTAAACGGCTCTAAAGTCTTACCTGCTTTTTCAATGCCTGGAAAAGGTTCTGAATTTATGACTATGGATCCCGTGAAAGTGCGATTAATTAATTGGCAATCTTTAAGATAAAGCATTATGAAAAAAGAAAATTATTTTATTTCAGTTTCTGAACCTTGGGATTTTGAAAGTTTAGACGGGAAAAACATTATAGCTGGAAGTATTTTAACTATTAAAAGTAGCAAATGTTTAATATTTAAATCAAATTATTTACTGAGATTTGGAAATATTGAGGGCTTTTTTTTGATACTAAGCCCAAGACTAAAAGGAGGAAATTTTTATAACAAAGAAAGGGAGGTAATTATTAATGGGGCATTATTTCTATTAGATTTTAATAGAGAATATACAGAACATGAGCTTATGGAAAATTCAAAATTTGTAATGATTGGTAGTCTTAGAAAAGAGGGAACCGAGCAATCTTGATATAACAGCGCGACGATGACCTGCTGCAACTCCGCCAGGATTTAAAGGACCAAATCTAAGTCATTTTTATTTAAACAATGGGGGACATATTTTTGACTCAAGTAAATGACCTTGGTGGTAATGGTAGTGATTTAAAAAAAAGTACATATGAATTTTAATGATTTTTTTTACCACGATGTATAATTAAGAATATTATAATTGACCGAAATACTTCTGTCATTAATGATAACATTAGTTTTTCATTGGAGTTGCCTGAAAAAAAAAGATAAAATAAATTTCACCTTTGAAGATGTATATTGGTAAGCAATCGATCTAAATTTTGGGAGATCTGCAGACGAAACAGTTTTTAGTGCATTTTGTTTGGTCGATAATAATGACTTAACCAAATTTTATTCAAAATGGAAGGGGTTAATGAATGATGTTAAGTTATATTTCTATGAGATTAATTTAAATTCATTCCACTGGTTCTCGTTTGTCCTCTCCTCTGGTGCTTGCCAGTGGCGAGTACCTACTTAAATTAAAAAATAAATCGTAGTGTTTGCAACGCGGATAATTAAAACAGAAGTATCTTTAAACAAGTATCCTTCTGTTTTTTAAACCCGATGGCTAGGATTTGAAGTAAATTGAACGTTCAGGGTAAATTTTAAACGATAAAAAATTAAATAAAAACATGAAGCGTATACTCTATCTACTGCCTCTGCTTTTTTGTATGTGCACCTCATCAGACGATACTACAAGTCAAAGTACTTTTAGTATTACAGTAACTCCATCTTTAACAACAGTGGCTATAGACGAACTATTTGCCGTTACAGTAACCAGTAATGAATCAGTGAAAGGTATGGCATTAACAACTGATGGTTCAGACCCAGTAAATTTTTCTGGTTCTGATTTTGGCACTTCACAAACATTGCATTTTGCTTTTGATACTTTAGGACCAAAAAATATTATTATAAAAGCGAAAAATCAGAATGGAGATGTTGTTTCAAAAACAATTACTATTTTAGTTACAAGAGGCGATTGCATAAAAATAACAGGGTTGCAATTAAAATCATTTTATAACATAAACACCACTTGGGATCCAGAATATACAGAAAGTGATATAAATCGTTTGGCAGACGTGTGTTTTGGTTTTATAAAACTCCAATATACAAATCCATATGATGTTGGCGTTTCAGATAAACTCTGGTATGTTTCTCCTGTAAAAGACAATCAAGGAGATTTAACTTGGGATTTTTCAGTTGCTGAATTGTACATAAATCCTGGCGAAACACTAAATATAGAATTTGGTGATAAGGATGCTAGTACAACACAACTATTAACACCGCTTTACCCATCTACCAAGCCAATAACATTTGCTGTTTATACAGCTGAGAAGCCAAGCAAAATTACTTATTCGTTTCCAGATGCTAACCTAGAATTTGTACTTACAGTAGAATGGCCTTAATTATTTTCTTAAAATACTATACTTAATATTTTGATGAAGTTTAAATTACTTTTTTTACTAACGCTTTACACCACACTCGTTTTCTCGCAACAAGAAGCGAGTGTTTGGTGTTTTGGTAGCGGTGCTGGCCTAAAATTCAATCCTGATGGCTCCGTTACAACAGTTATAAGTGGTGTGAGTGCACCTCAAGGATGTTCTACTATCTCTGACAGTAATGGTAGTTTACTATTCTACTCTAATGGCGTTACCATTTGGAATAAAATTCATCAGCCAATGGTAACGTATTTACTGGGAGACTATAATGCAACACAAACATCTGCCATTCTTCAAAAACCAGGTACGACTAACTTATATTATCTATTTACACTCGATGTAGGAGCACTTTCAAACGGTTTGAGATATACAGAGGTGGATATGAATTTAAATAACGGATTGGGAGGTGTAACCGCTAATAGGAACGTATTAATTTACACCCCTACCTGCGAAAAAATTACCATTGTTAAGCATGCAAACGGTACCGATTATTGGGTTATAACACATGGATGGAAGAGTAATGCTTTTTATGCTCATCTTGTTACAGCAAATGGGATTAGCACAAACCCCGTAATAAGTAATACTGGAACTGTAATAAATAATTCAATGGGACAAATTGGAGCAATTGGTAACATGAAAATTTCTCCAGATGGGACTAAATTAATTGTATGCAATACTTTTTTTAATAATGCTGAATTATTTGATTTCAACACCACTACAGGAATAGTATCCAATCCCAATGTAATAATCAATAGTCCATTTGAAATTACAGGAGCTGAATTTTCCTCAAATAGCACTGTATTATATGTATCCGAAAAAGCAAGAGGGAGTATTTTTCAATTTGATTTGACATCAGCAAATATAGCATCAACAAAAATTGAAATAAGTACTTCAGGAAAAATGTTAGGCTCTTTACAATTGGCAATTAATAATAAAATCTATATTGCCTCTTGGTCAGGTAATTCTTTGGATGTTATTAATGATCCGAATATTTCAGGTCTTGGATGTAATTTCCAAATGGATGGTTTAAGTTTAGGAGGTACTGGTTTATCTATGTTGGGCTTGCCTTCCTTTTGTCAATCATACTTCAATCCCTCCTTCACAATCAAAAATGTATGTTTAGGTACTACTAGCGAATTTACATTAAGTGCATCCCAGACTATAACCTCTGCCAGTTGGGATTTCGGGGATGGGAACGCTTCAAATGCAATTAACCCAACCCATACCTACGCAGCCACTGGCACATACAGCGTTTCGGTTACTGCTACAAATGCAAACGGCACCAGTGCCAAAACCAAAGACATCACAATCTATCAAATCCCAACCGCAACAAAACCCCAAGACATCTTAGTTTGCGATGATAACAATGACGGTCTGCATACTTTTGATTTAACTACTCAGAATATTGCCATTCTAAACGGACAAGATACTAATTTGTTTGCAGTAACCTATTTTGCCAATAATGAGGCAATTACCTCTCCTAGTACTTACATTAATACTGTTCCGTATCAACAAGAAACCATCACTGCCGAAGTATCCAACAAAGCCAATGGTGAATGCAAAAGTAGTACCACTTTTACTATTGATGTATTTGACACACCTTTACCCAATTTACCGGCATTGATTCCAAATTTAACGAGTTGTGATAACACTAGTATTGGAAGTGATAGTGATGGTAAAGTTGTTTTGAATTTAACCCAAAGAGCCAGCAGCATTCTGAACGGTCAATCGGCAACTCAGTTTTTGATTTCGTATTACAAAGATGCGGGATTGACACAGCCTATTTTGATTGCAACAACTTATCAAAATACCAATCCAACTGAAACGATTTATGTAAAAGTAACCAACAAAGACAATCTTAATTGTTTGGCGACTACTTCCTTCAAAATTGAAGTCTTTGCTTTGCCCGTGATAACTAGTGTTTTTGATTTGAAACAATGTGATGATAACATTGATGGTTTTAGTGTTTTTAATTTAGAAGAAGCCATTAGTAAAATAACGGCTAACGCTGCAACAGAAACAATTACTTTTTATAAAACCCAAACAGACGCACAAAACAATACCAATCCGATACCGAATGCTACAACCTACACCAATCAAATTGTAAGTGTTGACAAAGTTTATGTAAGAGTAAGTAATAGCAATGGTTGTTATAGAATTGCTCAACTCAATCTAATCGTTTCTACCACTCAAATTCCTTTAAATTTTACAAGGGCTTTTACTCAATGTGATGATGCAGTTTTAGGAACGAATAAAGATGGAATCGCTTCTTTTGATTTTAGCAATGTGACAAGTCAAATTCAGAACATATTCCCTGTTGGACAACAATTAGACATTACTTATTATAGAAATTTAGGCGATGCTCTTGCCGAAAAAAATACCATCTCCAATATTTCAAATTACAGAAATATTGGATATCCAAACACTCAAAATATTTACATTCGTGTAGATAGCAGATTGAATAATGATTGTTTGGGCTTAGGAAGTCATATCACGCTGAACGCGGAATCAATTCCGGTAGTAAAATCTATTATTGAGAGTCATTGTGACGACAATCAGGATGGGGTATATGCTTTTGACACTTCGGGACTACAAACCAAGTTGTTAAACGGGTTAACCAATGTTACTATTGCTTATTTTGATCAAAACAATAATCTGCTGTCAAGCCCATTACCAAATCCTTTTACAACGGCTTCGCAAACGTTAAAAGTAGTCGTAACCAATAACACTCCAAAAGCCTGTTCTTTTGATTCTGCAATACAATTTATTGTTTACGATTTACCGGAAGCATTTCCAGTTCCAACATCGTTAACCACGGTCTGCGATGATGAAGCGGATCCCAGTTTACAAGACAGAAAATATGCTTTTGATACTTCAACCTTTCAAACTACTATCCTAAAAGGACAGACAGGAATGACCGTCAACTATTTTGACGGAAATAACAATCCGCTTTCAAGTCCATTACCCAATCCGTTTCTTACCGCAACCCAAAACGTGAAAGTCGAGGTGATTAATCCAATAAACACAAACTGTACAGCTACGGTAATTCTGCCATTTGTTGTAAATCCAGTACCCAAAATCAATTTATTAGGAGATGAATTAGTGTGTAGCAACCTGCCGACATTTACAAAAGTAATTGATGCAAGTATTCAAGATGGTAGCCCAACTAGTAACTACAATTATGTTTGGTACTTCAATGGAAATGCAATTGCTGATGCAACAAATTACACCCTAACGGTTAATACTGAAGGAATCTATACTGTAGAAGTTACCAACGATAAAGGCTGTTCCAGAATACGAACAATTACAGTTCTAGCTTCGGATATTGCTAAAATAACAGATGTTAATATAGTAGATTTAGTGGATTCGAATAGTATCACTATTTCGGTAAGTGGATCAGGAGATTATGTATATAGTCTAGATAATGAGTATGGCGATTACCAAATTGAACCCTTTTTTTCCAATGTTAGTGCTGGAATTCATACGATTTTTGTCAAGGACTTAAATGGTTGTGGCGTAGTTCCAAAAGAAGTAGCCATATTGGGAATTCCGGATTATTTCACGCCCAATGAGGATGGCTATAATGATACGTGGAACATTAAAGGAGTGAATACTACTTTCAATGCAAAAACTAGTATTCATATTTTTGACAGATATGGCAAATTATTGAAACAAATAAGTCCAATAGGTGAAGGCTGGAATGGAACATTCGATGGACTACAAATGCCATCAGATGATTATTGGTATTCCATACAATTGGAAGACGGTCGAATCATGAAAGGGCATTTTTCATTGAAAAGATAAATTTTCAGGCAAAATTAAAAAGAATAGGCCTCATTCGCATTCGGCGTAACACAATAATCCAGTTTCACGTCACCTTCAAAAACATCTGTAATCAATTCTTCAGGGTCAAAGAAAGAAAGACCAATTTTGATTGTATCCGGTTTGCATTCTGATAAGAATTTGTCATAGAATCCTTTACCATAACCCACCCGATTTCCTTTTTTGTCGAATGCTAAAAGCGGTACAAAAACGACATCAATTTTATGCGTTGGAACTTCAATTCCATCAACAGGTTCGGGGATATTGTATTCGTTTTTCTTGATTTTAGTACTATCAGTCAATAGGAAATGAGTCATGTTTCTGGTTTCGAAATCAGCTTTTGAAATAATAATTTCCTTGTCTTTTCCGGACAATAAATGCAGAATAAATTCAGTGTTGACTTCCCTGTGTTCCGTAATGGGAAGAAAAATATGGAAATAGGTTTTTTCCCAAATAGGAAGCGCCAATACTTTATTGGCAATAGCTAAACTCATTTCTTCCAATTCATTTTCAGAAAGTGAATTTCGTAAGGTTTTATATTTTAGTCTTAATGCTGTTTTATTCTTCATCTTCTTCATTAGTATTCGATAGGTGATAAATAGCATCGCCTTCATAAACAATAGGCGAATGATTGGCATTGATTACGTAGCCGTCATTTGGTGCTTTCACTTTTCGTTCAAATTTTCCAAAAGGATCTGTTATGGTGGCAAGAATAGTTCCTTTTTTTACAAATTTCCCAATGGTATCGTAATCGTGTAATAATCCGGAACATTTGGCTCTTATCCAACCAGATTTTTCAATATAAATGGTAGGTGTTTTTTGTTTAGTAACAAAATGTTTTGGGTCTAGCATATCAAGGTGAGATAGCAAGCGCTTCACTCCATTTACACCTTCATCTGCAATAGTGTTATTGATATCAAGGGATTTTCCGCCTTCAAAAAGGAGCATTTTCACATTCAATTTTTCACTTGAACTCCTGAAAGAACCCGAAATATTTCTGGAATATAAGGTAAAAGGCGCATTAAACACATCGGCCAGTATTTTTAACTCTCTATTGTTTTGGGTAAGACGAATTTGCGGTGCGTTGAAACGGCTGGCGCCACCGGCATGAAAATCTACTGCATATTGTACAATTGGCATAATCTCCGTTAAAATATGGAAAGCGAATCTGCTGGCTAAAGAACCAGTTTTGCTTCCCGGGAAAACCCGATTTAAATCCCTGCCATCAGGAAATTCTCTTGATTTATTGACAAATCCATATACGTTTATTATAGGAATACAGATTATTGTGCCTCTTTTCGGTTTGTTTATCTTTTTATGGATAAGCTGTCTGACAATTTCAACCCCATTGATTTCGTCACCATGTATTCCTGCAGAAAAAAGTACCACGGGACCATCAATTTTAGAACGTCGGATAATTATAGGGATATTCAGTTTCGTTGTGGTATGTAATCGGGCAATTTCAACATTGATGGTTTTACTTTCGCCGGGAATAATGCTTTCACCAAAAAGGACTATGGGTGTGGAATTGTTTTTTATCATAAGTTCTTGAAAATATAAAAATATACAATTATGGGTTAGGAATTATAAGTTGTGTGTTGTTTTTCGTTTTAGAAAAATGTTATTTGTAAATTTGTTGGGAGTAAATTGAAAATTCAGATGGAAAACAGCAGAAAAGCATTAGATTTAAAAAATCAATTAGATAATTTACGTCCCATTGATAAAGAACAGGAAGAGCGGATTATGCAAAAATTCCGTTTGGATTGGAATTATCATTCCAACCATCTCGAAGGGAATTCGTTGACTTATGGTGAAACTAAGGCATTAATTTTATTTGGTGTTACAGCTCAAGGTAAGCCATTACAGGATCATTTTGAAATAACGGGACATAATGAAGCAATAAATTGGGTTATTGATGTTGTAAAAGGCGACTATCCATTGAATGAAAATTTTATTAGGGAGTTGCATACACTTTTGCTAAAAGAATCCTATGAAGTTGATGCAATTACTCCTGATGGTAAACCGACAAAAAAACGTATAAATGTTGGGCGTTACAAAACCTCTCCCAATCATGTAAAAACAAAAACAGGGGAAATATTTTATTTTGCCACGCCAGAAGAAACGCCTTCTAAAATGACCGATTTAATCAATTGGTACAGAGAAAAAAGCGAACAGAAAGACGTAAATCCTATTTTTTTAGCAGCAGAGTTTCATTATAAATTTATTCGGATTCATCCTTTTGATGATGGAAACGGTAGGACGGCAAGGATTTTGATGAATTTTATCTTGATGAAGTTTGATTACCCGCCCGTAATTATTAAAACGGAAGACAAAGCTAATTATTTTGCAGTATTACAGCTTGCAGATGCAGGAAATATTGAAGCATTTATTGAATATGTCTCTCAAAATTTAGTTCGTTCCCTTGAAATAATGATTGCAGGAGCTAAAGGGGAAAGTATTGAGGAAGAAGATGATTTAGATAAGGAAATTGCTTTGTTGGAGCAGAAAATTAATAAAACAAACTATAAAGAATACATAAAAAAACAAGATATAATTGGAGATTTATTTGATGCAATTATTATGAAGCTAATTTTAAGATTTCAGTCAAGAATATCAAAGTTTAGTAAATTATATTCTGAAACAAACTTTCTAATTAGTTTAGATAATAATGAGTTTGATTCAATTGAAAAATTTAATGAATTTTATAAAGATTATAAATTCAATCATTTAGATAATATTCTCGAATTAAGTTTTTTATTTGTTAAATTAAAGAAAGAAGAAATAGCAATTAATTTTTTAAGTGAAATTCAGATTAGATTCAAAGAAAGTTATTATTTTATTGATATTGGTAATCAAAATGAATTCAAATTTTCATATTCAGATAACTTAAAAGAATTTGATATTAATAATATAGTTGATAAAGAAGTAAAACGTCACAAAGAATTCATCGAACAAAAAATAGCCGAAAAAGAAAATAAATAATCTGTGAAAATCTGTAAAATCCGTTTAATCTGTGGCTGATTTTTCAATGTCAATTACAATTTTAAAAAAATGACCAAACCCACAATAGCCTTACAAATTCAAACCTTACCTGATAATCCTGGCGTATATCAATATTACGACAAGGAAGGGAAGATTTTGTATGTAGGTAAAGCCAAAAATTTAAAAAAAAGGGTTTCTTCCTATTTTAATAAAATTCATGACACGGCCAAAACCAATGTGCTGGTTAAGAAAATTGTGACCATAAGACACATTGTGGTTCCTACGGAAACCGATGCGCTTTTATTGGAAAATAACCTTATAAAAACCTTGCAGCCACGTTACAATGTGTTGTTACGAGACGACAAAAGCTATCCATGGCTGTGTATCAAGAAAGAACCTTTTTCTCGCATATTTGCCACTCGAAGAATGGTTAAAGACGGTTCGGAATATTTTGGACCGTATACCAGTTTCAAAACGGTGAATACTATTTTAGAGCTGATTAAAGAATTATATCCACTTAGAACTTGCAATTATGATTTGAGCAAGAGTAATATTGATAGCGGGAAATTCAAGGTTTGTCTCGAATATCATATTGGGAATTGTATGGGGCCATGTGAAGGTTTTGAAACTTTAGAAAATTATCAGAAGCAAGTTGATGCGATCCGCGAAATCTTAAAAGGGAATTTTAAGGAAAGCATGAAAGATTTCAAACGGGTCATGACGAATCTGGCTGCCGAAATGCGTTTTGAAGAAGCGCAAAAAATCAAAGAGAAAATAGAAATACTTGAAAATTACCAATCACGATCAACGATTGTAAACCCAAAAATTACCAACATCGATGTGTTTTCGATAGTTTCGGATGAAAGTGCGGCGTATGTGAACTTCTTACAAATTTCTCATGGCTCGATTATTCGTTCGCATACAATGGAAATCAAAAAGAAACTGGATGAACCCGATGAAGAATTATTAGAATTGGCGATTATCGAATTGAGAGACCGTTTTCAATTGTTGTCGAGGGAAGTTATCGTTCCGTTTCAGGTTGATTTGGGTGAAAATATAAAAATTACTGTTCCGCAATTGGGAGACAAAAAGCAAATTCTGGACTTGTCTATTCGAAACGCTAAGTTTTACAGAATCGAACAATTAAAACAATTGCAAATTGTAGATCCGGATCGCCATACGAAAAGGATTATGGCGCAGATGCAAAAAGATTTGCGATTGCCGGTTGAACCGCGTCACATCGAATGTTTTGATAACTCGAATATTCAAGGAACGAATCCTGTTGCAGCTTGTGTTGTTTTTAAAGATGGAAAACCCAGCAAAAAGGATTACCGTCATTTTAATATAAAAACAGTCGAAGGACCGGATGATTTTGCCTCGATGACTGAAGTCGTTTATAGAAGATATAAACGGTTATTAGATGAAGAACAACCTTTGCCGCAATTAATCATTATTGACGGAGGAAAAGGACAATTGTCATCAGCATTGAAAAGTATAGATGAATTGGGTTTGCGGGGAAAAATAGCTATAATTGGGATTGCTAAAAGGCTGGAAGAACTGTTTTATCCGGGTGATTCTATTCCGTTATATTTAGACAAAAAATCAGAAACTTTGAAAGTAATTCAGCAATTGCGAAACGAAGCGCATCGTTTTGGGATTACGCATCACAGAGATAAAAGGAGTAAAGCGGCACTAAATTCTTCGATAGAAAGCATTCCCGGCATTGGAGAAAAAACGATGTTGACTTTGATTCAGCACTTTAAAAGTGTTAAAAGATTGAAGTTAGCGTCAGAAAAAGAAATTTCTGACGTTATAGGTGTATCTAAAGCCAAAAAAATTACCGAATTTTACAAGACAGTAAATGAATGATTAATTTAGATTATTGAATTTTAGGCGGATGATAATCAATATCGCTAAATTCTATTATTTCCCAAATCGCTTTTTATGAAGAAAATTGCTCTGTTATTCATTGTTTTTTGTATTAGTTTGACTTTGTTTTCGCAAGAGCAGAATAGACCCAAAGTTGGTTTGGTTTTAAGTGGAGGTGGAGCAAAAGGGTTTGCGCATATTGGGGTTTTGAAAGTACTTGAAGAAGCAGGAATCAAGATTGATTACATTGGCGGAACCAGTATGGGGGCAGTTGTTGGAGGTCTTTATGCTTCAGGATATGATGCAAGCCAGATTGATTCCATTTTTCAGGCAACTAATTTTGATGAGCTATTAAATGACTTCATTCCCAGATCTTCCAAAAACTTTTATGAAAGACGAAACGACGAATTATACGCGCTGGTTCTGCCATTTAATAAACTAAAAATTGGAATTCCTGAAGCATTGTCGAAGGGGATGTACAATTATAATTTATTGAGTAGAATTACCAGAAATGTTAGACACATAAAGGATTTTAATAAATTGCCAATTCCCTTCTTATGTATTGGTACCAATATAGAAACAGGAGAAGAAGTTTTGTTGAATAAAGGTAATTTGGCACAGGCTATGATTGCCAGTTCCGCATTTCCATCTTTGTTTTCACCTGTAGAAATTGATGGGAAACTATTGGTAGATGGCGGTGTTGCTAATAATTATCCCATTGAAGAGGTCAGAAAACTTGGGGCGGATATTATTATAGGCGTTGATGTTCAGAATGATTTATTGGACAGAACCCAACTTAAAGATGCCACAAAAATTTTGGTACAAATTACAAATCTTCAATCAAGAGATAGAATGAAGAAAAATGTAAAAGATACGGACATCTATATAAAACCAGATATCAAAAACTACGGTGTTATATCATTTGATAAAGGAAAAGAAATCATTAGAAAAGGAGAAGAGGCGACATTTTCTGTTTTTGAAAAATTAAAACTGTTAGTGGATGAGTCAAACCCTTATAAGAAACCTGAGCTGAAAATAGTAACCGATAGTTTACAAATTAAAAATATAAATTGTAATGAGCTGGACAATTATACACAGGATTATGTTGTTGGTAAACTAAGGTTTAAACCAGGAGTTAAAACAACGTACAATGATTTACTGAACGGGATAAACAATATTAATGCGACTCAAAATTTCAGTGCAATATCCTATTCGTTAGATGCTAACAATCAAGGTGACGACTTAAATATCAGCTTGAAAGAAAACTCCACAAAGACCTATTTGAAATTTGGATTGCATTATGATAATTTATATAAAAGTGGTGTTTTAGTAAATTTAACACATAAAAAAACGCTTTTTAAAAATGATATAGCGTCATTTGACATTGTTTTAGGGGACAATATCAGATATAATTTAGATTACTATGTAGAAAATGGATTTAATATGAGTTTTGGTTTTAAATCGCAGTTCAATCAATTTAATAGAAATGTAGCTAAAGAAATAAGTAATTTGAATTTAAGTGAAGTAAATTCAATCAATATTGATTTTACCGACCTGACAAATCAAGCTTATTTTCAATCTTTATTCGTGCAAAAATTTCTAGTAGGAGGAGGAGTAGAACTTAAATTTTTAAAAATAAAATCAGAAACATTGGCAAATGTGGATCCAATAATTGATAACAGTAATTATCTAAGTGCTTTTGGGTATATGAAATTTGATTCCTTTGATAATAAATATTTTCCTAAAAAAGGTTGGTATTTCTCAGGGGATATTCAAACCTATTTGCTTTCTTCAAATTACACGGGAAATTTCAAACCGTTCTCTATTGCAAAAGGCGATTTTGGAATAGCTGCGACGCTTTTTAAAAACGCCACAGTAAAATTTCAAACGGATGCGGGATTTTCATTTGGCAACGAAAGTGTAGCCTTTTTTAATTTTATTTTGGGAGGTTATGGCTATAACCCCATAAATAACTTTAAGTATTTATATGGATATGATTATTTAAGTGTGGCTGCCAATAGCTATATAAAATCAACTGGAACTATTGATTATGAGTTTTACAAGAACAATCATCTCAACTTTTCGGCAAATTTTGCTAATATTGGGGATAGAATTTTTGAAAAAGTCGATTGGATTTCAATGCCAAAATATTCAGGTTATGCGGTAGGATATGGTCTGGAAACTGTAATTGGGCCTATAGAAATAAAACATTCCTGGTCGCCGGAAACTGGAAAAGGATATACTTGGTTTAGTATTGGGTTTTTGTTTTAATTGTAAATTATATCAATAATAATTCCGATATTTGTTATAATGAAAACAAAATGGCTAGGTTTATTAGATTATCTTCAATTCCTCATCAAGAGAAATCCTGAGTGAGTACTCTTTTTTTGATTTATCATAGCACATTATAAAGTAATCTCAACTTTAATCTGTTTCACTTTTAAACAAAAAAATCATGCCTTTATACCATAAATTGGGGAGTTTTCCTCAAAAGAGACACACGCAATTCGAAAAACCAAACGGTGGTTTATACTACGAGCAACTTTTTGGAACCGAGGGTTTTCATGGCCATTCGTCATTGTTATATCATGTTCACAGACCAACACAAGTAAAGGAAATCCTAAAATCCTATCCGGTAGAACCAAAAATTGCAATTGGAAAAAACATAAAATCGTTATTGTTAAAAGGGTTTGAGTTAAAACCCGAAGACGATTTTATGGACAGTCGCAAAGCCATGTTGGTCAATAAAGATTGTACCATAGGATTAGCTGCGCCAAAACAATCCTTGCGTACTTATTTCTATAAAAATGCCGATGCCGATGAAATGATTTTCATTCACAAAGGGAAAGGAAAATTGCGCACCATGATGGGAAATATTTCGTTTAAATACGGGGATTATCTTATCATTCCACGTGGAATGATTTATCAAATCGATTTTGAAACTTTAGAAAACAGATTGTTTTACGTAGAATCATTTGCGCCATTTTATACTCCAAAACGCTATAAAAACGAATCGGGGCAGCATCTGGAACATTCTCCGTTTTGCGAACGCGATTTTATTTTACCGGATGAGTTAGAAACGCACGACGAAAAAGGCGACTTTCTTATTAAAATAAAAAAAGAAGGTATGATGCATGAAGTGATTTACGCTTCACATCCTTTTGACGTCGTAGGTTGGGATGGTTATAATTTTCCTTATGGATTTAGCATTCATAATTTCGAACCCATAACAGGGCGTGTACACCAGCCGCCACCAGTACATCAAACATTCGAAACGGCGACTTTTGTAGTTTGTTCTTTCGTTCCAAGATTGTACGATTACCATCCAAAAGCAATTCCGGCGCCTTACAATCACAGCAATATCGATAGTGATGAGGTTTTGTATTATGTAGATGGTGATTTCATGAGCCGCAACAATATCGAGCAAGGCCACATTACTTTGCATCCAAAAGGGATTCCTCATGGACCGGCACCAGGAGCAATGGAGCGCAGCATTGGTCAAACCATAACGCATGAATTAGCGGTAATGGTCGATACATTTCGCCCTTTAATGGTTACCGAAGAAGCTATGGGATTGGATGATGGACAATATTATAAATCTTGGGTGGAGTAATATCATCCTGAGCGCAGTCGAAGGGAGGAGCTATTTCCTGCTGTGCGCTGTATCTTTATGTTTTTAAAGGAAAAACATAAAGGATGCCACTTCCATCAGGGCTAGGACTTTTGTATAACGAGCAATATTTTTTAAATTAATAAAAACTTTGTAAATCCGTTTTATCCACTTTCCAAAATTAGATTTACCGAATCAAAAAATAAATATCATGTCAAAAGAAATAAAATCAGTAGAATACGGACTAGAAAAAATATTTGAAGGAGCACAGGATTTCCTTCCGTTATTAGGAACCGATTATGTAGAATTCTACGTAGGAAATGCAAAACAATCAGCGCATTATTATAAAACCGCTTTCGGCTACCAATCATTGGCCTATGCAGGATTAGAAACCGGAGTAAGAGACAGGACGTCTTATGTGCTAAAACAGGATAAGATCCGCATCGTATTGACCACGCCATTGACTCAAGATTCTCCGATACACGAACATTTGAGAAAACATGGTGACGGGGTGAAAGTAGCTGCACTTTGGGTAGAAGATGCCACTAGTGCTTACGAGGAAACAATGAAGCGTGGCGCTCGCTCTTTTATGGAGCCAACAGTTGAGAAAGATGAATTTGGAGAAGTAGTACGTTCAGGAATTTATACCTATGGAGAAACCGTGCATATTTTTGTAGAACGCAAAAATTATAACGGTGTTTTCCTCCCTGGATATAAGGAATGGAAATCCGATTACAATCCAGAGCCAACAGGATTAAAATACATTGACCACATGGTGGGCAATGTAGGTTGGAATGAAATGAATATCTGGGTTAAGTTTTATGAAGAAGTAATGGGATTTGTGAATTTCCTTTCTTTTGATGACAAACAAATTAATACCGAATATTCGGCCTTGATGAGTAAAGTGATGTCGAATGGAAACGGAAGAATTAAATTTCCAATTAACGAACCTGCCGAAGGAAAGAAAAAATCACAAATCGAGGAATATCTGGACTTTTACGGCGGACCTGGAATTCAGCATATCGCTATTGCAACGGATGATATTATCAAAACGGTAACGCAATTGAAAGCAAGAGGAATCGAATTCTTGTCAGCTCCTCCGCATACCTATTATGAGGCGATTCCGGAGCGATTGGGAGCGCATATGAAAATGATGAAAGAAGATTTAAATGAGATAGAGAAACTAGCCATTATGGTCGATGCCGATGAAGAAGGGTATTTATTACAAATTTTTACGAAACCAGTACAAGACCGTCCAACACTGTTTTTTGAGATTATTCAGAGAATGGGAGCCAAAGGTTTTGGTGCAGGAAATTTTAAAGCTCTTTTTGAGTCAATTGAACGTGAACAGCAATTACGAGGAACGCTGTAAAAAAGCATTTTTTTTGCATTATGTGAAAAAATAACCGACGAACGGCATGTTTGTTTACAAATGTTGTGTTAAACTTTGTTTTGGACTAAAATAACTGGATTTGTTAGCTACCTTTGCACTCGCAAAAAGGGAAGGGGTGGTTTCCTTCCTGATTTCATATAAATTTCATAGTTTATAGTTTTTTGGTTAGTTAATAGCATAAAAACTCAGTCATTATTTGACTGAGTTTTTTTGTTTTGATATATTTGGAACAAAATTTGCTATTATTGAAAAATAAATAGAAAAACGAGGTGATGAAAAAAATAACCCTATTCCTTATATTATTAGTAACTGTAAGTTTTGATTCTCCAAAAGAGGATGCTTACGGTGTGGGGGAATGGTTTAAGTTCAGGATTCATTACGGGATAGTCAATGCGGGTTATGCCACGCTGGAAGTAAAAGACGCTACCCTAAACAATAAAAATATTTTTCATGTAGTTGGTAAAGGATATACGACAGGAATGTCTCGTTTTTTCTTTAAGGTAGACGATTTATATGAAAGCTATATTGATAAGGATACCAGAAGTCCATACCAGTTTGTCCGAAAAATTAACGAAGGTGGCTACACCAAAAATCAAGAAGGTTTTTTTAATCAATCTACAAATAGAGTTCTTGTCAAGGATTACAAACACAAGACTGAGAAAACACTTTTCGTTCCTAAAAATACACAAGACATTTTGTCTGCTTTCTATTATTTAAGAAATTATCCCAGTATTGACAAGTTAAAAATAGGAGAATCAGTTGCGATTGATATGTTTTTTGATGATGAAACCACAAAATTTAAACTCAAGTTTATAGGTCGTGAAGATATTACAACTAAATTTGGTGTTGTTTCAACAATGGTTTTTAGGCCTTTGGTGCAATCAGGACGCGTTTTTAAAGAACAGGAAAGTCTAACCGTTTGGATTTCAGACGATGATAATAAAATACCCTTGCGAATTAAAGCAAGTCTGGCTGTAGGATCAATCAAAGCAGATTTAGATCAATACAAAGGATTGAAGAATCAGTTTAAAACAAAATATAATGGACAATAATGAGAATTCTGAAGTAATTTTAAAAGAAATTGAACTTAAATACCAAGCAATAAACCAGAAAACCGAGACGCATTTAGAAGGATTGCTTTGGTCTAAGCCGATAACTTATTGGGATTATATTCACACAGATGCATTATTAAGTCTTCAAATTCAAAGAACCACCCTTCCGGATGAAATGGTTTTTATTATGTATCATCAGGTTAATGAATTAATATTCAAGATGATACTTTGGGAAATGAATCAAATTTCTTATTCTGAGAACATAAAGACTGATTTTTTTACCGAAAGGTTAATGAGAATCAGTCGCTATTTTGATATGCTAACAACTTCTTTCGGTATTATGGAAGATGGAATGGAAGTCGATCAATATATGAAATTTAGGAATACCCTTACTCCGGCAAGTGGTTTTCAAAGCGCGCAATATAGATTAATAGAGTTTTCTTCTACGGATCTAATAAATCTTGTAGATCACCGTTATAGAGATTCAATTGATAGGAATACTCCGTTCGAATTTGCTTTTGAACACTTGTATTGGCAAGCAGCCGGAAAAGAGTATCACACCGGTAAAAAATCATTTTTGCTGGAGGAATTTGAAAGAAAATACAAAGGAATGTTTTTGAAACATATGGAGGAATATAACACCATAAACATTTGGCAAAAATTCAAGCAGCTCCCTGATTTAGATCAAAAAAATTCAGAGTTAATTAAAGCGATGCGTCATTATGATCATACTGTAAATATTACTTGGGTTATGCAACATTTGAATGTCGCTATAAAATATATAGATCAAAGCGGGAAAGGAAATGGAGAAGCTACAGGAGGAAGTGACTGGAAAAAATACATGCATCCAAAATACCAACGTAGAATATTTTTTCCAGAATTATGGTCGGTAGATGAGTTGGCACATTGGGGAGAATAAAATAATTAGAATGCAAAAAAAATATAGTTTGAAACAAGTATTAATAACAATTATAGTGTTGTTTTCTTTAGTTTCTTGTAATAAATCCGATGATGTATTAGAAAAAGAAATTATAAAACCAGCAGTTAAGAAAATTGAGTTTGGGTTTAAATATTCTGATTTTAATGTAGTTCAGGATACTATTAAAAAAGGAGATACTTTTGGTACTATTATCGAAAATCAAAATATTGGTAATAAGAAAGTGTATGATATTATTAAAAAAGTAAAGGATACATTTGATGTTAGAATAATTAGAATAAACAAGCCATATACACTCCTTAGATCAAAAAACAAAACAAATAAGTTGCAGGTTTTTATTTATCAACCGGATGCAATGAATTATTATGTTGTCGATTTGCGAGATACAGCTGTGGTTGTATATAAAAAGACAAAACCTATCACCATTAAGACCCGTACAATAGGAGGATTGTTGAAGGGTTCTTTGTCTGAAACTTTGGAAGGGGCTAATGTAGAAGGTGCGTTGGCGAGCAAAATATCTAAAATTTATGCTTGGTCAATCGATTTTTTTAAGCTTAAAAAAGGAGATCGATTTGCTATTACTTTTACGGAAAGATATATAAATGACACTATATATGATGGAGTAGACAGTCTTAAAGCCGCTTTTTTTGAATACAAAGGAAAAATAATTTATGCATTTCCCTATGCTCAAAATCCTTCATCCAATAAAATAGAATATTATGATGAAGAAGGGAAAACATTGAAAAATTTCTTTCTTAAAACACCAATAAAATTTAGTAGAATATCTTCTCGTTTTTCAACTAATCGATTCCATCCAGTACAACAAAGATGGAAAGCACATAAAGGAACCGATTATGCTGCGCCATACGGAACCCCAATTACAACTACTGCGGCAGGGACTATAGAGCAAACAGGTTTTACGGCAGGAAATGGAAATTTCGTAAAAGTAAAGCACAATGGTACGTATTCCACTCAATATTTACACATGTCAAGAATCTTGGTACGACGTGGTCAGCATGTCAATCAAGGCCAGGTTATAGGTCGAGTAGGAAGTACTGGTTTAGCAACAGGCCCTCATGTTTGTTATCGATTTTGGAAAAATGGCGTTCAGGTAGATGCGTTACGACTTAAATTGCCTAACGGCGAACCAATGAGCGGTAGAAATAAAGATCAGTTTTTAAAGGTTATTATTCCTTTAAAATGGCAATTAGATAGTGTTTCTAATTTGTAAGAGAATTGATTTATTTAGTTAAAAAGGTGTGTTTACACTGGAAAGCTAAAAGCAAATCTGGATTTTACCATAAAAATAGGATTCGGATTTAATTATAGGTTCTTTTCTGTCCTATTTAAGGGATTACTATTTTGGCAAAATCGCCTTAAATTGTTATATAATTGTAAACACATTTATCATTAAAACTAATTTCAGTATTTTTGCCAAAAATTAAACAAAACTACAATCCAAATATAAATGGCTTTAAATACAATAAACCCAACAGAAACGATTGCTTGGAAGAAACTACAAATGCATTACAACGAAATGCAAAAAGTTTCGATGCAAGAAATGTTTCTATCTGACACTTCAAGAACTGAAAAATTCAATTTGAAATGGAATGATTTTTTAATTGATTATTCTAAAAACATTATCAATCAGGAAACTCTTGATTTATTACTTGAGTTGGCAGAGGAAACAGGGCTTAAAAATGCTATTTCAGACTATTTTGACGGAGGAATTATCAACCAAACTGAAAATAGAGCGGTACTTCATACTGCCTTAAGAGCCAAAGAATCCGCTATTGTAAATGTAGAAGGACAAAATGTAGTTCCTGAAATTTATGAGGTAAAAAATAAAATAAAAGCATTCACTAACGAAGTAACTTCAGGACAAAGAACTGGTTTTACAGGAAAACCTTTTACTGATATTGTAAATATAGGGATTGGTGGTTCAGATTTGGGGCCTGCAATGGCTGTTGAAGCATTACAATTTTATAAAAATAATTTAAACGTTCATTTTGTATCGAATGTTGATGGGGATCATGTGAATGAAATTATTAAAAAATTAAATCCGGAAACCACTCTTTTTGTTGTTGTTTCTAAAACATTTACAACGCAGGAAACATTGACCAATTCTGAAACTATCAGAAAATGGTTTTTACAATCAGCAAAACAAGAAGATGTGGCAAAACATTTTGTCGCGGTTTCTACCAATATTGCAAAAGTAACGGAATTTGGGATTAACCCTGATAATGTATTCCCAATGTGGGACTGGGTTGGAGGTCGTTTTTCTTTATGGAGCGCTGTAGGGCTTTCAATAAGTCTAGCGGTAGGTTTTGAGAATTTTGACGAATTATTAAGTGGTGCTAACGAAATGGATGACCATTTCAAAACTGCTGATTTTGATAAAAATATACCAGTGGTTTTAGCTTTATTGAGCATTTGGTATAACAACTTTTTTGGAGCAGAAAGCGAAGCTTTAATACCTTACACACAATATTTACAAAAACTGGCACCTTACTTACAGCAAGGAACAATGGAAAGTAATGGAAAAAGTGTTGGTCGTGACGGGAAACCGGTAAATTATCAAACAGGAACTATTATTTGGGGTGAGCCAGGAACCAATTCACAACATGCTTTTTTTCAATTAATTCACCAAGGAACCAAGTTGATTCCTACTGATTTTATTGGCTTTATAAAACCATTATATGGCGATGAAGACCATCATGATAAATTGATGTCTAACTTTTTTGCGCAAACCGAAGCCTTATTACACGGAAAAACGAAGGAACAAGTTCAGGGAGAATTCGATAAACAAGGGCTTGCTGCAGATAAAGCTGCGTTTCTTTTGCCATTTAAAGTTTTTGCAGGAAACAAACCTACGAACACCATTTTAATACAAAAATTGACTCCGAAAACCTTGGGTTCTTTGATTGCATTGTATGAACACAAAATTTTTGTTCAGGGAATCATCTGGAACATATTTAGTTACGATCAATGGGGAGTTGAACTTGGGAAACAATTAGCCAACTCAATTTTAGAGGAGATTAACAGTAAAAAAGTAAAAAAGCACGATTCTTCCACAGCTTATTTGTTGAATCACTTTCTGTCGAATAAATAAAATTTGATTAAAGCGAATCAAGTTGTAAGGTTTAAAAAATAATTTTTTAAATTACAGTTGCCAAAAAGCCCCGATTTTATAAAATCGGGGCTTTTTTATGCAAGTAGTTCTATAACAGTAGTTTTTTATCGCAAACTTTATTTTTTGTTTTTATCTTGTTTGTAATATTTTTATGATAAGTAATAAGCATTATATAATGCCGTATTTTGTTTTTTCAAAGTTGGTTACAACTAGTATTGATACTGCGAATTAATCAATTTTATCATGCGACAACAAATCATTCCGATTACTTATATATATAAATACGCATAAAAAGAACAATTTCCAGTTTAGAGCTGATATTTTAAATTTTACTAATTTTATAAATAAAGATTGGGGTATTTCACAAAGAGTTACAAATGCTAATGTTTTGAATTTCAAAGCAGCTACAGCAAATGTGCCATTTTTTCAATTAGCAACTCAGACGGAAGATGATGGAACTAGAATTTTAATTAAAGATACTTTCCAGAAAAATGCTTCAACTTTTGATGTTTGGCAAGCACAATTTACACTTAGATATATTTTTGGTAAATAATTACCTGAAAAAATATCAAAAAATTAAAACCACACATTAATGTGTGGTTTTTTTATGCCTTTTTTTCTTATATTTGTTAAAACAAAAACAAGTTATATGTACGAATTTATTCAAAAATTTCATTCCGGTTGGGCTTATTTAACACTTTTAGTATTAGTGATTGCAGTTGTTAATTCCTTTATTGGAATGTCTTCTAAAAAAGAATTTACCGCAAAGGATAGAAAAATTGCATTATTTGGACTTATAGGCACACATACACAATTATTAATTGGTTTAATTTTATATTTCGTTTCGCCAAATGGATTTTCTAATATTGGTAATTTAGGAATGGGTGAAGTAATGAAGAATGCAGCTCTTAGATTGACTGTTGTGGAACACCCATTAATCAATATTGTTGCAATTACTTTAATTACTATAGGATGGTCAAAACATAAAAAGTTAACGACTAGTGAGTCAAAATTCAAAACGTTTTCTATTTTTTATGGTTTAGGATTATTACTTATTTTAAGTAGAATTCCATGGTCAATGTGGTTTTAAAAAACCGGTTAAAGCTCTAGAAATAGGGCTTTTTTTATCTAGGTATGGTTTTTGTAAAATAGATTTAACTAAAAAGATAAAAATGAAAAAATCAATAACATTATTTTTTTTGGTGGCAATTATTAGCATAGTCAGCAGCCAAAGTTCCTTGGATAGACAAAAAGCCACAGTACAAAAAGACACTCTCAAAAAGAGCAAAATAGCAGTTGAACAACAAGAAAACAAATTAGACTCTTTAGTTACTTCATTGGGAAAATTCAAAATCTATAAAAAAGAGGCGCATGCATCTTATTATGCCGATAAATTTAATGGAAGAAGAACCACAAGCGGCAGAAAATTTGATAACAATAAATATACTGCAGCACACAAAAAACTCCCGTTTGGGACAAAAGTGAAAGTAACCAATGAAAAAAATGGGAAGTCCGTAATTGTAGAAATTACAGATAGAGGCCCGTTTGTAAAGTCTAGAGAGATTGACCTCTCAAAACGCGCATTTATGGATATTGCTTCCAATAAAAGCAGTGGAGGAATACTGGTAACAATAGCAGTATTGAGTAATTAATCACCAATTTTTGTAAGGATTATTGCTTAAACAGGCATTGTAATATCGAGTGTCGCCAGTTACTTCATGACCTAACCAATTCGGTTTCTCAAAAGTCTCCGTTTCAGATTCAAGTTCAATTTCAGCAACAATCAATCCTTCATTTTCGCCATAAAATTCATCAACTTCAAATACATGATTTCCTCGTTTTATCTCAAAACGGGTTTTGTCGATAACGCCTTTCTCACATAAAAGCAATAATTTTTTAGCTTCATCAAAGGGAATTTCTTTTTCCCACTCAAATCGAGACATCCCAGCATCATTTGAAACTCCTTTTATAGTCAAATATCCTTTGTTGCCTTTTATGCGTACGCGTACTGTACGTTCTGGAACCGAGCTTAAATACCCTTGTGCAATACGATTTTGGGCGAAAGCGACTGCCTTGAACGAATCGTCTTTAACTAAAAATTTTCTTTCTATTTCAATCATTTTACCGTTGAATTTTAGATTTTAAGCTGTGTGCTAATTAGTAATTTCAAATGTATCAAATATTTTTAATTACAATTGGTTTCATTTAATATAAAACGTGCATAAATTTGTGTCATGTCCGAAATAATTCCAAATAGAAAAATCATACACGTCGACATGGATGCCTTTTATGCTTCTGTGGAGCAAATGGATAACCCCTTATTACGGGGAAAGCCTATTGCCGTAGGAGGCTCTGAAAACCGAGGGGTAGTGGCAGCGGCAAGTTATGAAGCGAGGAAATTTGGAGTTCGTAGTGCTATAAGTGGAGTTATGGCCAAGAAAAACTGCCCGGAACTCATTTTCATAAAACCACGATTTGACCGGTATAAGGAGATTTCAACTAAGATTCACAAAATTTTTCATGACTATACGGATTTGGTAGAGCCATTGTCTCTTGATGAGGCCTATTTAGATGTTACCAATAACAAAAAAGGGAATCCCAGCGCTACTTTATTGGCACAGGAAATAAGACAGCGCATTTTCAGCGAAGTAGGTTTGACGGCTTCGGCTGGAATATCGGTCAATAAGTTTGTGGCTAAAATTGCCAGTGATTATAATAAACCCAACGGACAAAAAACGGTCAATCCGGAGGAAGTGATTTCATTTCTGGAAGAATTACCCATTCGAAAATTTCATGGCGTTGGAAAAGTTACCACCGAAAAAATGTACCAACTGGGAATTTTTACCGGAGTAGAATTAAAAAGTAAATCATTGGAATTTTTGGAGAAACATTTCGGTAAATCAGGAAGTTTCTATTATAATGTTGTGAGAGGGATTCACAATAGCGAAGTGAAATCAAATCGAATTACAAAATCAGTCGCAGCAGAACATACTTTTGATGTTAATCTGTCTTCTGAAATTTACATGTTAGAGCAGCTTGGGAATATTGCAAATGCATTAGAAAGAAGATTAAAAAAATACAATGTTGCGGGGAAAACAATCACATTAAAAATTAAATACAGTGATTTCACGCAACAAACCCGAAGCAAAACTTTGCCTTATTTTATTTCTGATAAAGCATTGATATCAGAAGTCGTAAAAGAACTGTTGTATCAAGAACGGATGAAAGATTCCGTCAGATTACTGGGAATTTCTTTAAGTAATTTAAATACTGAAGAGAAGAAATTTGTTGTCGTACAGTTAAAATTTGACTTTCAATTAATAATGGGTACGTTCAACAATGGTTAAAGTCTGAAATTTGTTGTTTTGTTTTTATAAATAAAATTACATTTGGTTCTTGAAGATAAAATATCATGAATAATTTTAGACAATATGAAGAGGCTATTGCTAAGTATCACAAATGCTTAAG
Source organism: Flavobacterium sp. ZB4R12 (assembly GCF_048276375.1). Taxonomy (NCBI): domain Bacteria; kingdom Pseudomonadati; phylum Bacteroidota; class Flavobacteriia; order Flavobacteriales; family Flavobacteriaceae; genus Flavobacterium; species Flavobacterium sp. ZB4R12. The sequence continues at coordinate 108,450 of NZ_JBLNKS010000007.1, read as the reverse complement.
CATAAAAACACTTCCAGTTTTTTCTTGGGATTTCCATCATGAATTTTTACATGAATTAAAGAATTCCTTTTTGGATTTAAGTAAACTGAATTCTATTGCTTCCCAAAATAAATGGATTCAGAACAATTGGGATTTAAAAACAAGGATCAAAGAGGAAGTAATAATTGTAACGGATGCTAAATTGAGTATCGTTTTTGCTTCTCATAACATGGTAAAAATGAATGGCTATGCATCAGCGGAAGTTGTGGGTAAAAGTCCTAAGATGTTTCAAGGTCAAGAGACTAATTAAGATACTTCGAATGAAATTCGTAAAGCTATCGAGTTAAAACTACCATTCGAAAAAACGGTTTTAAATTATAAAAAAAACGGAGAAACGTATCTTTGTGAGATAAAAGCATTTCCAATTTTTAATGCAAAAGGGGAATTATCACACTTTATCGCTTTTGAAAAAGCGGCATAAACGAACAAAACCCTTCCGTAGTTAGAAAGGGTTTTTGTTACTGAAATATTTTTTATTGAATTAGTCTTTACTGGACAGTTTGGATAGTAATCTTAGGAATTCAATGTATAACCAAACTAAAGTAATCATCAATCCCATAGCCCCATACCATTCCATGTATTTTGGCATTTTTTGTTCGGCTCCTTTTTCTATTCGATCAAAATCCAAGAACAAATTCAAAGCGGCAATAATAATTACAAAAATACTGATTCCAATACTCATCGTCGAGTTGCCGTGATGTACAGGGACAAAGTTGGTAAACATAGAAAACAACCAAGATATCAGGTAATAAGTCGCAATGGCAAGTGTAGCTGCCACAACAACTGATTTGAACTGCTCTGTTACTTTTACAATTTTATATTTATACAATCCCAAGCAAACCATAAAAGTCACAAATGTTGCCCCAACGGCTTGAATCACAATCCCGGGATACATAGCTTCAAATATTGCCGAAATTCCACCGATGAATAACCCTTCAAATAAGGCATATCCAGGAGCTAGATACGGAGAATATTGCGGTTTGAAAGCAGAGATTACTACTAAAACAAGTCCAATGATAGCACCGCCAATTGCCGGAACCATTGGGTTCATGCCATTAAAAGTCAACCACCAAATTACCGTTGCTGAAGCCGTAAGAAGTAAAAATAGAATTAAACTCTTATTGATAGTTCCTGACAAAGTCATTTCTTGATCGTAATCAATTAGAGTTGCTTGATGTACTTCGTCTTTTTTTGAAACTGTTGTTGACGAAAAAGTTTTATTATTTAAAAATGGATTTTTAGAATTGAAATTCATAGTTGGTCTGATTTTTTGTTCATCAAATATAAATTTTATTTTGCGGAAGAATGTTTAATTGTTCTTAATTTTTTTCAAATGAAAATGGAGGTATTTTCACGTTTAGATTAAAATCATAAAAAAATCCGTCCAGTTTGTTAACGGGACGGATTAATATATTCAAAATAACTTAAAACTATTCTATTTCAGAAACTCTCAAGGTGTTAACCATTCCTTTATCTTTAATAGGCATTGCTGCTAAATTGATAAGAAAATCGCCTTTTTGAACAAAGCCTTTTTGTTTTACAATTTCGTTTATGTCAGTCACAGTATCATCAGTACTTACTGTTTTTTCATAGAAAAAAGATTTCACACCCCATAATAAATTTAGTTGTGTAAGGATTCTTTTATTAGATGTAAAAACTAAAATATGTGAATTTGGTCTCCAAGCCGAAATTTGGAAAGCGGTATAACCACTATTAGTTAATGTACAAATAGCTTTCGCTTTGATAACATTAGCCATACTTGCAGCATGATGACAAATGGTTTTAGTAATAAAACGTTTTGTTTTTATCTGTGGCGTATTTTGTGGTACTTGAATAAGCGGAGAATCCTCAACTGCTTCAATGATCTGAGTCATTTTTTGAATTACTTGAACTGGGTAATTACCAGTAGCAGTTTCTCCTGAAAGCATTACAGCATCTGCACCATCCATAACTGAATTTGCAACGTCATTCACCTCTGCACGTGTTGGCGTAAGGCTGGTGATCATTGTTTCCATCATTTGCGTAGCAACGATAACCGGGATACGAGCTGTTTTAGCTCTGCGAATCAATTCTTTTTGAACTAAAGGGACTTCATGAGCAGGAAGTTCAACTCCTAAATCTCCACGAGCAACCATCAAAGCGTCACAATACGCAACAATTTTGTCAATATTTTCTAATGCTTCTGGCATTTCTATTTTGGCAACAATTGGAATTTTATATTCTGAATGTTCTGCAATTAATTCCTGTAAGTCTTGTAAATCTCTTGGTGTTTTTACAAATGATAATGCAATCCAATCTACATTTTGTCCAATAGCAAAAATAGCATCTGCAATATCTTTCTCAGTCATTGCAGGAAGAGATATTTTTGTATTTGGTAGATTTACTCCTTTTTTAGATTTCAATTCACCACCTTGAATTACTCTTGCTATAACTTCTGATTTTTTATCAGTCTCAACGATTTCGAAAATAAGTTTCCCATCATCAAGCAAAATTCTTTCCCCTGGATTTACATCATTTGGAAAGTTTTGGTATTTCATGAATACTTTTTTTGCAGTGCCAAGGATATCTTCGGCTGTAGTAAATGTAATTAAGTCTCCATCATGTACAACAACCCCTTCTTCCATAACTCCTACACGAAGTTTAGGTCCTTGTAAATCCCCTAGGATTGCAGTAGTGTAGCCAAACTCTTCGTTTAGACCTCGTATCAGATTTATTTTTTCTTTTACATCTTCGTAGTCAGCATGTGAAAAATTAACTCTAAACACATTTACACCTGCGTCAATCATGTCTTTTATGATTTCTCTAGTACTGCATGCAGGCCCAAGTGTGGCTACAATTTTAGTTTTTTTGTTTGTAAGCATTGGTATTAAAAAATTAAATTGTTTTTTGATTTGATTTGATTTATATCTACTGTATAAAGGGTAGATATGCTATCGATTTTATTTAATATGGTCTGTATTTTTGATACACTCCTTGTATCTTCAACATTCTCTATTTTTAAGAAATAATCTACTTTTTTAAACTCAGGAAGTAAAAAGACCTTTGTTGAGACTTCCATTGTAACATTTGAAAATAAATTTTGGCTAATTCCCTTTTTCTGTTGAATAACCTCATTTTTATTTTGAATCAAATTCCAAGTGATTGCTTTTTCATTATCATAATAATAGAATCTTGAAAAATTTGTTTCTCCTTCTTCTATATTAATCTGAATTTCATTCTTGCTTTTGCTTAAATTTATTGGCAGTAATTGATTAATAAAAAAAGCCAATCTATAGTCTTCTAATGAAGTGTGAATAGCAATGAGATAATAATCTATTTCGTCAAATTCTCCAAGATCCAGTTTATGAATAGCCATTTCATGAAAAAATAAGTTGTAAATATAGTATTTCTATTGAAGTTCTGACCTACTTAAATAGGATGTTTTTGTTAATTTATCAACGAAAACGTTATAGGTTTAAGAAAATGATGTTATTTTCTATCCATTTTTTCTTGAAATGCAAAATAAGCGCGTTGGGATGCTTTTTCTTCTGCCTTCTTTTTAGATGTTGCTCTGGCTTTTGCAATTACTTTATCATCAATGCTGAGTTTAACCCCAAACAAGCGTTGTCCATCTATTGCATTGTCCTCAAAAATATCATAATGAAATATTTTCTTCTCTTTTTGACACCATTCTATAATCAAGCTTTTATAGCTGATTACTTTTCCTTCCAGCCTGGCAATATCTACATAGGGGATAATAACTCTTTTCTGAATGAATTTTTCACAGTAGACATAACCTCTGTCTAAATAGATTGCTCCAATTAGCGATTCAAAGATATTACCGTGTATGTTTTCGCCAAAATGTTGTAACGGCACTTTGCTTTCTATATACTGAACCAGATTTAAATCTTTTCCTAATTCGTTCAGGTGTTCCCTGCTTACAATTTTCGAACGCATTTTAGTCAAATAACCTTCGTCTCCCGCTGGTGCTTTGCTGAATAAATGTGCTGCAATCACAGCGCTTAGCATGGCGTCGCCTAGAAATTCCAATCGTTCGTAGTTGATAGGATTTCCTAAAACATCCAGTCGATTTGAGGAACGGTGTGTGAAGGCTTTTTTATAGTAATCCAGATTGTCTGGAGCGAAGCCCAAAATTTTTTGAATAGAATCAAAAAAAATCCCGTCTTCTAGAGAACGGGATTTCGAAAATATTTTTCTAATTATACGCATATAATTAGATGTCTAATTTTTTAACCAATACACAAGCATTGTGTCCTCCAAAACCAAAAGTGTTACTCATGACAACATTCATTTCTCTTTTTTGAGGAACGTTGAACGTAAAGTTTAATTTAGAGTCAATGTTTTCATCATCGGTAAAATGATTTATTGTAGGAGGAACTATTCCGTGTTTCATGGAAAGTATAGAGGATATGGTTTCAATTGCGCCTGCAGCACCAAGTAAATGGCCCGTCATTGATTTTGTTGAATTTAAATTCATAGTGTAAGCATGTTCGCCAAAAACATGCAATATTGCTTTAGATTCTGCAATATCACCAAGTGGCGTTGAAGTTCCATGCATATTTACACCATCAACATCACTGGCTTGTAAACCAGCATCTCTCAAACAATTCAACATTACATTTTTGGCGCCTAATCCTTCAGGATGTGGTGCGGTAATATGATATGCATCTGCGGACATTCCGCCACCGCCAATTTCGCAATAAATTTTTGCGCCACGAGCAACAGCATGTTCGTATTCTTCAAGGATTAAAGCGCCGGCTCCTTCACCCAGAATAAATCCATCTCTGTCTTTATCCATCGGTCTGGATGCGGTTTTTGGATCGTCATTTCGAGTGGATAAAGCATGCAAAGCATTAAATCCGCCCATACCTGCTATAGTTACAGCAGCTTCAGAACCTCCAGTTACCATTGCATCTGCATGACCTAATCTAATATAATTGAACGCGTCAATAATTGCATTTGTAGAAGAAGCACAAGCAGAAACGGTAGCGAAGTTTGGGCCTCTAAAACCGTATTTTATTGAAATATGTCCACAAGCAATATCCGAAATCATTTTTGGAATAAAGAAAGGATTGAATCGAGGTGTTCCGTCACCTTTAGCATATTCCAGCATTTCAATTTGAAACGTTTCTAAGCCACCAATTCCTGAACCCCAAATAACGCCAACTCTGTCTTTATCTAATTTTTCAAAATTGAAACCAGCATCAAGTACAGCTTCATCAGATGAAACCATGGCATACTGTGCATAGCGGTCCATCTTTCTGGCTTCTTTTCTGTCTATAAAGTCCTCAACATTAAAATTTTTCAATTCGCATGCAAATTGAGTTTTAAATTTTGAAGCATCAAAATAAGTTATTGGTGCAGCTCCACTAACGCCGTTAATGAGGCCATTCCAATACTCTTCAATGTTATTTCCAATAGGAGTAAGAGCACCTAAACCTGTTACAACAACTCGTCTTAATACCATAAATTCTTTATTTTGTTATCTTTAAACAAATAAAACCCATGCTTTCTTTACTGTATTAGTATTACTAAAGAGCCATGGGTATTACAATAAATATTTTTTGATTGAAATTCAATCTCGAATTTAATTTTTTTAAAAAATAATAACACCCGTTTACAGGATTGAAAACGGGTGTGTAATTTATTATTTTTTAGCTTCCTCGATGTAAGAGATTGCTTGACCTACAGTAGCGATGTTTTCTGCTTGATCGTCTGGAATTTGAATGTCAAATTCTTTTTCGAATTCCATAATAAGCTCAACAGTGTCTAATGAGTCAGCTCCTAAATCATTAGTGAAGCTTGCTTCTGTTACAACTTCGTTTTCGTCAACACCTAATTTGTCTACGATAATCGCTTTTACTCTTGATGCAATGTCTGACATAATCTTTAATTTTAGAATTTAATTTGTTGGCAAAAATAAAAAACTTTATTTTAAAACAACTATTTAGTTAATAAATGTGACATCTAATTTATAAAATATATTTGACAAAGACTTCTGAATGTTATTTAATTTCATTTTTTATGCCTTTTTTTGCGTAATTAAAATTTGTCAGGTTATGAAAAAAATAGTGGTTTTTGCCTCTGGATCGGGGACTAATGCTGAAAATATCATCAAGTATTTTGCTGCAACTGAAATTGGAAGAGTTGAAGTGGTGTTTACAAACAACCCAAATGCTAAAGTGATTGAAAGAGCCAGAAATTATGGGATACCAACAGAGATTTTCTCAAAAACAGAATTAATTGAAAGTAAAATATTACAAAAAATAAATAAAATTCAACCTGATTTGATTGTTCTGGCTGGGTTTTTATTAAAATTCCCCGAAAATATTATTGCAGCCTATCCGAATAAGATAATAAATATTCACCCGGCATTGTTGCCAAAGTATGGCGGAAAAGGGATGTATGGGATGCACATACACAGAGCAATTGTTGGGAATAAAGAAAAAGAAACCGGTATTACCATTCATTATGTAAATGAAAATTATGACGAAGGAAATATTCTTTTTCAAAAAAACATAATTTTATCAGGAGATGAAACCCCAGAAGAAGTTGCCCAAAAAATTCATGAATTGGAACAAAAATATTTTCCGGAAGTGATTGAAAGGCTCATAACTCATAATTTATAATTTTGAATTCTCACGACGTACACATATATACTGATGGCGCTGCCAAAGGGAATCCCGGTCCAGGTGGTTATGGAGTGGTTATGGAATGGGTAGGGAAGCCTTACAAGAAGGAATTCTACGAGGGTTTTCGTCATACCACTAATAATAGAATGGAATTGCTTGCGGTAATTGTGGGCCTTGAAAAATTAAAAAATCCCAATACGAGAGTTTTAGTGGTTTCCGATTCTAAATATGTGGTGGATTCCGTTGAGAAAAAGTGGGTTTTGGGCTGGGAAAAAAAAGGGTTTGTAGATCGGAAAAATTCCGATTTGTGGAAACGTTTTCTGATTGTTTATAGAAAACACAAAGTCAATTTCAAATGGATAAAAGGGCATAATAATCACGTTCAAAACGAAAGATGTGACGAGCTGGCAGTTATGGCTTCGATGCAAAAGCAACTTTCGGTAGATGCTTTTTATGAAAAAGAGGAGGGGAAGTTGTTGTGAAAGAGATTAATTTGTAAATTTGTTTAAATATCTGATTATGATCGAGCAAACTTTAACGCCAAAGGATACTATTGTGAATCTTACTTTTGAGATTCCAAAAAATCTTGTGGGCAAACCTTTAAAAGTTTTTATTGATTTTGAAAAAGACGACGACGAGCAACAAATGACTCAGGAAGATTTTTTGAAATGGATTGACGATGCCGAAAAATCGCCAACGATGTCTTTAGAAACTTTCAATGAAAAATGGGAAAAGAAAAAATCGGAGATTCTAGCTCGCATGCGTTAATTATTTCACAGAAATATTACGAAGATTTAGAACAAATTGTAGATTATATCGAATTTGTAAAACTTCAACCACTCAATGCAATCAAAGTGGGTAATGGAATTCAAAAAACAATGAATAAAATTATCTTGAATCCAACCATTTATGCCGAGTGCGAAAATATCCCAACAAAATCCAAAATTTACAGAGAAGCAGGCTACAAGTCTTGGTTAATTGTCTTTAAACTTAAAGGCAATGTAATCATAATTTTGGGTGTTTTGAGCGGAAAAAGAAAACCTTCAAATTTTAAGAAAATCAAATAATATTTGTTGTAAACTAAACGTCAATTCGAGTGTTTTTATGTAATGCAATGGAATAAAAATGTATCGAGAATCCTTGATTTAAAGCTATAAAACCTCAAAACTATTTTGATAAATTAGCAATGTTTCCTTCTTCCTGAAAAGCACTTTTTTATTTTGATAGGTGGGGTTTTGTAGTAACAACTTATCATTGAATTGTACCAAATTAAATTGCAAATCATCAATAGTAAAGATGTCCAATTTTATTTCGTAACTAGCAATAAATCCAATTGCTTTTTGTTCAACATAAATTCCAGGACTGTAATTCTCTGTGATTTCAGTTTTATGAACTATGTATAGCGGAAAAAGTAATTGTTCTTGGTTTAAATCTTTGATGTGGAGTTTTATAATTCTCTTGCCATCTAATACTATTTCGATTTGGTTTTTTGGAGTGTTCAATAAGCCAGTCCACTTTTTGCCCGATAAATGCTCTACCGATGGGATGGAAGGTATTTTTAGGTAGTAATAGAAAAAGGGGTCTAATACCGCTTTTACTAATGGAACTTTCATTTTAGCCGCTACTTTCAAGCATTCGGTCAAATCATCCTCGCTGCACTCGAATTTTTTTAGTGTCCAACTTTCCCCGTGAAGATTGATTTTGAGTACGTGCATTGTAATTTTCCACTTGATTTAATCTATAATAATGAAGCTTAAAAAGGCTGATGTTACTCATACCGTTTTAATGTTGCTTCCAGTTTTTTAATCATTTCCATTTTCAGGCTTTCTGGTTCCAATACTTTCACTTCAGCACCAATGGATAATAATTCCATCACAAAATCATACGTTGGATGCAGCAATAATTCGACTCGATATTCCTTTTCATCGTTTATTAATTCCTTTTGGGAATGATGCAATGGCAATGATTTTATATATTTTCCTTGCTCAAAAGAAAAGGATAAAACAATTTTTTGCGGTTCTTTATGGTCCTCATTTATGATGCCAAAACTATAGCGAAAAGTTTTTTCCGGATTGTAATTTTCCGGAATTTCGAACTTCGAATTTGTAATTTCCAAGTTGGTTATTCTGTCTAATCCAAAGGTTTTTACACGATTGTCTTTCAAATCTTTAGCTACCAAATACCAACGATATCGTGCTTCTTTCAATGCCAGAGGTTGTACTTTTCTTTGTGTATCAACTAATTCTTCTGTCCAATATTTTGAATAGGAAAAACGGATTTCATTCCTGTTTTTTATGGCGTGAATTAAAAAATTCATATTGGTTGTTCCCAACGGTTTTCGTTTCTCCAAAATAAGATGATTCGACAAATTGTTCGAAATTTTGAGTGCATCAATAATCTCGAAACTTTCCATCAAACGTTCGTTTCTATCCTCATTACCATCATAAATAATTTCATAAACGCCTTGCGAACGATTATAGGTAATTTCGATGCCGTGAGTGGAAGCAATTTCTTTTATTTCACGTTGAAACGTGCGGATGGAAATCTCGTAATTTTCCTCATCATTGATGGATTGTTCTGCCAAATACTTTTGAATTTCTTCAAAAGAACTGGCTTTTTTTCGCAGTTTATTGATGATTAGCGAATAGCGTTTCAGGAATTGTTTTTTGGACATAGTTTATTTTTTAAAAGATTTATAAAACAAATCTTCAATTGCATTTATTCCTTTTTCATTTATTATTCGAGCTCCAATACCTGCAAAATTAACGACTGTTATTCTTGGTAATTCTATTAGGATTTTAAATTTATATTCTTGGTAATCCCAATAAAACCAGCTATCCTTTTTTTGGTCAAACAAAAACACCTCTTTATTGTTGTCAAGCGCCATTTGTACTGTCCAACCAGTTCCTCCTTTCACAAATTCACTATTATTTTTGGTGATTATGGTGCTTATTGCAAAAATTTGTTCCGAGTTTTTGACTTGAAACCAGCAGCGTGCCAGTAATTTCATATAGCGTTTTATCTTGAATTTATTTAGTGTTTCGTTGGCAATAGAAACGTGTAAGATCCCTTCTTGATATTCGGATTCACTGAGTTCTACTTTGTTTTTGCTTTTATGATAGGCAGTTTTATACGAATAGGCAAGTGTTTGAACTCCATATTTTTGACCAATTTTTTCGAAATAACTGTCGGCACCTTCCGCTCCGCCAGAATGACACCGAAAGTTATTTTGTGGAATATCCCTTTTTGAAATCATTTTTTAATCTAAATTATTAATAACAAAGTGCTTCAAAAAAAGCTTTTGTTTCCTCTTCAAAAATAGCAACCGGAATTTGATGCGCCAAATCGTTTTTTATTATAATCGTATAATCTGTTTTAGGGTTACAATTTTGTGCTAAAAAAGCCAAGTTGTCTTTTGCCTTAATAATATCATCCTGACCTCCTAAAACGATTCTCATTAACAAAGATTGATTAGTTGGTAAGGATGAAGTAATTATTTGTTCAACGTTATTTCTGTAAGGCAGTGCTGGATTGTAGAGCAAGGTGCAAATTCCCATACTGTTAGCCAAATGAAAACCAATAAAACCTCCCATACTGCTCCCAATGATTGCATTAATATCTTGATTCACAAATTCATCATATAAATTTTGAATCACCTTAGGGTTCGATTTGTATTCTAAATCAGGAGCGAAAACAGTACCATAAGATTCAAGAATGACTCTTTTTTCGTCGCTTAATTTACTTTCGAGTCCGTGAAGGAAAAGGATGTTCATCTTTGTTTTTTGAGTTAGTGTGTGCCGTCGTGAATGGAGTAACCGTGTTGAAATCCGAAAATAAACGAGTTTTTGTCGAAAGACCAGATATTCAAATCTTTTTCGTCTTTACAAGTGTTTTGACCAATTGCTTTACCTATAAAATCTCCAATATCAGTTAGGTCATAATTAAACATAATCACTCCTTCAAGATTCTCTCTTTCATTAAACATCGTTCGATATTCATTTGTTTTTTGAATAATATCGTCGCAAATTTTGTTGAACAATTGTTTTTGTTCATCTGGATTAAGTTCTTTATGTTTGATAGCTTTCATAGGGTTTTGTATTAATCATTTTACTTAAAATGCTGTATTTTTTAAATAATAGCAATCAAACTCATTAATTGGTCTTTCGTCAAACTACCATCATTAAGCAGCTTGGCGATGAAGCGGAGAAAGAAAACCTTAACTTCGGATGAAGACAAAACTTAAAAGTACAAAATGACCATTAAATTAAGTCTGAAACTCACCTTATTGCCAAACTACTGATTATTTGTGATTTGTATTCCTCAAAATTTAAATGACTTTAAGGATAATTTAACTTAAACTTTTTTAACCTCAAAGTTTCCAGGGCTTTTATAGCTTATCGCTTGAGAATTAAAACCTAACCTTTCAATTTCTTTTTCAACTTCTTTAAAATCTGGTCCTGGTGTACAACTTGAAGGCACCTGAAATTCGTAACCTTTTGGCATATTACCATAATTCCCTTTAGCTGTTAGTTTATAAACTGGCATAATGTAAAAATTTTAATTTTTGCCTACTCTAAATACAGTTTTCAGCTATCCTGTTTCTTACTTTTTATTTGGTGTCGATGTTCAGAATAAATGCGACTTTGGTGGTCAGCCCGTTGGCTTTCGCAGACCTTTTCAGTTTGTTGTTGTTTTAGTAAAAAGGTTTATTTTTGTTTTATTAGTTTCATTCAAAAGTTATTATTTGTTTTCCCGTATCTACTATCTCTGTTGTTTTCAAAATCATCGAAATAAAATTTTACATGTCCATATTTACTTTTTTCACGCACTTCATTCCCATCAATATAAAATAAAGTGTTTCCGTATTTTTTATCTTTAATTTCTGGCATGGATTTGGTTTTAAGTTACTTTTTTATTTCAGTAATCAAATTTTTAATAGCATCAGTAGTCCAACCTGCTGCTCCACTTAATTGATTACATAAAATTATTTTTTGAGTTTCATTTTTAAGTATTTTAATTTCAATTTTCCTTCTTTTATTTTCTCCTATTTCTATAGTTTCAATTTGTAAATCACTTCCAAAAATGTTTTTTATATCATCAATATTAATTGATCCAATAGCCCCAATTATTACATACTTAAATCTTTTATAAAATGGCTCTTGAAGTAATTTCTTTCTATCTTCCTGCGATTTAAGATGTAAACTATACTTTGACGGTATATGATTGACTTCAGTTGTAAAACAATGATTGAAGAAATTATCATCAAGATTATCTGAAGAAGAAGTAATTGTATCGTTCTCAGTAATGCCTTTTACAATTTGAGAATACATACCCCATGTATCTCTGGCTTTTATTTTGTGATTATTTTTCTCTTTGTGATATAATTGTGGAAACAAAGGATTAAAGACTGAATCATACCTATTATTTTTTTTAATAATTGCCTCCCAATGTTTGTTATTATTAATACTTTCGTGTAAAAAAATATCAGGGGAATTGGCAATATCAAATGCCTTTTCTTTTCCTAAAAAAAGAATTTCAGCATTAGGATTACCGAACCCTATGTAAAATGGATTACTTAGATATTTCAAATTTTTGATTTCGCCCAATTTTAGCGTAAAATCATTCCACTTAGATAGTCTTTCAGTTAAGTCTTGCTCTTGAAGTAATTTAATCATTTTTTCCGAAAGTGAATTATTTGGTAATTTGTTCAGATAATCGATATACTTTTCTTCATAGCGATTATTTATAAGTTCAATAAATTCTTCATTAAATTGATTTTCCATATTTATTTTATTTTCCTAAAATTCTATTTCGTATCTGTTATATAATATATCTAACAGAAGTTGTTTTTTATATGCTTCTGTGGATTCCAATTGGTCTGGCCAAAAGGTTTTGCCATAAAAATACATTAATTCCATTACATCCTCTTGTATTGTTGCCAAAACATCCAGATATTTTAGATTGCGTTCGTAACAAAAATAATCTTCGTCATAATCGTTGTCTGTTTCCCCCAAAATTCGTTTCTGAAATGGGTAGCCATCCACTTCGTAACCCTTATTCTCACAGTAATTTATAATTAAATCACGCACAAAACTTTCCTCTAATTCTGCATCTTTATCGCCAGCAATACTATTCGAGGTGTTTTTCCAATGCGAATATATTTTTAGTATTTCGGCTTTAATTTGTTCTATTTCCATTGTTGTTGTATTCAATTTTCCAATCGACTTCACCTAAATATAAATCGACTTCTAGCCAAGAGTTATCGGTAAGTTGAGAACTGCTCCAAAATACTATTTATCTTATCCTTACCTACTGGGTTCATTGAATGACAATAGAACTTCGGGCATTTTAAATTATTATCTAAACAGTAATCTATAAGCCATTTAGCACAATCATATCCTGTTTTTTCTGTATATACTTGTGCGTCTTGCCATCCTTTTGACTTTTCATAATTAGTCAGCAAATGCGAAGACGTATAATGAATATCAGCCAAATCGTGGTCAAATGAAATAAGTTCAGGTAAACCATTTTTGGTAATCCATTTAATAAACTCATTATAATTTTTCACTACTTCCCATTTTTTCTGCAAAAACATAGTTTGTTTAGTATGCTCAAAAGCATCATAAGGATGGCGAATGTCGTCCAAAAAAAGAAATCTACCGCTAACAGCAAGGGTTTTGTCCAATGCCTTGTTTTTGTTTATTTCGTTTTTCATTTTGTTACAGTTTACAATCCTACTATATTAAGCGAAGCATTGTAGTATAAATCAAAATCTTCCTGTATTCCTTCGTACTTAAGAGTTGGATAAAAACTCATATCACCATAATGATCGTCCATAATAATTTTTTGCATTGCTTCCCTAATAGGAGTCGCTGATTTTATAGCTTTTGACCAAGCGGAAATATTGGTTTGAGACATATTTTTGCGCTGAATTTGATATAAATTGCAATATTTTTTGAGAGCAGCAATATGAACTGGCATTTGTTTTACGATGCTTGCCGATTTGGTATATAACGAATTATATATGGCTACGAATTCTGGAATATCCTGCGGATTATATTTGGAAAGTTTCATAGCTCCTGTTTTTATTTTTAACATATCTGATTCTAATTCCTTATCATAATATAGAGTTCCAAATTTTGCTAGATTGATTTTTGCTGGTTCTTCAGAGGTTACACTTGTTGATTTTTCTTGCGAAAAACCACAAAAACTAATTAAAAGTGTGAGTAATGTGATTGTTTTTTTCATCTTATTTTTGTTTTTTAATTTATTTACTGCAAATGTAAATTTCGATAACGCCATAATATGTCGTAATTATTTTATTTTTCTAAAAAACTGATAATCGACTTTAATTTCCATCCAAACTTCATCAATATTATAGAGGTCAAACCAAGTTAATTCGCGGCAATGATCATACAAACTATGAAACGAATAACAATGATTGATTTCGGGAAAAGGAGCTTTGTCGTGATGCTCATTATGAGGTTCAGAATTATATTCGACCTCTCCTCTTTGCATTCCCATAAAATCATCAGTAGATTTAAAGAATGGATTACCGTAAATTGAAGGTTCATATTTTTTATAATGCTTATTGTTCCAAAATTCTAATTCAACTTGTATATTGAAATCATCAATGACTTTATTTTTAACCATCAAATTACAATTCTTTTCGATTAAACGATATTGGCTAAAAACCCGTATTTCTTCTTGCCTTAATTTTTCGTTTAACAATACAATTTTATCACAAACCTTGGGTGTTAATTCAAATTGACTTTCTATCTGATGGATTCTTTTATTAATTCTTCCTTCTTCTCTTCCCGTCCTTTCAGAAGAACGCTTTTGAATAGCTCTAATAAAATCTATTTCTAATTCTTTATCTATTTTCATTTTCTGGGTTTTTAATTTCCAAAACCAACTGCTTTTCGCAATTTAGGTTCATAATTGTTGCTAATTTCAAAGTTGAAAATATCTGCAGCCGACAAGAGATGAGCTATTTCTATTGTATGTCCTAATTTGTTCAATAGGGCATTGGTTCTGTCGAGAGCAAGTATCCATAGTATTCGTTTTTGTTATTTAGATCAAAACTAATTGGACATAACGCCAAAGCGTGACGTTTGAAATAATTGTTCAATTTGGATCATTTTCTGGAAATAGTTGGATCTAAAAAAAGTTTCGATGCAAAAGCAACTTTCTATAGATGCTTTTTATGAAAAAGAAGAAGGAAAGTTGTTGTAAGACAATGGTTTCCAGTGAAATAAATTAGCAAAACTTTACGACTGAGACCCTTTGCTATTTTATAACTTATGAACTATCTTTGCGCTTTAATTCGAAACACATAAAATGAATAAATTATTGATTGTTGGAACTGTAGCTTTTGACGCAATTGAAACTCCTTTTGCAAAAACAGATAAAATCTTAGGCGGCGCAGCAACATACATCGGACTCTCAGCTTCTTATTTCAATTTGCAATCGGCGATAGTTTCTATAGTTGGCGATGATTTTCCACAAGAATATTTAGATTTATTAACAGCAAGAAACATAGATATTTCTGGTCTTGAAGTTGTAAAAGGCGGGAAAACTTTCTTTTGGAGCGGTCGTTACCATAACGATTTAAATTCAAGGGATACATTAGACACTCAATTAAACGTTTTGGCAGACTTTCAGCCAAAAGTTCCTCAAAATTTTAAAGATTCTGACGTAGTGATGTTAGGAAACTTGCATCCATTAGTACAGAGCAGTGTTTTAGACCAAATGGAAACACAACCTAAATTAGTGGTGCTGGATACTATGAATTTTTGGATGGATTGTGCTTTACCGGAATTATTGGATGTAATTAAACGTATAGATGTAATTACCATAAATGATGAAGAAGCAAGACAACTTTCGGGAGAATATTCTTTAGTGAAAGCTGCTGCAAAAATTCATACCATGGGACCAAAATACGTGGTGATTAAAAAAGGAGAACACGGAGCTTTATTGTTTCATGACAAAGAAGTTTTCTTTGCTCCGGCATTGCCTTTAGAAGAAGTTTTTGATCCAACAGGAGCAGGAGACACTTTTGCAGGTGGATTTGCAGGATTTATTACGCAGAGTGAAAATATTTCATTCGAAAACATGAAAAACGCGATCATCTATGGTTCTAATTTAGCTTCATTTTGTGTGGAGAAATTTGGAACAGAAAGAATGATTGATTTAGATAAAGAAGAAGTTTTGTCAAGATTGAAACAATTCAAATCATTGACACAATTTGATATAGAATTATAATGCTTAAACCTCGGAAACGAGGTTTTTTTTAAAATAATATTGGCAAGAAATTACAGGATTTAATTTTTGGTCTAATTATGGATGTTCTTTTAAGAACAATAATTAGTGTATACCAACAAACACAACAACAAACAACAACACAATGAGCGACGCTTTACAACACGAATGTGGAATAGCCCTAGTTAGACTACTCAAACCGCTTGAATTTTACAAAGAAAAATACGGAACTGCTTTCTACGGAATACAAAAAATGTATCTCCTGATGGAAAAGCAACACAATCGCGGGCAAGACGGAGCAGGTTTTGCAAGTATAAAATTAGATGTTGAGCCGGGAGAACGTTACATAAGTCGTGTGCGATCCAATCATGCACAACCTATTCAAGATGTTTTTGCGCAGATAAATGACAGAATAAATGAAGAAATGGCAGCTCATCCGGAATATGCGGATGATGTTGCTCTTCAAAAAGCAAATATTCCATACATAGGCGAATTGTTTTTGGGACATGTTCGTTATGGAACTTTTGGGAAAAACAGTATTGAAAGTGTTCATCCATTTTTACGTCAGAATAACTGGATGCACAGAAACCTGATTTTGGCTGGAAACTTCAACATGACTAATGTTAAAGAGCTTTTTCAAAGTCTAATTGAATTAGGTCAGCATCCAAAAGAAATGGCGGATACAGTTACCGTAATGGAAAAAATTGGACATTTTCTTGATAATGCAGTAACTGACTTGTACCAAGAATGTAAAAATAATGGCTTAACTAAAAGAGAAGCCTCTCCGGTAATTGCAGAAAAATTAGATGTTGCGAAAATTTTGACCCGAGCATCTAAAAATTTAGATGGTGGTTATGCTATGGCAGGACTTTTGGGGCACGGAGATTCATTTGTATTTAGAGATCCGGCAGGGATACGTCCAGCTTATTTTTATCAAGATGATGAAGTCGTGGTTGTTGCTTCTGAAAGACCGGTTATACAAACCGTTTTCAATGTGCCTTTCGAAAAAGTACAAGAAATAGAGCCAGGAAATGCATTAATAATTAAAAAGAACGGAACGGTTTCCATGAAGGAAATTCTTCCGCCAACAGTTAAAAAAGCATGTTCATTTGAGCGTATTTATTTTTCAAGAGGAAGTGATGCTGAAATTTATCAAGAAAGAAAAAATTTAGGAAAACTTATTTTGCCTGCCGTTTTGGAAGCCATTGACGAAGATACGGACAATACCGTTTTCTCTTACATTCCAAATACTGCTGAAACTTCCTTTTACGGATTAGTTGAAGCGGCTCAAGATTTTTTAAATCAAAGAAAGAACAATTACATTCTTGAAAATAGAAATACCTTAACTAAGGATTCTTTACAAGAATTACTTTCGGTAAAAATCCGTACGGAGAAAGTAGCTATTAAAGATGCAAAACTAAGAACATTTATTACTGAAGACAGTAGTCGAGATGACTTAGTGGCCCATGTTTATGATGTTACTTACGGAGTTATCAAACCAACAGACAATTTGGTAATTATTGATGATAGTATTGTGCGTGGAACAACGTTGAAAATGAGTATCATTAAAATGATGGATCGTTTGAATCCAAAACGAATTGTAATCGTTTCATCAGCACCTCAAATTAGATATCCTGATTGTTACGGAATTGATATGGCTAAACTGGAAGGTTTGGTAGCATTTAAGGCGGCATTAGAATTGTTAAAGGAAAGAGACTTGTATCACATTGTTGATGAAGTATATTTGAAATGTAAAGCACAGGAAAACTATATAGACAGTGAAGTTGTAAATTATGTTACGGCAATCTATGAGCCTTTTCAACCGCAAGAAGTTTCAAATAAAATTGCTGAAATGTTAAGCTCACCTGAAATAAAAGCTGAAGTGAAAATAATATTTCAAACAGTAGAAGATTTGCATATTGCTTGTCCTAAAAATTTAGGAGATTGGTATTTCACTGGAGATTATCCTACACCTGGAGGAAATAGAGTGGTGAATCGAGCATTTATGAATTTTTATGAAGGAAAAGATGCGAGAGCATACTAATAATTGAGCAAATTTAGTTCTTAATCGGTTTTATGTGTTGTTTATCTAATTTATTTGTTTTGATTAAATAACTGCTATAAATTTGAATCACCATAACATTAGTAGGTTAAGTTTATGGTAGATTTGGGGCAAAAAGGGTGGAAGAAATTCCACCTTTTTTATTGGAATAAAGTCAAGGATTTTTTAGATAATGAATAAAAAAATAGACGAACAAACTTTAAAAAGTCTATCCGTCTATCATCTAAAAAGTCTATTATCTTTCTGACTATTTCTCTAAAGCATATCTTCTAGCTACTTCCGTCCAGTTAATTACATTGAAAAAAGCTTCGATATAATCGGGTCTTCTGTTTTGATAATGCAAATAGTAAGCATGCTCCCAAACATCCATTCCTAAAATTGGAGTTCCACCGCAACCTACACCTGGCATCAAGGGATTATCTTGATTTGGAGTTCCGCAAACATCCACTTTTCCGCCTTTATGAACACAAAGCCAAGCCCATCCAGAACCAAATTGTGTAACACCAGCT
The DNA here is from genome assembly GCF_048276375.1 of Flavobacterium sp. ZB4R12. Classification (NCBI taxonomy): domain Bacteria; kingdom Pseudomonadati; phylum Bacteroidota; class Flavobacteriia; order Flavobacteriales; family Flavobacteriaceae; genus Flavobacterium; species Flavobacterium sp. ZB4R12. The sequence goes on along the minus strand of NZ_JBLNKS010000007.1, from coordinate 89,947 downwards.
TTAGTGAATTTTGCTTTAAATTCTTCAAAAGTTCCAAAAGCAGCTTCGATTGCAATCAATAAATCACCAGTTGGAAGTCCGCCACCGTTTGGTGTCATCACAGTCCAATATAAATTATGATTGTAAAAACCACCGCCATTGTTACGAACAGGCATGTTTTTCATGTCAAGATTAATCAAAATATTCTCAATCGTCTTGCCTTCCATGTCCGTGCCTGCAATAGCAGCATTCACGTTAGTAATGTAAGCGTTATGATGTTTTGTATGATGAATTTCCATCGTGCGCGCATCAATATAAGGTTCTAATGCGTCATACGCATAAGGTAATTGTGGTAATTCAAAAGCCATAATATGATTGTTTAATGATTAATAAATATTTTTATTCAAATTTATACATTTAAGTTTGGAATCGGAAATTCTATTTCGTTATAATTTCATTAAATTAATTGATAGTGTGCTCTTTGGAATTGTAATAGACTTATTTTCACGAGCTGTTTCCTGCTTTCCGCTTCAATCTTTCTAGTCCTGAACTCCTATGTGGATAAAAGTTAAGTGAAGTAATCAGGGCTAAAAACGACTGTATTTTATAACATTGTTTTGTTTTTAATACAAAATCAGGGTAGCGTTTTTTTATCAAGATTGTGCCATTGCCATGCAAATGACACTAATTTTAGCGCCGGGAATTTTCAATAAAGCATGTGAACAAGCTTCTAATGTGGCTCCTGTCGTGATAACATCATCAATTAAAAGGAAATGTTTATGATGATCTTTTGCTGTAAAGGAAACATCAAAAACAGTTTCGATTCCTTCGGTTCTTCCTAATAAATTTTTCTTCGATTGCGTTTTTGAATACACATTCCGAATTAAAAGAGAATCATTATAAACTAAATTTAAACTCGAAGAAAGCGCTTCCCCAAAGGCGGTAACTTGATTGTATCCTCTTTCTTTTAATTTTTTTCTATGAAGAGGAACCGGAATAATTTCATCTACGGATTGTAGCAATTGGATATTTTTTAAATCTTCGGCATACCATTCTCCAACTATTGTTCCTATTTCCTCGTGTCCTTTGTATTTCAAATTATGGATGAGTTCTTGGACAATTCCCTTTTTATGAAAATAAAATAATGCTGAGGTGTGTAGTACAGGAATTCTTCCATAAAACTTTTTGAAAGCATCATTCTCTGGATTCAAATGATGATTCGTCAGCGGAATATCATGCCTGCAAACGGTGCAAATCACATTTTCATTTACAACTAAAAAGGAGTTGCAACCGGAGCAAACTTTTGGAAAAAATAGATTAATAACGCTTTCAAACATGTAATCAAGGATTTATTTATAAAAATAGGTAAATCAATGCTTCAATCTTTAACAATTTTCTTTTTTTTAAGTTCACTTTTTATATTTTTGCATCATTATGGCAAAACAAGAAGATTTATTTAAGAATGTAATTTCGCATGCAAAGGAATACGGATTTATTTTTCCGTCAAGCGAAATTTACGATGGTTTAAGTGCAGTCTATGATTATGCACAAAACGGAGTAGAGTTAAAAAAGAATATACGCGAATATTGGTGGAAAGCAATGGTTCAAATGAACGATAACATTGTTGGTCTTGACGCGGCAATATTGATGCACCCAACTACTTGGAAGGCATCAGGTCACGTGGATGCTTTCAACGATCCATTAATTGACAACAAAGATTCAAAAAGAAGATATAGAGCCGATGTTTTGATTGAAGATTATGCCGAAAAGCTAAATCAAAAAGCAATCAAGGAAATCGAAAAAGCGCGTGCTCGTTTTGGGGATGCTTTCAACGAACAGGAATTTGTGACTACAAATGCCCGTGTTATGGAGTACAAAGCCAAAGAAAGAGAAATTCTGGAAAGAATGGCTCGTTCGCTTGGTAATGAAGATTTGGAAGATGTAAAAGCGTTAATCGAAGAACTGGAAATTGCTTGTCCGGAATCGGGTTCTAGAAACTGGACCGAAGTACGTCAATTTAATTTGATGTTCGGTACTAAATTAGGAGCGTCAGCTGATACGGCAATGGATTTATATCTACGTCCGGAAACAGCTCAAGGTATTTTTGTGAATTTCTTGAATGTACAAAAATCAGGAAGAATGAAAGTTCCTTTTGGAATTGCACAAACAGGAAAAGCATTTAGAAATGAGATTGTAGCTAGACAATTTATTTTCCGTATGCGTGAGTTTGAACAAATGGAAATGCAATTTTTTGTGCGTCCAGGCGATGAAATGAAATGGTACGAACATTGGAAAACAGCAAGATTAAACTGGCATTTGTCATTAGGACTTGGAAAAGAAAATTACCGTTTTCACGACCACGAAAAACTGGCGCATTATGCCAATGCGGCGGCCGATATTGAGTTTAACTTTCCTTTTGGATTCAAAGAATTAGAAGGAATTCACTCTCGTACTGATTTTGATTTGAAAGCGCATGAACAGTTTTCAGGTAGAAAATTACAATATTTTGATGCTGAATTGAATCAGAATTATGTTCCTTATGTAGTGGAAACTTCAGTAGGATTAGATAGAATGTTCTTAGCTGTTTTTGCAACTTCATTAAAAGAAGAAACATTAGAAGATGGTTCCACAAGAACAGTTCTAAAATTACCGGCAGTTTTAGCACCAACAAAAGCGGCAGTTTTACCATTGGTTAAAAAAGACGGATTACCGGAAATAGCACATAAAATCATTGAAGATTTAAAATGGGATTTCAATGTGGCGTATGATGAAAAAGATGCTGTAGGAAGACGTTATAGAAGACAGGATGCATTAGGAACTCCTTTTTGTATTACTGTAGACCATCAAACTATCGAGGATCAAACCGTAACAATTCGTCATAGAGATACGATGAAACAAGACCGTGTAAAAATCGCAGATTTAAGATTAATTATAGAAAATGAAGTTTCGATGAAAAATTGGTTGATGAAAATGTAATTATTTTTTTCGTTTATATAAGAAAGCTTTCCGAAACGGAGAGCTTTTTTATTTTGCATAGGGTCAGTAATTTTTTTAATGCACAATTAATTATAAAAGAATAGTTATTAATTTCTTTTATAACAAGAATTTATGCGCTTTGTCGGCTTTATTTGCACTTCATCTTAATGTATCAACATTTGTTAAAAACATATTAACAAGATCTATTAAAAAATGGTTAAATGCTTATTTTTAGACTGTTAAATAAGGGTTTTTATGCAATGTTTTATGCTTTTGTTTAATTAGTTTCCCAAAACTACCAGTATTACTTAATAATTTGAAGTGTATTTTACTTTGGACATCTGATGATATGCCTAACAATTCTAGGAAAAACCATTGATGAATTACTCGTACATTATTATTGACGACGATCAAGAAAGTGTTTCGAAAACGAAAGCCATTGCGGATAGTTTTTCGGAGCTTGCTTTTGTGGCATCGGCAAATAATTACACGGATGGCTTAAATCTTATTTTAGAACACACCCCTCAATTAGTTTTTCTTGAAATTGACCCTGCTAATGCGGCCAGTAATTTATCATTAATACTTATTAATGAGTTATACCGATATCTTAAAATAATCCCGAAGATTATTGTTACTACCACTAAGAAAGATTTGGCTTTTGAAGCTATTCAATATGAAGTGGCAGATTATTTATTAAAACCGTTGACGCGTATCGATATTGTAAAATCAATTTTAAAATTGAACAAATCGAATAACGCAGAAGAAGTTCTTTCGAAACAATCACCAACTCTTGATGAAGAACCTATAGTTTCAGTTAGACAAGAAACGCCAAATCAGGAGCAGCCTCTTATTCTATGTATAAAATCATATGGTGATTACAGGTATATTGATGCTAAAGATATTTGCTATTTCCAAGCGGATAATAATTCTACTGACATACACCTAAATAATGGTGAAATGATAACCGCTTTCAAAACATTGAAGCATTTTGAAGGGATTCTTTCTTTTCCTTTCATCAGAATTCATAACAGTTATATCGTAAACCGAAATTATATTTCTAGAATTCATACGGGAAATACGGTATGTTATATTAAAAACACCACTACAAAACTTCCTTTCTCCAAATCGTATAAGGCAAATATCGACCTTATTATTTCTGATTTTTCCAACGGAAATTACCTCGAAATTTAAAAAATAGTCATTCACTCTAATTTGAGGGTCATTCACTATCAGATGACCGTATTCTACCATATATGCCTTTTTTTGTAGGAAATTTTAAGATAACCTATGTAGTTTTACTAAAGAATTTCCTGCTAAAGGAAGTTAAAATCAGTAAAAAATATAAACATATAAAAATCCCAAATCATGAAAAAAGCAATCTTAACAATCGGTTTATTCTCATTAGTGATGATTTTAACATCATTCACTACACCAGAAACAAATAATATTACAAATGGCGATACTAATGTTAATATAGTTGGAGGAACAGCAACAGGAGGAAATGTAAAAGTAGATATAGTTGGAGGAACAGCAACAGGTGGAAATGTAAAAGTAGATATTGTTGGAGGAACAGCAACAGGAGGAAATGTAAAAGTAGATATTGTTGGAGGTACAGCAACAGGTGGAAATGTAAAAGTGGATTAATACTTTAAGATTTTTTTTAAATATATTTAGGCTATCAATTATTTGATAGCCTTTTTTTATGTCAATAGATTTATTTTACTATTTTTGGTAAAATTCGTTAGAAACTATTGAAAAATAAATACTTCATATATATATTATTGTTTCTGTTATTCGGTTTTTTTGGTTGCTCCAAAAAAAAGGCTGAAAACATTCCTGTTATTTCTTCTCAAGACAGTCTTTCATCTTATTTTTCATTAGCAAATGATTTCAATCTGCCTCGACAAAAAAGGCAAGAATATAATTATAAAGCGTTTGATATAGTCATAAATCAGGAGAACGATTCGCTCAACCGAGTCAATCTCTTCAAAGTTGCGAATAGATATTATAACATAAACAATTGGAAAGATTTTAATAAAACTGTACATGTTGTTTTAGAGAAGTCAGAAAGTGCCAAGGATACTTTAAACATAACAAAGGCCTACACCTATTTAGGAGATTATTATGATTCTCAAGCAGTTTTAGACAGCGCTTTTCTGTTTTATTATAAAGCAGAAAAAATGTATGTGAAACTGGGGGATAATTTTAATTTGGGTAAAATACTAATAAACAAGGCTAATTTACAATATAAGGCGGGTGATTTTTTAGGGAGTGAAAAATCAGTTTTCAATGTGCTACGAATAATTAAAGGAGAAAAGCAAATAAATAATATTTTATACGATGCTTATAACCTTCTGGGAATAATATATGGTGAGCTTGGTGAATTTGAAAATGCAATTACATATCATAATAAAGCATTAGTAATTAGTGATGATGAAATAATACCTAAGGAATTTCAGTCCAAAGCTACGACGTATAATAATATCGGGTTTCTGTATCTAAATTCTAGAAACTACTTGCTTGCAAAAAGTTATTTTCAAAAAGGATTGGAACAAAAAAACTTAAAAATACAAAAGCCATACGTTTATACCATGTTGTTAGATAACTTGGCATATTCAAAATTTAAATTGAAAGATTCAGATAAACTACCGGAATTATTTTATCAATCGCTAAAATTGAGAGATAGTCTTCAATTGACCACAGGGATATTTATTAATAAAATTCATTTGTCAGAATATTTCGCTTCAAAAAAGGATGCTGTAAAGTCATTGCAATATTCTAAAGAAGCACTTTTATTATCTCGAACCACCAATAATCCTCGTGATATTTTAGTTGCACTGAAACAATTAGCTGTTATAGAACCCCAAAAAGCTTCTGTTTATTCAAAAGAATATATTCGAATCAACGAAGAGTTACAAAAAGCAGAACGAAAAATGGGAGATAAATTCTCTCGTATAGAATATGAAACCGATCAAATAAAAGGCGAGAACACTAATCTGGAAACTAAAAACAGGAATCTATTGTTTGGATTTAGTGCATTTACCATTTTGGGATTATTTTTGTATATCATTAAGGCGCAAAAAGCTAAAAACAGGGAATTGTTATTCAAACAAGAGCAGCAAAAGGTCAATGAGGAAATTTATAATTTGATGATTTCGCAGCAAAGTACCATTGAAACCAATAGAATTGTGGAGAAAAAAAGAGTTGCACAAGAGTTGCATGATGGAGTATTAGGTAGAATGTTTGGCGTACGAATGAATTTAGATGGGTTGAATAGATTCAATGATGAGATTGCTGTTAACCAAAGAAATAGTTATTTGTCGGAATTAAAAAATATAGAGCAGGATATTCGTGAAATTTCACATGATTTGAATAGAGAAAAATCAGAATTAATTAATAACTTCGTTGCCATAGTAAATAATTTGTTTGAAGAACAAAAAAAGACATTTAAACCAAAACTAGCTACAATCATTGATCCAACTATAAAATGGGAGTTGTTAAGCAATGCGGTTAAAATAAATTTATACCGAATTATTCAGGAGTCGCTTCAAAATATTAATAAGTATGCCAACGCGAGTGCTATCAAAGTAGAACTCAAAAAAAAGGAGGATGATTTATTTTTAGTAGTAAGTGATGATGGAATTGGGTTTAATGTGAACAAAGCAAAAAAGGGTATAGGTCTACAAAACATACAATCTCGAACAAGTGAATGTGATGGAATGGTCGACATAAAATCAAAAAAAGGAGAAGGAACAAGCATTACAATTACAGTCCCAATAGAACAGAAACAAATACTTACAGAGAAATGACACTTGCCTCAACTGAAAAGACAATCATTCAAAATAATATATTAATCGTAGACGATCATCCTTTTATTATAGAAGGGTATAAGAATGCAATTACAAGATATAACCCTAAGGGATTTGAATTTTTTATTAGCCAGGCCAAAGATTGTGAATCGGCATACGATATCATTACAAATCCTGCTACTTTAGCTTTTGATATCGCTTTTTTAGACATTAGTATGCCGCCTTACGAAGAAAAAGGGATTTATTCGGGGGAGGATTTGGCAAAATTGATTAATGAATTTATGCCCAATTGCAAAATTATTTTGCTGACAATGTATACTGAATTGCTAAAAATAAAGACGATAATTAAAACAATAAACCCAAATGGACTAGTAATTAAAAATGATTTAACATTCGATGAATTACTTTTTGCTTTTGATAAAGTCATAAAAAACGAAATATATTACAGTCAATCTGTTCAAAAAATGTTAGACTTGGCAGAAAAAGACACAATAGAAATTGATCAATTTGATAAACAGATTCTGTTTCATTTATCGAAAGGTACTAAGCTGAATGATATTCCACAATATATTCCAATATCATTAGGTGCAATAGAAAGAAGAAAGCTAAATCTAAAAGAATTATTGAAAATAGACAATGGTAGCGATATTGATTTAATTCGCGAGGCAAAAAATCAAGGATTACTTTTTTAGCTATTAAATGAATTTCAAACAAAAAACGACACTTGTGAAAGTGTCGTTTTTTGTTTGGTTTATGTATATTTTATTCACTCAAAGCATCCCAACCACGGGCTTTTAAAGCAATTTTTGTGTTGGCTCGAGTGACTAAGTGAATGCCTTCACTTTCTTGTGTCATGTGGCCAATAATGGTGAAATTTGGATTACCTTTTATTTTTTCAAAGTCTTCCATGGCAATGGTAAAAAGCAATTCGTAATCTTCCCCTCCGTTTATCGCAACTGTCGTGCTATCGATGTTGAATTCTTCACAGACATTAATAAATTGAGGATCGATTGGTAATTTGTCCTCATATAAATTACAGCCCACTTTGGATTGTTTGCACAAATGCATAATTTCAGATGACAATCCATCAGAAATATCAATCATTGAAGTTGGTTTTATCTCTAAAGCGTGCAATAAAGTACGCACATCTTTTCTGGCCTCCGGTTTTAATTGACGTTCGATCAAATAGGTATAAGCGTCCAAATCCGGTTGTGAATTTGGGTTGACCTGAAAAACCTGTTTCTCACGCTCCAAAACCTGCAATCCCATGTAAGCAGCTCCAATATCTCCGGTTACAACTAATAAATCGGTTTGTTTGGCACCGTTTCTGTACACTATTTCATTTTCATCAGCTTCGCCAATAGCGGTAATGCTGATAATCAATCCTTTTTGTGATGAAGTAGTGTCGCCACCTATAACATCTACATTATATTCACGTGCTGCATGCGTAATTCCTGCAAATAATTCATCTAAAGCTTCCAAAGGAAAACGATTAGACACCGCAATTGAAACCGTGATTTGTGTTGGCTTTGCATTCATGGCGCAAATATCAGAAACATTGACCACGACCGCTTTGTAACCTAAATGTTTTAACGGCATATAAGCCAAATCAAAATGTACACCTTCAATCAATAAATCAGTGGAAATAACTACTTTTTTAGCTGCAAAATCCAAAACGGCAGCATCATCTCCAATTCCTTTTAAAGTCGAAGGTTGATTGATTTCAAAGTTTTTTGTCAAATGGTCTATCAATCCAAATTCTCCTAATTGAGCTATACTTGTGCGTTGTGGGGTTTTATCTTCGATCATTTTTTTTCTTTGTTTTGAGGTTGCAAATATACGAAGAAATATTCGCCTTGAATTGTATCAATTTTTATGAATTTTATCCGACCTTTAGAGTATTAAATTTGTAAAAATGAAGTCATTTGATATTGTTACACTTACGGTTAATCCTGCTTTGGATAAAAGTGCTCATTTTAGAGGTTTAGTCCCGGAACAAAAAATTCGATGCGGATTACCACGTTATGATGCAGGTGGAGGCGGAATTAATGTTTCGAAAGCAATTTCTCGTTTAGGCGGCCAATCATACTGTGTGTTCACTTCGGGCGGACCTATTGGCACGATGCTTAAAGAACTTGTTCAGAAAGAAAAAATAGAATATGAAGCCATAGAAATCCAGAGTTGGACAAGAGAAAGCTTTGTTGCGGTTGATGATAATACAAATTTACAATACCGTTTTAGTTTCCAAGGAGCCGAAATAACGGAATTGGAAAAAGACAAAATTATTCAGACAATTCAAAAATTAAAGTCCAAATATTTAGTTATTAGTGGAGGTTTGAATGAAGGATTGTCATCAGATTTTTATCAAGTTTTTGCTGGTATTGCGAAAGAATCTAATTCAAAATTGATTGTGGATACTTCGGGTGAAGCTTTGAAAAAAGTGATTGAAGCGGGTGTTTATATGATAAAACCGAATATTGGCGAATTAGCAAAACTGATAGATGTCGAAAGTCTCGAAATGGAAGAAGTAAATAAAGCCGCAAAACAAATCATTGCCAAAGGTGGTGCCGAAATCGTAGTCGTTTCCCTTGGTCCACAAGGCGCAGTATTGGTTACAAAAGATTCTTATGATTTTGTTCCTGCTCCCAATGTAGCGAAAAAAAGTACCGTTGGTGCAGGTGACAGTATGGTTGGTGGAATGGTTTGGGCACTTTCGCAAAATAAAAACCTGAAAGAAGTTATTCGTTGGGGTGTAGCCTGCGGATCAGCAGCAACGATGAATGAAGGAACCCAATTGTTTAGATTCGAAGATGCCAAACGATTGTTTGAATGGTTGAAGAATAAATAAATTTGAAATCCGATTATTATTTGAATTATTGTTTGAATTGCCGTTGGTTTTAACCAACGGAAGGAAATGTATAAATCTTGCTGGCTTTAGCCAAAATTGCGCTCTATTTTGGCTAAAGCCAATGCTACTTGAATCCCTATTCCGTTGGTTAAAACCAACGGCAATTCATACGGGCAGTGCGAATGTAATCATAGGTTCTTTATAAACAGATGTAAATATTTCTAAATCAGAAATGACTATGTATAAAAAAACCTGACAATTTTCATTATCAGGTTTCCTATTTATTTCAACAAAGTCCTTCCTTTCGGGAAGGATTTAGGATGGAATTTAATCATTCAATTTCAAAACCGCCATAAACGCTTCTTGCGGAATTTCAACATTCCCCACAAGTCTCATACGTTTTTTACCTTTTTTCTGTTTTTCCAATAATTTACGTTTACGAGAAATATCCCCGCCATAACATTTGGCGGTAACGTCTTTACGCAACGCTTTTATCGTTTCACGCGAAATTACTTTAACACCGATTGCTGCTTGAACAGGAATGTCAAACTGCTGGCGTGGGATTAATTCTTTCAGTTTTTCACACATTTTTTTACCAATAGAATACGCATTATCGGCATGCATCAAAGATGACAAAGCATCCACAATGGTAGCGTTCAACAAGATATCAACTTTAACCAAATTAGAAGTTCGCATCCCAATTGGCGTATAATCAAAAGAAGCATATCCTTTAGAAACTGTTTTCAAACGGTCATAAAAGTCAAATACAATCTCTGCCAACGGCATATCAAAAGTCAATTCTACACGTTCCGTAGTCAAATACGTTTGATTAGTAATTAACCCACGTTTTTCGATACATAAACTCATTACATTCCCAACATAATCGGCTTTGGTAATGATAGTTGCTTTTATAAAAGGCTCTTCAACATGGTCTAAACGAGAAGGCTCGGGCAAGTCCGAAGGATTGTTTACTATAAGTGGTGTTGTAGGATCTTTTTTAGTATAAGCTAAATACGAAACGTTGGGAACCGTAGTAATAACAGTCATATTGAACTCACGCTCCAATCGTTCTTGGATAATTTCCATGTGCAACATTCCTAAGAATCCACAACGGAAACCAAATCCCAAAGCTGCCGAGCTTTCCGGTAAAAACACCAGAGAAGCATCATTCAACTGCAATTTTTCCATAGAGTTTCTCAACTCTTCGTAATCTTCGGTATCTACAGGATAGATTCCAGCAAAAACCATTGGTTTCACATCTTCAAAACCATGAATTATATTCGTTGTTGGATTTTTTGCATCCGTCAATGTATCTCCTACTTTTACTTCTTTGGCTTCTTTAATTCCAGAAATCAAATAACCAACATCACCTGCCGAAATTACTTGTTTCGGAACTTGGTTCAGTTTTAAAGTCCCAATTTCATCCGCAAAATATTCATTTCCGGTAGCCATGAATTTAATCTTTTGGCCTTTTTTAATCTGTCCGTTTTTCACACGGAAAATAACTTCGATTCCTCGAAACGGATTGTAATGCGAGTCAAAAATTAAGGCTTGTAATGGCTCATCAATATTTCCTGTTGGAGGTGGAATTCTTTCGATAATGGCTGCCAAAATATTTTCTACACCCAAACCGGTTTTACCCGAAGCATGAATAATATCTTCCAGTTTACATCCTAACAAGTCCACAATATCATCGCTAACTTCCTCAGGATTCGCACTTGGTAGATCTACTTTATTCAAAACTGGAATAATCTCCAAGTCATTTTCGAGAGCCAAATACAAATTTGAAATTGTTTGCGCCTGAATACTTTGCGCAGCATCCACAATCAAAAGTGCACCTTCACAAGCCGCAATCGACCGGGAAACCTCATACGAAAAATCCACGTGTCCCGGAGTATCAATCAAATTCAGGATGTATTCTTGTCCTTTATAAGTATATTCCATCTGGATCGCGTGACTTTTTATCGTAATCCCACGTTCGCGCTCCAAGTCCATGTTATCAAGCAATTGCGCTTTTTCTTCACGAGCGGTAACGGTTTGTGTTGCGCCAAGTAATCGGTCAGCAAGCGTACTTTTTCCGTGATCAATATGTGCAATTATGCAAAAATTCCTTATGTGTTTCATTTTCTGTTTATATCAAATTTATTTAGGTTTACCCTGAATTTGTTTCAGGGCGTGACCCGCTGAAAAAGCGGGTCGGGCTATCCGTTTCAAGTCCTCGCAAAGTTCCGCTGTCGCTACACTTTGCTGTGGGCTTTCCACTTCTATCCCTCACGCAAATACCAATTTATTTTAAATTACCTGACAGCCCTGGCTATCCTCCTCTTAATCTCAAATCTCACGCAAAACCATCGCTTGCCCAAAAAATTAGTTTGGAAAGGGACAATTAATCTGCAAATATACGCTAAATTCAACAGTTTCAAAGTCTCAAAACCGCAAACTAATCGGTTTGTGTAAAGTCTTTCCGCATTTAATAAACTAGCCCAATAGCTTTTAACATAATTATCTAAAATCACGGGTCTATTCGTCTATTATTTTTAAGTTTATTATCGTTTCATCTAAAAAGCGTATTTTTGCAAAAAAAATGAAGATGGTCAAGATTGGCAACATAATATTACCCGAATTCCCTTTACTTCTCGCACCTATGGAAGATGTGAGCGATCCGCCTTTTCGCAGATTGTGCAAAGCCCATGGTGCTGATTTAATGTATTCGGAATTTATTTCTTCTGAAGGATTAATTCGGGATGCCATCAAAAGCCGAATGAAATTAGACATCTTCGATTACGAACGCCCAGTTGGAATCCAGATTTTTGGGGGAGACGAAGAAGCAATGGCCATGTCTTCCAAAATTGTTTCAGCAGTAAATCCAGATTTAATAGATATTAATTTTGGATGCCCTGTAAAAAAAGTGGTTTGCAAAGGTGCCGGTGCCGGTGTTTTGAAAGACGTTGATTTGATGATTCGTTTGACTCAGGCTGTTATCGATAGTACCCATTTGCCAGTAACCGTAAAAACCCGTTTGGGTTGGGACGATAATTCCATTAATATTGATGAAGTTGCGGAACGTTTGCAAGACATTGGTGTTGCAGCTTTGAGTATACACGCCAGAACACGTGCCCAAATGTACAAAGGACACTCTGATTGGTCGCACATTGCCCGAGTAAAAAATAATCCCAGAATCACGATGCCTATTTTTGGTAACGGTGATATCGATTCGCCGGAAAAAGCATTACATTATAAAAATGAATACGGTATTGACGGAATCATGATTGGTCGTGCTGCGATTGGTTATCCTTGGATTTTCAACGAAATTAAACATTACTTCAAAACAGGGGAACATTTACCAAAACCTACCGTTGTCGATAGAGTGGAAGCAGTTCGAAATCACCTCACTTGGGCAATGGAATGGAAAGGAGAAAGATTGGGTATCGTTGAAACCAGACCACATTATACCAATTATTTCAAAGGAATTCATTCTTTTAAAACCTTCAAACAAAAATTAGTAACGCTAGATCGACCTGAAGAGTTGTTTGCTGCTTTGAATGAGATTGAAGAAGCGTATGCGGGTTATGAAGTAGTGTAGCTAAATAATTTAAACACGAATTCCGCTAATTTGCACAAATTAATTCGTGTAAATTAGTGGAATTCGTGTTTTATTTTTTTAAACCTGAAACCTGAAACCTGAAACCTGAAACCTGAAACCTGAAATCATTAATCTTAATCCAACAACTTCTTACTCACGCGGCTACTTGCAATCAGCGAAGCAATAAAACCAAGCGTGACAATAGTTCCCAAAACAATCAATACATTTTCCAGAGAGAAAACTACAGGGTAAGCCAGCGTAGGTGTAATCATAACCAGTTGAAAATGTTGTTGCAGTAACACAATTATAACTCCTAAAACCAACCCGATAATTCCGCCAAAAACACTCAATAAAGTTCCTTGGAGCAAAAATATTTTTCGTAAATCCTTGATTTCAGTTCCGAGATTGAATAAGGTTTTTAGGTTTCCTTTTTTATCCAAAATCATCATAATCAGCGCGCCAATTAAGTTGAAAAGTGCCACAACAATCACTAAGGTAAAAATCAAATACACCGCAATATTCTCAGTATTCAACATTTTATAGAGCGATTCGTTGAGTTGAGCCCTATTTTTTACAGTAATGGTATTATTAAAAATGGTTTGAAGTTGGTCTGTGATGGCATTTTCATCAGTACCAGCTTTTTCTTTGATTTCAATCCCCGAAACCTGATTGGTTTTATATTCCAATAATTCTTGCGCTAAACCCAAATCGGCAAAAACATATTTAGAATCAAGATCTTCGCTGATGGCATAAATTCCAACAGGAATAATATCAGTTTTGTTAAAAGCCTGTTCTGGATTTTCGATAGCGCCTTTCCCAGGTTTTGGGACTAAAACTTCCAATTGATGATTAAAATCAAGCAATCCCATCGAGAATTTTTGGGCAATTCCGTACCCAACTACTACTTGATAGGTGTCTGGTTTGAGCCACTGCCCGTTGAAAAGTTTCTTTTCAATAGCATTTACTTTGCTAAAGTTGGAATCAACTCCTTTCAAGTAAGTAACTTCCTGTTTTCCGTCAAAAGTAAATAAAACGCGCTCCTCTATTATTTTTGTATAAGAAGCTAGCCCATCAATTTTCTTGATTTGGCTTTCCTGCGTTGGAGAAATAAGGAATGATTTCCCTAGAGTACTGCTTATTTTTAAATCAGGATCAATATCATTCGTAAACGAAAGACTAAAAACTTTCAATCCGCTAAAAACAGATAAAACCACAAACAAAGCCATTGCGCCAACAATAATTCCCATGCTGGCAATTCGATTGATGATATTGATCGCATTGTTTTTACTGTTGCTAAGAATATAGCGTTTGGCTATGTAAAGGGGGAAATTCAAATTTTATGAATGTCTGCGTTTTTCTAGAAGATCTCTGTTTTCTATAGGATTTTCTTGATTTTTCAAGGCATTGTCAATTTTTTCAATGTAGTCTAAAGAGTCATCAATAAAGAAAACCAAATTTGGAACTTTTCTTAATTGTAAACGAACACGTTGTGATAAATCGTGTTTTATTAAAGTCGAATTCGTCTTTATTGCCGCCAAAGTTTCCTTAGCTTTATCCTGAGGAAAAATGCTTAAATGTACTGTAGCCACGGATAAATCTGAAGTTACAACAACCTTGGATACCGAAATTATCAAATTTGTAACTCCGTTTTTTCTCACTTCACCTTGCAGAATGTCAACCAAATCTTTTTGGATAACCCCACCTATTTTTTTCTGTCTATTTGTTTCCATGCTGCAAAAATACTACTTTTAAGTTTTATACGAACAAATTTTAAAAGTAACCTAAAAATAGTTGTGTTTTTAGAAGCTATTTCCTGCTATTCGCTATATCTTATGTGCCGTCCCGAAGCTTCGGGACGGCACATAAGGATGTCGCTTCAAACGAAGTTCACTGAACTCCTATAAAAATAGAAGCTAAGTGAAGTAATCAGGGCTAGGGCTTTATCGGAATTAACATCATTTAGATTAATGTATAAAATTTACACATTCCAAAACTTATATTTTCTTAATTGACTTATATGGTTTAAAATCTATTTTGTCAAAAAAACATCAAAATGCAAAGACCTTCATTCTCCATATACGACGCATCGGCAGGTTCAGGAAAAACTTACGCCTTGGTCAAAGAATATTTAAAAATAATTCTTGTTGCTAAGAAAAATGATGCCTATCGTAACATTCTAGCCATTACGTTTACCAACAAAGCGGTGCACGAAATGAAAAGCCGAATCGTAGGCAGTTTATCCGAATTTGCCAAAAACGAACCAAATCCAAAAGCGCAGGATTTAATGCAGGATTTGGCTATAGACACTGAACTTTCCATTATTGAAATCAAAACCAAATCACAACAAATCATCAAGCATATTATTCATAATTATGCCGCTTTTGATATTTCGACCATTGATAAATTCACACATAAAGTCATTCGGGCTTTTGCCCATGATTTGAATTTGCCTATGACTTTTGAAGTCACTTTAGATACCGAAAATTTATTGATAGAAGCAGTCGATGCCATAATTGCCCAAGCCGGAGAAGATGAAACATTAACAAAACTGTTAATCGATTTCACGATGGAAAAAACCGATGATGACAAATCTTGGGATATTTCGCGTGAAATTCTCGAAACCGGTCGTTTAGTTTTAAACGAAAATAATAGAAATGAAATTACCCATTTTCAGGATAAATCCATTGCTGAGTTTGTCGAAATAAAAAACAAACTAGCCGAAGCCTGTAAAGTTTTGGAAAAAGAAAGTGTCGTTTTTGCGGAGGAAGCTTTGTTGCTAATCGAAAAAAACGGAATTGATACCAAATCCTTTTCAGCAGGACATTTTCCAAAACATTTGTCGAGTATTCAAGAAGGAAAATTCAATCCAAAAAACAAAACCTATCACGAATTTGATGACATAAAAATCAATAAAACGGCAAAAGACCGTGCAATTATTGAAAACATAATTCCTGATTTATTGCAAACGCTTGATAAAATTTACAAAAGTTTCGAAAAGCGTGATTTTTATAAAGCCTTTCTGAAAAATATTACGCCCTTATCGTTGTTAAATACGGTTAGCAACGAATTGGCAAAAATCCAGAGCGAACAAAACGTACTTTCCATTTCCGAATTCAATGCAATCATTCACCGTGAAATTCAAAATCAACCTGCGCCTTTTATTTATGAACGATTGGGGGAACGTTACCGTCATTTTTTCATTGATGAATTTCAGGACACTTCCGAAATGCAGTGGCAAAACTTGATTCCGCTGATTGACAATGCACTTTCGGGTCAGGATGATTTTGGTGTAAAAGGAACTTTGATGATTGTGGGTGACCCGAAACAGTCTATTTACAGATGGCGTGGTGGAAAAGCGGAACAGTTTATTGAATTGAGTAAAGACCAAAATCCGTTCAATAATCCCGATAAAAAACTCGAACATTTAGATAAAAATTACCGCAGTTATTCGCAAATAATCGAATTCAATAATGATCTCTTTAAATTGTTGTCGAATGAATTCGAACATCTGGATTATAAAGATTTGTATGAAAATCACAGTCATCAAAAGACAAACAACAAAACGGGTGGCTATGTAAATATTTCCTTTATCCCGAAAGTAGAGGAAATAGATAATAATCCCGAAGCTTCGGGAGATGAAGAAGCCTTGGATAAAACCGATTTGTATGTTTTAGCAACATTAAATACGATTCAAAAAGTACTACAACAAGGATTTGAATATAAGGATATTGTGATTCTGACCAGAAAGCGAGATCAGGGAATTGCAATTGCAAATTATTTGACGGAGCAAGGAATTCCGCTTTTGTCCTCAGAAACGCTAATGATTCAAAACGCTACCGAAGTTCGGTTAATTATTCATTTATTAAAATACCTGAAAAACAGTTCTGATTTGGAATCCAAAGCGCATTTCCTTCAATATTTAGCTCAAAACAGTCAGGATAAATTACCGATTCACGATTTTATTGCTCAAGGAATGGCATTATTTAAGGAAACTGATTTCGAAAATTGGTTGATGAGTTTTGATGTTTCACTTTCATTTCAAAACATTAGAAAAAAATCATTATATGAAGCGGTTGAAACTATAATAGCAAAGTTTCTCCCCCCAGCCCCCTCCGAAGGAAGGGGTGACGGAGTGGTTAACTATGTGAATGATAGTTTTGATAAATTAGGGTATATGACAGGCGGAAATTATTCTCATCTTTTGATGGAAAAAGCAAAAAAAATGAGGAAGAACCCGACAAATGCTGAAAAAATCTTGTGGTTGGAGCTTAAGTCCCAGTCTTTAGATAGTAAATTTAGACAACAACATTTGATAGATGATTTTATTGTTGATTTTGTTTGTTTGTCAAAAAAACTGGTAATTGAAGTTGATGGCGATTATCATTTTACTGAAGAACAAGTTGAGTTAGACAATGATAGAACAATTACCCTAAATAAATTAGGGTATAAAGTCATTCGATTTAAAAACGAAGAAATCATAGGGAGTATTTCGATAGTTTTAGAAAAAATAAAAAACGAATTAATTTCACAAGAGAATTTTTTTATTGAGAATTCGACGGTATCGGATAAAACGGAAGAGAATTTTTCTATTGACAAAGTAACCGTTCAGTCTCCCTCCCCTTTGGGGAGGGTCGGGGAGGGGAATG
Organism: Flavobacterium sp. ZB4R12; assembly: GCF_048276375.1. NCBI lineage: Bacteria > Pseudomonadati > Bacteroidota > Flavobacteriia > Flavobacteriales > Flavobacteriaceae > Flavobacterium > Flavobacterium sp. ZB4R12. Next base: position 72,106 of record NZ_JBLNKS010000007.1, on the reverse strand, counting down.
CCTACGTTCAATATTTTCTGGACATTGTTCTCGAACGAGACATTCGCAACCAAGCTGGAATTTCTGATTTCTTAAATTATTGGGATAAAAATGCGGATAAATTTAGCATTCCGTCTCCGGAAGGGACTAATGCGGTCCGGATTATGACCATTCACAAGTCAAAAGGTTTGGAATTTCCGGTTGTGATTTTTCCTTTTGCCGAGGAAGATTACAATAGAAAACCTAAAGATAAATTATGGCTCAATGCTGAGGAACAAGATTTCGGTTTGCCCAAAGTTTTAATTGACAATAGTAGCGCAGTTGAAGGATTTGGAGAGGAAGCTGCTGAGGTTTACAATCAAAAAAAGCAGGAAGAGTTATTGGATAATATCAATGTTTTGTATGTGGCTTTAACCCGAGCTGAGGAACAATTGTATGTGATTTCGAATATGAACTTGTCCAGTAAAGGAGAAGTTCCAAAAAATAATATGTGTGCCTTTTTTATTAATTATTTAGGTAATAAAGGCGAATTCGATGAAAATAAATTGGAATATGAATTTGGGAGCTCAACGAAATTATCTTCAGCAAAACAACACATCGATACTTCAAAAACGATTCCTTTGGTTTTAGGAATTCTAAATCCAAAGAATATAAAAATCGCACAGCGAGAAGCATTAATGTGGGGAACGCATCAGCAGGAAGCTATAGAATATGGAAATGTAATTCACGAGATTTTATCTTTTGTGAAAACTAAAAACGATGTTGATTTGGCAATTACAAAGTCTATTGAAAACGGATTGATAACTTTTGCTCAAAAAGAAACAGTTTTTAAAACGATTCAGGAAATTGTCAATCATTTAGAACTTTCAACTTATTTTGCTGAAGGAAATGAAATTTTGAATGAACAAACGATTATTCAAAAAGAAGGAAAAGCAGTAAAACCGGATCGAATGGTTTTAACGAAAAACAGAGAAGTATTGTTGCTGGATTATAAAACTGGAACGCATAATGTTAAATATCAACAACAATTGGAGAATTATCAGGATGCTATTGAGAAAATAGGATACAAAGTAGTTAAAAAGGCATTGATATACATAGGGAAAGAAATCGATGTAGTAAATTTGTAAGCTAATATTGAAATGAATAAATAACGGCTTAAATAAACACATAAAATGTACGGAAAAATCAAAGAATACTTACAGTCAGAATTGCAAACTATTGAAGATAATGGAATTTTCAAAAAAGAAAGAATCATCACTTCTCCGCAAGGAGCAGAAATCACGATTTCGACAGGGGAGAAAGTTTTAAATTTTTGTGCCAATAATTACCTTGGATTGTCATCGCATCCAGAAGTGATCCAGGCTGCTAAAGATGCTTTGGACACGCATGGTTTCGGAATGTCATCGGTACGTTTTATCTGTGGAACCCAAGATATTCATAAAACACTGGAAAAAAAGATTTCTGAGTTTTACGGAACAGAAGATACTATTCTTTATGCAGCGGCTTTTGATGCCAATGGTGGTGTTTTTGAGCCGTTGTTAGGAGAGAACGATGCAATAATCTCGGATAGTTTGAATCATGCTTCCATTATAGATGGTGTTCGTTTGTGTAAAGCGGCTCGTTATCGCTATGAAAACAGCAATATGGAAGATTTGGAAAAGCAATTGATCAAAGCTAACGAAGCCGGAGCCCGATTCAAATTAATTGTTACAGACGGTGTTTTTTCTATGGATGGTGTTGTGGCTCCTTTGGATAAAATTTGTGATTTGGCTGATAAATATGATGCCATGGTTATGGTGGATGAATGTCATGCTGCCGGATTCATTGGTGCAACTGGAAAAGGAACATTGGAGGCAAAAGGTGTAATGGGAAGAGTTGATATCATCACCGGAACATTAGGGAAAGCACTTGGTGGTGCCATGGGAGGATATACCACAGCCAAAAAAGAAATTATTGAAATATTACGTCAACGTTCCAGACCTTACTTGTTCTCTAATTCTTTAGCACCAGCAATTGTTGGAGCTTCAATAAAAGTATTTGAACTATTAGAAAAGGATACTTCATTGCGTGATAAGCTAGAATGGAATACAAACTATTTCAAAGAAGGAATGAAAAAGGCTGGTTTTGATATTATTGATGGTGATTCTGCGATTGTTCCTGTGATGCTTTATGATGCAAAATTGTCTCAAACTATGGCAAATGAGCTCTTAAAAAAAGGTATTTATGTTATAGGCTTCTTTTTTCCGGTGGTTCCTAAGGATAAAGCGAGAATTAGAGTGCAGCTCTCCGCAGCACATACAAAGGCGCATTTGGATAAGGCAATTGGTGCTTTTGTTGAAGTTGGGCGTCTGTTGGATGTTATATAATTTCTGTTGAATGTTATATAATTTCCACTTTGTACCTATATTTTTGTTTTTTTTTAACATTTCATTTTGTAGTTAAAAATTTACGAGTTACTTTTGTCTGTAATTAACTAAATTGTAATTAAAAAAAATTAAGTATGAAACATCTTAACAAACTTCTAGTTGCTGTGATGATGGTGATGGGTTTAAGCTCTCACGCACAAGACGGTAACAATCCATGGGCAATCTCTTTTGGGGTTAATGCCGTTGACACTAAAACTAGTGCAGGTGGTGGGCATAATTGGTTAGACAAACATTTTTCTCAGCCATTCGCTGTTAAAGATAACTGGAATATTCTTCCTTCTGTATCATACCTTAGTGTATCTAGATTCATAGGAGATAATTTCTCTTTTGGACTTAGTGGTTCTGTAAATAAAATTGATAAATATGTGAAATTTGATCCAACTGCTGTTGGTCATGATTCTCGCGGATACGTAGTATCTAATCCTGGGGATTTAATGTATTATGGTATTGATGCAACTATCAAATACAGTTTGATGAACTTAATCAACTCTAAAGTAATTGATCCGTCATTATCTGTTGGTGGAGGATATACATTCTTTGGTGATAGTAGTTATGGAACTCTTAATCCAGGTGCTGGTCTTACTTTATGGTTTACTGAAGCTATTGGGCTAGAACTTGCAACAAAATACAAAAAATCTTTTGGTGATAGAGAAGATGCTTCTGGAACTCCAGACGCTCCATCACATTTTCAACATTCTGCAGGTCTTGTTTTCAAATTTGGAGGTAAAGATACTGATGGTGATGGAATATATGACAAAGATGATGCATGTCCAGAAGTTGCTGGTTTAAAACAATTCAACGGATGTCCTGATACTGATGGTGATGGAATTCAAGATAGTGCTGATGCTTGTCCAGAAGTTGCTGGTTTAGCTGCATTAAATGGTTGTCCTGATGCTGATGGCGATGGAATTGCTGATGGTAATGATGCTTGTCCAGATGTATTTGGTTTAGCTGCATTAAAAGGTTGTCCAGATGCTGATGGCGATGGAGTTGCTGATAAAGATGATAAATGTCCAACTGTTGCAGGTCCTAAAGAAAACGCAGGTTGTCCTTGGCCAGACACTGATGGAGATGGTGTTTTAGATAAAGATGATGCATGTCCTGAAGTAAAAGGTACTGTTGCTAACAACGGTTGTCCTGAAATTACAGAAGAACAAGTAATGAAATTAAATACTTATGCTAAAACAATTTTGTTCAACAGTGGTAAATCTACTTTTAAAGAAGAAACTTACCCTGTATTGCAAAACATTGTAGCTATCTTAAAAGAATATCCTACAGCAAAATTCATGATTGAAGGACATACTGATAGTGATGGTAGTAATGCTATGAACCAAACGTTATCTGAAAACAGAGCTGCTGCAGTTAAAAATTATTTAATTGAAAACGGAATTGCTGCTGATAGACTTAGATCTACAGGTTTTGGTGAAACTAAACCAATTGGCACTAATAAAACAGCTAAAGGAAAAGCGAAAAACAGAAGAGTTGAAGTGAAATTAATCAAAGAATAATTTCTTTCAAATATTTATAGAAAACGCCTCGATTTATCGAGGCGTTTTTTTTATTTTTATAAAATGACAAATACTTCTTTTCTTGATAAGATAGCTTCGGTTTTAATCGAAAACTATTCAGACAATCTTTCGAATACGATTGTAGTATTACCAAACAAAAGAGCCAAAATATTCTTAATTGAGGCTCTAAAAAATCAAGTAACGACAAACATACTTTCGCCTGAAATTATAAGTATTGAAGACTTTGTTCAAAACATAGCAGGCATCCGTACGATTGATCCGATAGAGCTGTTATTCGAATTCTATGAAGTCTATTTGTCAATTACTGAAAAAGTAAATCAACAATCATTTGAATTATTTGCAAATTGGGCTAAAACGCTTTTACAGGATTTTAATGAAATCGACCGCTATTTATTGGAACCTTCGCATGTTCTTTCTTATTTGAAAGATATCGAGGATATCAAAAAATGGGGAATTGAAGTCGAAAATAAAACTGTCTTATTAGAAAAATACATCGATTTTTGGAAATTACTGCCCAATTACTATCAATCCCTTTATACCCATTTATTGAATAAAGGAATCGGGTATCAAGGATTGATTTATCGTGAAGCGGTAAACAACTTAAACCATTTTTCGAATTCAGTACAAAACAAACAATTCCTGTTTGCGGGTTTTAATGCGCTGAATACAGCCGAAGAAAAAATAATCCAACATCTTATTGCTTCTGATCAAGCCAAAATATATTGGGATGTAGATCAAACGTTCCTAAATGACCCGTATCATGATGCAGGACTGTTTGTAAGGCGTTTTAAAGAAAGTTGGAAGTATTACAAGTCCAATCCTTTTGAATGGATTCTAAATGATTTTTCGCAGACTAAAAATATTCAGGTTATTGGGACACCAAAAACTATCGGTCAAGCTAAAATCGCCGGAAGTATTATTGAAAATGTCATCAATGAAAATCCTGAGGGTAAGTTAGATAAAGTCGCAGTTGTACTGGGTGAGGAAAATCTTTTGGTTCCGCTTTTATATTCGTTGCCATCAACTGTTGGTGCTTTGAATATTACAATGGGTTATTCGAGTAAGAACAATCCAGCGCAGATTTTGATTGCAAAATTGTTTAAAATGCATACGAATGCTTTGTCCAGAAATGCCAAAAGTTATGTATTGTATTATAAAGATGTATTGGATATTTTGACACATCCTTTGGTGGAACCTTTTGCAAAAACGAATGCATTAGTTAAGATCATTAATCAAAATAATTACACATTTATCACCCATCATAAATTGATGGAGCTTAATGGGAATCCATCGGAGTTATTTCTTTTATTATTCCAAAAATGGGAAAACGGATCGATTCCAGTATTAGAGACTATTTCTAAATTATTGCAAACCATAAAGAACAATTTGAGTAACGACAATGAAGAAGAGAAAATCACCAAAGCTTTCGTTTTTGCAATTTTCAAAGTGATTAATAAACTAATTAATTACTATTCGAAACACAAACATATTGATAAAATAGAAACGCTTTATGCTATTTACAAGCAAGTAATTGATTTAGCCGAAGTTTCCTTTGAAGGAGAGCCGTTGAATGGTTTACAGATTATGGGAGTCTTAGAAAGTCGGGTATTGGACTTTGATACTGTAATCGTTACCTCAATGAATGAAGGGAAATTTCCAGCCGGAAAATCGCAAAATTCATTTATTCCGTATGATGTAAAACGCGAATTAGGTTTGCCAACTTTTAAAGAAAAAGATGCGATTTATACGTACCATTTCTACCATTTATTACAACGCACTAAAAATATTTACTTGCTTTATAATACCGAAAGCGAAGGTTTGGATGCGGGTGAAAAAAGCAGATTCATCACGCAATTGGAAGTGGAAAAACAAGGGAATCATACTTTGTCTCATGAAATTTACAATGCTGTTCTTCCTGAAACTGCCTATCAGCCGATGGTAATTCCAAAGTCGGAAAGTGTTATGGTTCGTTTGAAAGAAATTGCCGAGAAAGGTTTTTCTCCATCTGCTTTGACGAGTTATATCAGGAATCCAATTCAGTTTTATTTCCAGAAGATTTTACGCATCAGCGAAGTCGAAGAAGTCGAAGAAAATATAGCACTAAACACGTTAGGAACTATTATTCACGAAACGCTGAAAGTCCTTTACGAACCGTTCATTGGGAAGTTTATTTCGGAAAGTGATATTTTAAATTGTTTTAAACAAATTGATGTTGAGGTTCTGAAACAATTCAAATTGGTTTACAAAGAAGGAGAAATCAAAAAAGGAAGAAATTTATTGGCTTTTGAAGTTGCAAAACGAAATGTTTCGAATTTCCTGAAAGTAGAATTAGAGAGTATTAAGAATGGTGACGCAATCAAAATTATCGCTTTGGAACAAACATTCGAGCGACTATTAAATCATCCTAATTTGCCTTTTCCGGTATTGATAAAAGGAAATGTGGACAGAATTGAAGAGCGTAACGGAATCATTAGAATTATCGATTACAAAACGGGTAAAGTAGAAAAAGCAAGCGTCACTTTAAAGTCATGGAAAGGATTAACAGAAGATATTAAAAGCGACAAAATCATTCAGGTTTTGGCTTATGCGTTTATGTACGAAAATGAGGCAAAGGGAAAACCAATTGAAGCCGGAATTATTTCTTTTAAGAACTTGAAAGCAGGATTTCTTCCGTTTAATTTTAAAGAAGACAAAGAGGTCAATTCAATCATAAACGAGGATATTTTGAGTAATTATCTCGAACAAATGGTTCTTTTATTAAGCGAAATTTTGGATGAGAATATTCCTTTTGAAGAAAAAATAATTTAAACATAAATCCCCATTAGAAAATTAGCCAACATCTTTGAGTTTTATAAAAGCACTTTGACGATAGCCTTGTCTATAAGTGCTTTGTCATGGGTTTTTGGGGGATTTGAAACCTTCAAATACGTACTTATTGTTTTTGGTTTCTTCATTAGTATTTTGATAAAAGAAGTGAATTCTAAAAATGAATATTTGTTTTATTACAATAACGGAATTTCAAAACTGAAATTGTTGACTTTTAGTTTTCTAATGAATATTGTTTTTTCAATGCTGTTTATTTTAGTCATTAATTTAATGCTGCAATTAATATGACTAAAAGTATTTTAGAAGTTGACAGCGTTCAAAAACAATACGATGGGAAAATCATAGTTTCAGATGTGTATTTGAAATGTGAAACTGCTGATATTATTGGCATTTTAGGAAGGAATGGTTCTGGAAAATCGACATTGTTAAAAATCATTTTCGGAATTGTAACTGCCGATTTTAAATTTGTTCATGTAGATGGTGAAGTGAAATTAAAAACCAGTGATTTACTAAACCAAATAAGTTATTTGTCTCAAGATAATTTTATTCCAAATTTATTTTCTGTAAAAAAGACTATTGTATTGTCTACTGCCAAAGATAAACTGCAGGAATTTTATGCTGACGACATGATTCAAACGATACTTAATAAAAAAATAAAGAATTTGTCCGGCGGAGAATTGCGGTATTTAGGAATTAAATTAATACTCAATAATCCTTCAAAATTTGTTTTGCTTGACGAGCCTTATAACGGTTTGTCGCCAATTATGATTGAAAAGATAAATGGATTAATCACTGAAATGTCAATTGCAAAAGGAATTATCATCACGGATCATAATTATGAAAATGTGATTAAAGTCTCCACAAAATTAGCGTTGATGAAAGAAGGAAAACTGCGCCACTTAAATGATAGAAGTGAATTGGTTGAAAAAGGTTATTTGAACTCAGAAATGATTTAGATACTTTTAAAAAAAGTTAACAATACTTTCAATAATTCCTCTTGGTTCTCAATATGACTCATGTGTCCATCTGGAAAAGAAACCAGTTGCACAGTAGTATTTTCTATTTGTTCTTTAGTTTCTTCGTAATTTAAAACAGGATCTTTTTCGCCCAGAATCAATAGTTTTGGATAGGGGGTAAGGTGTAATAAAACTTCACGATCTTTTCTTATTTTCATTCCTTCGAGTGAAGCAACAATTCCTTGAAGGGGCGTTTTTAAAGCTTCTTTTTTTACCCTTTCAATTTCTGATGAAAGTCTCTCTCGATTGGATTCGCTGAATAAATTTGCGATGGACAGTGAAACAAAATTCATGAAAGATTGTTTTGCCGCTTTAATAGCTCGGTTCCGATTTATTTTTCGTTCCTTGCTGTCGGCTCTTGCGGTTGAATTTAATAAAACGAATCCTTTTATGTTTTCAGGATATAATTCTGCGAAAGCCAAAGCTACATAACCACCCATAGAATGTCCTACAAAAATTGCTTTCCTGATGCGCAATTCCGATAAAACGGCGTGAACGGCATCGGCATTATCCTCCATTGTTTGTACATAACTCAAACATTCCGATTCGCCATGCCCCAATAAATCAATCGTGATGACGCGGTTTTTTTTAGCAAATTCCGGAATGTAAAAATCCCACATGTCCTTGTTCTCCAAAAAACCGTGGAGCAAGACAATAGCAGTTCCTTTTCCAGTATCGGAATAGGAGATGTTGGTATTTTTAAAGAGAATTTGTTTCAAAATGGAAATTTAGTCTACAAAAATAACACTTTATTTTTTTATGATTTTATTATAGTAACTGTTTAAAAGGGTTGCCATGAATTACATGAAAAAAAAACGAAGTGAAAATTGTAAAAATCGTTAAAGAGAATAATTAAACAAAATGTGTTTTTTAACCATTTAAGAAATATAAGTTCATTTAAGAATTACTAATATGTCCTTACATTTTATATGGTTAAAAAAAACGGCTCCCATTTCTGAAAGCCGTTTATAAAAATTAAAATCGTCTATCGCCATCGAGAAGACTTCCTAAACCACCTAATAAACTGCCTTCGTCACGACTGCTTCCGCCAGCTTTTGGCGCGGATGCTATGATTCTATCGGCGAGTCGGCTGAAAGGCAATGATTGCACATAAACGGTTCCTGGTCCACGAAGTGTGGCGTAAAACAATCCTTCACCACCAAAAATGGAATTCTTGATGCCACCTATAAATTCAATGTCATAATCCACATCTTTAGTAAAACCTACAATACAACCAGTGTCTACTTTTAGGATTTCACCTGTTGCTAATTCTTTTTTGGCTAATGTTCCGCCGGTATGTACGAACGCCAGCCCGTCGCCTTCTATTTTTTGCATGATGAAACCTTCACCGCCAAAAAGTCCGCGTCCCAGTTTTTTAGAGAATTCGATTCCAACTGAAACACCTTTGGCAGCGCAAAGAAATGAATCTTTCTGACAAATGAATTTCCCTCCAAATTGGGTTAAGTCAATTGGTATGATTTTTCCCGGATACGGTGATGCAAAGGAAACTTTGCTTTTAGTATTGTTTTGGTTAATGAAAGCAGTCATGAAGAGACTTTCGCCTGTAAGCACTCTTTTTCCTGCGCTTAAAAGTTTGCCAAACAATCCAGTTTCCTGCCCGGAACCGTCTCCAAAAATAGTTTCCATTTGGATGTTATTGTCCATCATCATAAAACTTCCCGCTTCGGCAATTACAATTTCCTGTGGATCTAATTCTATTTCCACATATTGCATTTCCTCGCCATATATGTGATAATCTATTTCGTGTGCTTGCATGATTTCAGTAATTTAAGTTTTTTGAATAAGTCGAATGTGAATTCAGAATGTTACAGTTTTGCGAGAGGATTATGATATTGAAAAACTTTTGTTGTAGTGATTTGGCTTAGTCGCGCAAGGGATAGAAGCGAAAAGCCCGCAGTGCCGCATTTTTTTTGCGGCACGAGGACTTACTTCACAGTGTGTTTATTTTCATAGGAGTTCAGTGAATTTCATTTGTAGCGAATAGCCCGACGCAGCCGGAGTTTACGGAGGTTGGGTTGCGCCCAAATAAAAAACGGCCTACATTGCTGTAAGCCGTTGTGGTTATAACTATTTGAAAGGAGTTTAACAGTTCATCAATGTTTCAATTTCGTCCACCTCAATCGGGATGTTTCTCATCAAATTGAATGGTTCTCCAGTTTCCTGAACGATTACATTGTCCTCCAATCGAATTCCGAAACCTTCAGATGGAATATAAATTCCCGGTTCCACGGTGAAAACCATATTGGCTTGCATTGGTTCAGTCAGGATTCCATAATCGTGCGTGTCCAATCCCATGTGATGGGAAGTTCCGTGCATGAAATATTTTTTGTAAGCCGGCCATTCCGGGTTTTCATTTTGGACGTCAGCTTTATCTAATAATCCTAAATCAAGTAATTCTGAAGTCATAATTTTTCCCACTTCGAAATGATATTGTTTCCAAAGTGTTCCTGGAGTAAGCATTTTGGTCGCTTCGTTTTTTACTCGTAAAACAGCATTGTAAACGTCTTTTTGTCTGCCGGTGAATTTTCCTGAAACTGGAATCATTCGGGTCATGTCGCTTGAATAATTCGCATATTCTGCCGCTACGTCCAATAAAATCAAATCACCTGCGTGGCATTGTTGGTTATTTTCAATATAATGCAACACATTAGCATTATTTCCGGAAGCAATAATTGGTGTGTAAGCAAAACCTTTGGAACGGTTGCGAATGAATTCGTGAATCAATTCGGCTTCAATTTCGTATTCGGTTACATTTGGTTTAACAAATGAGAGTAGTCTTCTAAAACCTAACTCAGTAATGTTACAGGCATTTTGGATTAAATCCAATTCTTCACTTTCTTTTACTGAACGTAAGCGTTGTAATATCGGATTGCTTTTTGCGACAGCATGCGCGGGATATTTTTCTTTCCACCATTTTACAAAACGCGCTTCACGGGTTTCAGTTTCTACAGTAGCGCGATAATGTTCGTTGGTATTGATGTAAATCGTATCACAATGCGTCATCATTTCGAACAAAATTTTCTCGAAATCCTGTAACCAATATACAGTTCTGATTCCTGAAACTTCATACGCCCGTTCTTTGGTCAGTTTTTCGCCTTCCCAAATCGCAATGTGTTCGCTGGTTTCTTTCAAGAATAACATCTCTCTTTGATGTTCGTATGGTGCATCAGGAAAAAGCAATAAAATACTTTCTTCTTGATCCACTCCGCTTAAATAAAAGATGTCACGGTGTTGTGCAAAAGGCATCGTGCTATCGGCACTTATTGGATAAATATCATTAGAGTTGAAAATAGCAACGCTTTTTGGCTTCATTTGAGCCATGAATTTGGTGCGATTTTTTATAAATAAATCCCGGTCAATTTGATGGTATTTCATAACAATTCGGTTTAAACTTTTAATTACTCAAAAATACTAAGTTTAAATCGTTTTTTGTTATGAATTCGACAAATTTTAAATAAAAAAACACAAAGCGCACAAGAATAAAATTTGCATTTTAAACTTGTACGCTTTGTATTCTTAATTGAAATAATTTTTGTTTAAAACTGTGCTACTTCAGTAGAATCTTTCATGGCTGTTGTAGAAGATTTTCCTGTTGTAACAGTGTTTTGAACCGCATCAAAATAGGACGTTCCAACAAAACCTTGGTGTTTTACCGCTTTAAAACCGTGTTTTTGCAATGCAAATTCTCTCTCCTGTAATTCAGAATATCCAGCCATGCCTCTTTCTTTGTACGCTTTAGATAATTCGAACATGCTTGTGTTTAGCGCATGGAATCCAGCCAAAGTAATAAATTGGAATTTATATCCCATTGCAGCTAAGTCTTCTCTGAAAGTTTCCATTTCGGCAACAGATAATTTAGCAGCCCAGTTGAAAGATGGCGAGCAATTGTATGCTAGCATTTTTCCTGGAAATTCTTTGTGAATGGCATCAGCAAATTGTTTTGCGTAAGCCAAATCAGGATTACTTGTTTCCATCCAAATCAAATCAGCGTAAGGAGCATAACTCAATCCTCTGTCAATTCCTTGTTCAACACCGCAATTTACATAGAAAAATCCTTCTCCCGTTTTTTCTCCAGTAATAAATTTTGTGTCTCTTGGGTCAATATCACTTGTCAATAAGTTGGCCGCATCAGCATCTGTACGGGCAACAATCAACGTTGGCGTTCCCATTACATCGGCCGCTAATCTGGCAGCTATCAGTTTATTGATGGCTTCTTGTGTCGGTACTAATACTTTTCCGCCTAAGTGTCCGCATTTCTTGGCAGAACTCAATTGGTCTTCAAAGTGAACGCCTGCTGCGCCAGCTTCAATCATTGATTTCATTAATTCAAATGCATTTAGATTACCTCCAAAACCAGCTTCGGCATCAGCAACTATAGGAACTAAGTATTGTTTTTTATCGGTTGTTCCGTTTACAACTTGTATTTGGTCTGCACGCAAAAGAGCATTATTGATTCGTTTTACAACCAACGGAACGCTGTTTGCAGGATATAATGATTGGTCAGGATACATTTCGCCGGCAACATTTGCATCAGCGGCAACTTGCCATCCGCTCAAATAAATAGCATCTAATCCCGCTTCTACTTCCTGAATCGCTTGATTTCCGGTAAGAGCACCAAGTCCGGCAACAAAATCCTGAGAATTAAGTTTATTCCATAAATTGTCTGCGCCAATTTTAGCAACGCTATGTTCTATAACATAAGAACCTTGCAATTTTACAACTTCCTCAGCTGTGTATGGGCGTTCAACTCCTTTCCATCTGGGGTTTGTTATCCAATCTGTAACTAATTCCTGAATTCTGGTTTCTGTTGTTTTCATAATAATTTATATGGTTTGTTTGGTTTATTTTTAGATGTATTGGTATCCTGGAATAGTTAAGAATTCGATGAAATTGTCGTTTACAACCAATATGTCTAACAGTTGTTCTGCTAATCTGTATTTCTGTTTTTCGTGATTTTCATCTCCAACAGTTTTTCTTATTTTTTCAAATTCTTCCATGGCTATTCTGTGATAGTATTTTTCGTTTAATACTTTTTGATTGTCCAAAAGCACTTCGTTTTTAAGCCATTGCCACAATTGTGATCTCGAAATTTCTGCAGTAGCAGCATCTTCCATTAAATGATGTAATGCTGTGGCGCCTTGTCCGTTGAGCCATGAAGCGATATACAAAACGGAGATACTGATGTTTTTTCTAACGCCTTCCTCGGTAATTGTTCCTTCTGGAGTTTCTAATAAATCCTTTTCAGTAACGTGTACATCGTCTCTTTTTACATGAATTTGATTTTTCGTTGGCATGTATTTGTCGAATACAGTCATGGCGATCGAAACCAAATCCGGATGTGCTACCCAGGTGCCGTCATGCCCATTTTTTGCCTCACACTCTTTGTCGGCGATTACTTTGTTGAAAGCAATTGTATTGGCTTGCTCGTCATTTTTTATAGGAATTTGAGCTGCCATTCCGCCTATTGCGTGTATGTTGCGTTTGTGGCATCTTTGAATTACCAATTGTGAATAGGCGCTCATAAATGGTGAAGTCATTGTTACCTGATCTCTATTTGGAACAATAAAAGCGGGATTATTTCTTAGTTTTTTGATGTAAGAAAAAATATAATCCCATCTTCCGCAATTAAGACCTACAATGTGATCTCTCAATTCGAAGATTATTTCGTCCAATTGAAAACTGGCAGTTATCGTTTCGATTAAAACAGTAGCTTTGAAAGTCCCGTTTTGTTCTCCTAAATATTCTTGTGCAAATTCAAAAACTTCATTCCACCACCTTGCTTCTAAATAATGTTCCAGCTTTGGTAAATAAAAATAGGGCGCAGTTCCATTTTTTATCAGTTCTTCATGATTATGAAAAGCATACAAACCAAAATCAATAAGTGAACCTGAAGCTTCTTGGCCGTCTATCAAAATATTTTTTTCTGATAAATGCAATCCTCTTGGACGAACAATTAAAACTGCTGTATTTTCATTTAAAGAGTATTTCTTGTTCTTTAAAGGATTATCTAAAGTGATGGTTTTATTTACGGCATCTTTCAAATTTTGTTGACCAGTCATTAAGTTGCTCCAGGTTGGAGAAGTGCTATCTTCAAAATCGGCCATAAAGGTTTTTGCTCCAGAATTAAGCGCATTGATGACCATTTTTCTATCAACAGGACCTGTTATTTCGACTCTTCTGTCTAATAAATCTTTTGGAGTTGTTGCAGCTCGCCAATTGCTTTCTCTAATGCTTTTTGTTTCGGTTGGAAAACAAGGCAAAGCGCCAGCATCAAATTTGACTTGTTGTTTTTTTCTTTCTTCTAATAACAAAAGTCTTTTGTTATTGAATTTTTGATGCAAATCAGTTAAAAAATCAATGGCCTCATCCGTCAGTATTTCGGGATAGTGTTGATTCGTTTCAGTAGAAAACTGGAACTCTCTTTCGGTTGTTTCTGGTTGGTGTATCATGGTTAATATGTTTTACATGACAATATTAGAAAAAAGTTTTTTACAAAACAAGCGAACGTACGCTAAAAATTAAAAAAATATTTTTTTGACGTTTTTGTTTTTTAGCGTATCTTTGAATTTATGAATGTAGAAAAGGATTATATCAAGTTAATTTTTGGGCTGAAACTCAAGCAGGCTCGAACAAATAAGAATTTGTCACTATTTGGTTTGGCTAAAATTACCGACCTTTCAAAATCGTATTTAAACGAAATTGAAAAAGGGAAAAAATATCCTAAAACAGATAAGATTATTCTTTTGTCTGAAAAATTAGACATTTCGTACGATCACATGGTGTCTTTAAAGCTGGATAATAATCTTGCTCCTATAGGTGAAATCTTAAAATCGGGTATTCTAAAAGAAATTCCTTTGGAGATTTTTGGGATTCAAGAAAACGATCTTATCGACATTATTGCCAATGCACCAGCCAAAGTGAATGCGTTTATAAGTACGATTATTGAAATAGCACAGCATTATAATCTGACCCGTGAAAGTTTCTTCTTAGCCGCTTTGCGTTCGTATCAAGAAGCGCATAATAATTACTTTGAAGATTTAGAACTGAAAGTGTTGCAATTTTCTAAAGCGTTTCATGTAAATATTGATACTAAAATTTCTATTGAAGAACTGTCTGCTATATTAATTGAAGAATATGGTTATACCATTAATGAAATTGTTTTTTCGGAACAAGAAGAATTGGGGGATTTAAGGTCGATATTTGTGCCCAAGAGTAAGACTTTATTATTGTCGTTAGATATCGATGAGCCTCAAAAAGCCTTTATTTTGGCAAAAGAAATAGCATATAATTACCTTGAAATTACTGAAAGACTGTACACATTCAGTTGGATAAAATTTGATAATTTCGATCAGGTTCTTAATAATTTTTATGCATCCTATTTTGCCGGAGCATTACTTATTCCGAGGCAAAAACTGATTGATGAATTGAATGTATTTTTGTTGAAAACAGATCCAAAACCACAGGAAATGATTGAACTTATGGGAAAATTCAATGTTTCGCCTGAATCTTTCTATCAAAGACTGACGAATATTTTGCCCAAGGATTTTCAGCTAAAAAACCTATTTTTCCTTCGATTGTCTCACAAAATTGGTGCGGATACGTATCAAATAAAAAAAGAATTGCACATCACCAATCAACAGGAGCCGCATGCTAATGAAATGAATGAGCATTATTGCCGAAGATGGGTGTCGATTAAAACCATTGAAAATGCAATTAAACAAAATAAAACACACTTTTTTGATGCGCAAATTTCACGTTATGACAACAGTAATAATGAGTATTTGGTATTTTCTTCAGCGACACTTGATCCTTTCAAAAAAGATTGTTTAAGAAGTATATCTGTGGGAATATTGATTACGCCAAGTGTCAAGAAAAAATTTAAATTCATTGATAATAAATCCATACAAAAACAAATTGTTGGGGTGACTTGTGAAACTTGTGCGGTGAAAAATTGTTTGGAAAGAGCTTCGCCTCCAATTCAGTTAGAGCAAAAGACTCGAAATGAAAACACGGATTTAATCGTACAGCAATATATGAGCAAATTCAGTTAGACGGATGCTCTGTTTAAGTAAAAAGCACCGAAAGTTCAATTAAGAATTCTCGGTGCTTTTTTCAGTAGGAATATAAAATTAATCAACCCATTTGTAATAACGAGCTCCTAATAGATTCGGAATTTCTTTTTCTATTCGGTTCAAAATCCATTCGTTTTTTGGAAGTTGAATGCTTTGTTTCTGTTCTTTTTTATGAAGTTTTTCGTAAGTTGGAAAATCAATTTCAAGGCTTTCTTCTAAGGTTTCGAAAAGATTTACATTGGTAATTGCAGCTTTCCAATCTGGTTGAATTGTTCCTTCAAAGACCTTAGATTTAGAACCGCTTCCATAAGCTAAAAATCCAAATTTTGAATTTGAAATTTCTTTTTTGGTATCATAAAAATGTGCTAAAGTCGAAAGTAATCCCATAAAAATGGAACCGGTATATAAATTACCAATTAAGGAAGAAGCTAATTCGGCAGGCATTAATTTTTCATTTACAAAACGCTGGTATTCTTCAGATTTGCTGATTCCTTTCAATTTATTTTGGTATTCCGAAGCATCTTCGTTTCCAGAGATAGTTTTACTTTCGGCATCTAAAGCATAAATCTCAGATAGCATGCGACGTCCTTGAAATGCATAAGGCAAATGCATGATGATGCTTTCCCATGAATTGTAGATAGTTTCGTCAGTGTTTTTTAATTTTTTTAATGAAAAATAGGCGTTTCTGGTACGATCCATATAACATTGGTTGGAGTATTGTCCGTCAAAAACCGGTTGGTCTTTGTGGATTTCTATTTCGGCTTCAAGATTGTCAAACCACGATTCATTGTTTTTGTTTTCTGTAATTTCTTCTTTTGAAAGTGTTCTAAACGGTTTGAAAAAGTCAAAAACACCTTTTGTACTTGTCGCCCAATTGTTGTCGAATGCAATAATTCTAGGATTTGAAGTGATCAACATTGCTAAAGCTCCCGCGCCTTGAGTATATTCTCCGGTTGAATTCAAATCGTATTTTGCAAAATCAGTAGTGACAACAATTGCTTTTTTGGTTGGATTCAATTTTACAAAATCAAGGCAGTTTTGCAAAGCATCAACGCCACCGATACAGGCAAAAGTAAAATCGACTACATCGCATTCGGATAAAGTGTTTTCTCCAAATTTTTGTTCCATTAAGGCTATTAGAAAAGAGCTAATTGGTTTAGAACTGTCTATGGCACTTTCGGTTCCAACATATATTCTTGCAATTTCGTTTAGATTTAGATTGTTTTCTTGAGTCAGTTTTGTCAATGCATTTGCAGCAAAAACAACGGTGTCTTGATGAATATCTGGCAATGTCATTTTGATTAAACCTAAGCCTTTTTCTAATTTTTCAGGTTCAATATTTCTGGCTTTTGCCAAAGTTTTAATGGGTAAATGTATTTTAGCAACATCAAAAGAGATGGAATCAATTCCTGTTTTCATTATTCAATTTTTAACGTGTAAAGTTAAAAATGCATTGTCTTGGTGCAATTGTTTTAGGGGTATAAAATGAAGGTACTTGGTGTTTTTGTTAATTTAGAAATAAACAATAATAAAAATTATTGAATTGGTAATTTTAGTCTCTTTGTAGATTGATTTTTAGTAAATTTCGTTATGTCTTATTTAAGATTTTTTTCTTTTTTGTTTAACTGTTTATTTTTCTGTTTTTTGAATTTTGTTTGATTTTTAAGGATTTCTTGTTTTTTTGTGTAAAACACTTTAAAATCATTATAAATAACAACGAAAAGGTTGTAGTTCCTGTCTAATTGCTTTATTTTTGTAGAATTTTTTAAAACAAATTATATAAATCTTATGGCAAAATCTGCATTATTGAAATCGTCAATAGCAAAAAAAGTAGCTATGGCACTTTCAGGACTTTTTTTGATGTTGTTTCTAGCACAGCATTTTTTTATCAATATGACATCGGTCTTTAGTTCCGATACTTTTAATTCTATATCCCATTATATGGGAAATAATCCTCTTGTTCAATTCGTAATTCAGCCTATTTTAATTGTTGGTGTGATTTTTCACTTCATTATGGGTTTTGTTTTGGATTTCAAAAATAGAAGTGCCAGGCCAATTGCTTATGCAAAGAATAACGGAGCTGCCAATTCTTCTTGGGCTTCAAGAAACATGATTGTTACCGGTTCAGTTGTTTTGGCTTTTATAGCGTTGCATTTTTACGATTTTTGGTTTCCTGAAATGGTTTATAAGTATGTAGATGTTAGTCCATTAAATGAGACTAGATATTTTCATGAAATGACTGAAAAATTCGAAAGTCCTGTTCGTACAGCATTGTATAGTATATCATTCTTATTGTTGTCATTGCACCTGTGGCATGGTTTTAATTCTTCCTTTCAATCGGTAGGTTTTAATAATAAATATTCAAGATCGTTACATAAATTAGGATATGCTTTTGCAATTGTAGTTCCTTTTGGTTTCATTTTCATTGCATTATTTCATCATTTTAATCATTAATATTAAATTATAAATGGCATTAGATTCAAAAATTCCTAGCGGTCCAATTTCGGACAAATGGACAAATTATAAAGATCATATTAATTTAGTAAACCCTGCTAACAAACGTAATTTAGATGTAATTATTGTTGGTACAGGTCTTGCTGGAGGTTCTGCTGCTGCAACTTTAGCAGAATTAGGATATAACGTAAAAGCTTTTTGCTTTCAAGATTCACCACGTCGTGCGCACTCAATTGCTGCACAAGGGGGAATTAACGCTGCAAAAAATTATCAAGGTGATGGAGATTCAACTTTCCGTTTATTTTATGATACTGTAAAAGGGGGCGATTACCGTGCTCGTGAAGCAAACGTGCACCGTTTAGCAGAAGTTTCTTCGAATATTATTGACCAATGTGTGGCACAAGGTGTTCCGTTGGCTCGTGAATATGGGGGATTATTAGATAACCGTTCTTTTGGTGGGACATTGGTTTCTAGAACTTTTTATGCAAAAGGGCAAACAGGACAACAGTTATTACTAGGTGCTTATTCAGCAATGAACCGCCAGATAGGTCGTGGAAAAATAAAAATGCACAACCGTCACGAAATGCTTGATTTAGTAGTCGTAAACGGAAAAGCGAGAGGGATTATAGCTCGTAACTTAGTTACTGGTGAAATAGAAAGACATTCAGCACATGCAGTTGTTATTGCTTCTGGAGGTTACGGAAATGTATTTTTCCTTTCTACAAATGCAATGGGAAGTAATGCGACAGCAGCTTGGAAAATCCACAAAAAAGGAGCTTTCTTCGCAAATCCTTGCTACACACAAATTCACCCAACCTGTATTCCGGTTTCTGGAGATCACCAATCGAAATTGACATTAATGTCGGAATCATTGCGTAATGACGGACGTATTTGGGTTCCTGCAAAATTAGAGGATGCCAAAGCTATTCGTGAAGGTAAAAAGAAACCAACGGATTTGTCTGAAGCGGAAAGAGATTATTACTTGGAAAGAAGATACCCAGCTTTTGGAAATCTTGTTCCTCGTGATGTTGCTTCACGTGCAGCCAAAGAGCGTTGTGATGCTGGTTTTGGTATAAATAAAACTGGTGAAGCTGTATATCTTGATTTTGCTGCAGCAATACAACGTTACGGAAAAGAACAAGTATATGTTAAAGGTTTAGATGCAAATGACACTAAATTAATCATTAAATTAGGGACAGAAGTTGTTGCTAATAAATATGGTAATTTATTCCAGATGTATGAAAAAATCGTTGATGAAAATCCATATTCAACTCCAATGATGATTTACCCAGCGGTACATTATACTATGGGAGGAACTTGGGTTGATTATAACTTACAAACTACAATTCCAGGATGTTTTTCAATTGGAGAATCTAATTTTTCTGATCACGGAGCTAACAGACTTGGAGCTTCAGCATTGATGCAAGGTTTGGCAGATGGATATTTTGTATTGCCATATACTATTGGAGATTATTTATCACCAGATATTAAAATGGGAACAATATCCACAGATTTACCTGAATTTGTTGCTGCAGAAAAAGCGGTGAAAGATCAGATTGAAAAATTCATGAACAATAACGGAACACATTCCGTTGACTATTTTCATAAGAAATTAGGAAAAATTATGTGGGATAAAGTAGGGATGGCTCGTAATGCTAAAGGATTAAATGAAGCGATTGTTGAAATTGCCGCTTTACGAGAAGAATTCTACAAAGATGTAAAAGTTCCTGGAGATGCTAATGGATTGAATCAAGAATTGGAAAAAGCGACTCGTGTTGCCGATTTCCTTGAATTGGGAGAATTGTTTGCTAAAGATGCTTTACATCGCAATGAATCTTGTGGAGGACATTTCCGTGAAGAATACCAAACAGAAGAAGGTGAAGCGCAACGTGACGATGAGAATTTCGCATACGTAGCCGCATGGGAATACACTGGAAAACCAAGTGAGGCTGTTTTGCATAAAGAGCCGTTGGTATTTGATAACGTGAAACTAGTTCAAAGAAGTTATAAATAGAATTTAGTCAAAAGTTAAAAGTCAAAAGTCTTAAAGTAAAGGGCTTTCGACCTTAGACTTTCAGACTTTCAAACTAAAAAAATATGAAACTTACATTAAAAATATGGCGTCAGAAAAATGCCGCTGCAGAAGGAAAAATAGTCGAATATCCTATAGATCATATTGAACCGGATATGTCTTTCCTTGAAATGCTTGACATTTTGAATGATGAATTAATCATGAAAGGAGACGAACCAGTAGCATTTGATCATGATTGTCGCGAAGGAATTTGCGGAATGTGTTCTTTATATATCAATGGCGAGGCTCACGGACCAGACAAAGGTGTTACAACATGTCAATTGCACATGAGAATGTTCAAGGATGGCGATACGATTTTTATTGAGCCGTTTAGAGCGAAAGCATTTCCTGTAATTAAAGATTTAGTTGTGGACAGAAGCTCTTTTGACAGAATTCAACATGCTGGGGGATTTATATCTGTAAACACATCAGGAAATACTATTGATGCCAATACAATTCCAATTAACAAGAAAGATGCCGATGATGCTTTTGATGCAGCTGCTTGTATTGGTTGTGGTGCTTGTGTTGCGAGTTGTAAAAACTCATCGGCTATGTTATTTGTCGCTGCAAAAGTATCTCAATATGCGTTATTGCCACAAGGAAGAATTGAAGCTACTGACAGGGTTTTAAATATGGTTAGCCAAATGGATGCTGAAGGTTTTGGGAACTGTACCAATACTGGAGCTTGTGAAGTAGAATGTCCAAAAGGAATTTCTCTTGAAAACATTGCTCGAATGAACAGAGAATATATGTCTGCAAGTCTGAAAGGATAAAACCTAATAAGTGAAATTAATAAACGCATTCAATGTAAAAGTTGAATGCGTTTTTTTTTATCTTTATAAAAATGATTTCAAATGAAAACGGCACTTATACAATCACCTTTATATTGGGAAAGCCCAAAACAAAATCGAGACTATTTCGAAGAAAAAATCAATACAATTAGTGATGATATTGATTTGATTGTACTTCCGGAAATGTTTACATCTGGTTTTACTATGAGTCCGGAGAATGTTGCGGAGACGATGAAAGGCGAAACGGTAACGTGGGCTAAATCGTTGGCTAAGGCCAAAAAAACTGCCATTACGGGAAGTCTAGTTATTGAAGAAAATAGTAATTTTTACAACAGAATGGTTTTCGTGTTTCCATCAGGGGAAATTCAATTCTATGATAAAAAACACTTATTTACTCTGGCCGGAGAAGATAAAGTGTACACTAGCGGAACCCAAAAAATCATTGTAGATTATTTAGGTTGGAAAATTTGCCTGCAAGTATGTTACGATTTAAGATTTCCAGTATTCTCCAGAAATTTTGAGGACTATGATTTGCTAATTTATGTTGCAAGTTGGCCAAAAATTAGAATAAATGCATGGGATACATTACTTAAAGCGCGTGCAATAGAAAATATGAGTTATGCGATTGGGGTTAACAGAATAGGTGAGGACAATAATGGATATCAATATACCGGACACTCACAAGTGGTTGATTTTTTAGGAAATTGTATAGTCGAACCTGTGGAATCTGAAAGTATTCTGTTCGCTGAATTAAATAAAAAAGAGATGTTGCAAAGCAGACAAAAGTTAGGTTTTTTGAATGATAGGGATGCTTTTGAAATAAAAAAATAATTTATTTATTCTTTTTTTTATCCGTTTTCTTTTTAGGTTCAGGAATGTAAGGAAGACTCAAATCAAATACTTGGTTTACGTCCCAGTTAGCACGAACATCTATTTCCTTAGAAAAATAAATCACTTCCTCCGCTTGACGTTTTTCTAAATAATTCCCCGAATCCCATTCCTTATTTTTGTTTTCATCATAAATGGCTCTAAGCGTGTAAAGTGCAGGTTCAATTAGGTTGAAGTCAATTGTGGTGTTTTTTTCAGAGTATTCAGTGGCTAAAACTTCTCCTTTTTTATTGGTCAATTCTACAATAACAGGAAATTGTTTTGCATTTTGTAAAGACACACTTAGATTTCCATAATCAGCGGTGTTTTTTGTAGTTACTTTATAAGTCAACGAATCATTTGATTTTTCAAAAAAATCAGTTAATGCACCAGATAGAATGGAAATAGTGTACTGCTCTGAAGGTTCTTTCTGAAAATCGAGATGTAGTTTCTGATTAAATTCGTCATATTCAGTAGTAAAAGGGATTGAGGTCTCTCCTTTGTTGGTTAATTTTATTTTTGAATTATCAAAACCTATTAGTGGCGTAGCAGTTTCTAATGTAAATCGATCCCTGAAATTTAATACGCCGCTTTGTACAGCACTTATATTTAGAGTGTCCTTTTTCTGGTCTTTAATTTTAAAGCTGAAATTTCCGTTGTATTTGTCTTTGGCTACAGCCAAAGCTAACGAATCTGCTTTTATGGGTTTATACCATATCTGCAGGGAATCCTTTTTAGGTAATTGAGTAACAATTGTAGATAGGATTTCATTATTGTTTTTCAGGGTTATCTTTGGTCTGGAATTAGCTTGATTTACTTTTCCTTCATAACCCATCAGTAATCGGTTTCCAGATGCCTGACTTGGTTTATAAGCCTTGAATGCAAGAGCTTCCCTGAATAATGCTAATTCATAAACGGTATCATTTGGAATGGTAATAAATTGTTTGTTAAATCCAATTTTGTCTTTTTTTGGATTAAATTTATTATTGTTATTGTAGTCTTTCATTGCTACAAGAAGGTATTTTCCGGCTTTTAAATTCTCTAAACGAAATGTTTTTAGACTGTCCAGGGTATTTGTTACGTATCTGGGGTTTTCATTATACACAATTGAATCCTTAAAGTTGTCATTTATTTCATACAACATGACTGAAACGAATGATTCTACTTCTTTGTCATAAGCATCTTTTACAGTTCCGCCGAGAGACAAAGAATCGATATAGTCCCCGGTTGAAAACACATATTTGAACTGGTTGAACGGATTTCCTTCGTTATTATCAGCTATACTTTGGCCAAAGTTGAAGCTGTAAGTTGTGTTGGGTTGCAGTGTGTCTTTTATTTTGATTGTAATAAATTTACTTGCAGTTGTTGGAAGAATCAAAGGTTCATTTTTCATCGGTGGCGAAATAATCAACTGTTTGTTCAGATTCTTTAATTTAATGTTTTCGTCAAACACTAATTTAATTTCGTTTCCCTTGAAATTGGTATTGAAATTCTTTGGGAAACTCATTTTTAAAACGGGTGCAATAGTGTCTTTCAAGCCTCCGGTAATGCTTCCTCTTTTTGCACAACCAATCATAAGTAAAATCAGAAATAAGGAAATATATTTTAAATTGTTTTTCAACATATCAAATCAAAATTAGAATTTACAAAATAACAATTATAATTAATGTAATCGAAACTTTTTATCGAATTATTATGAGGTATTTAACTAGGCTTATTTTTATAATTCTTCCTGTTTTTTATGATTTTTAATGTTTAATTTTACATGGCTTTAAGGCTGGTGAATTTTAAAAAATACAATTTTTCTGCCTTTAAATTTTATAATTAATTTTCAGTTGAATATTTAAATAATGAGAAAAATAGAACATATAGGAATTGCGGTCAAAGATTTAGGAGTGTCAAATTTAATTTTCGAAAAACTCTTTGGTGTTCCGGCCTATAAATTTGAAGATGTGGTAACTGAAGGGGTGACAACCTCTTTTTTTATGAATGGACCCAATAAAATTGAACTTCTTGCCGCAACCAACCCAGAAAGTCCTATTGCCAAATTTATAGAGAAAAAGGGAGAAGGAATACATCATATCGCTTTTGATGTTGAAGATATTATATCAGAAATCGCTCGTTTGAAAAAAGAAGGATTTGTTGTCTTGAATGAAGTTCCAAAGAAAGGCGCCGATAACAAGCTTGTTGCTTTTTTGCATCCCAAAAGCACTAATGGCGTTCTAATAGAACTATGTCAGGAAATCAGATAATTTTATTTCAGACAAAAGGGTAGAATTCTAGTATTCAGTTGGTTTCTATTTCAAAGTTATCAATAATGAAACTATCTGAAAATCTAAGTCAAAAATATTTGGAGCGAATGAAAAATAGTGGTAATATTGCAAACTCTTAACCGGTCCTATAGCTCAGTTGGTTAGAGCACCTGACTCATAATCAGGTGGTCCCTGGTTCGAGCCCAGGTGGGACCACTTTAAAAAGCCTTTCAAGCAATTGAAAGGCTTTTTTTATAACAATATAAAGGCGAATTTGACGTAAAAAAATCATACTTTTGTCACGATTACTGTTGTTTTTGTTAAAGCTATGAGTTTGTTTTGTGAAAAAAATAAATATCAAATAAAAATATTTTTTGAGAGTAATTGATGCTTTATTTTTCTTATTTATTTTATGAAAATTTTTAAAAGTATTTTTTTTATTATAATCATATTTATGCTTGGCATTTTCAATGCTATAGCGGCAGATCCTCCTGTGCCATCGCCAATGGGAAGAAGAAAACCGCCTCCGCCTCCGGGTTTGCCTATTGACGAACATATTTTTATAGCAATGATAATTGCGGTGCTATTCGGGATTTATATCATTTATAGCTTTAAATTAAAAACAGAAACTCCAATTTAAATTGGAGTTTCTGTTTTTTATAAGGTTTTTGTAATTTTCTATTTGTTGGCGTATAGTCTTGAAACGTATTTACCAATCACATCAAATTCAAGATTGATTTTTGTGCCAATTTCAAAGGTTTTGAAGTTGGTATGTTCATGGGTATAAGGAATGATTGCCACGCTAAATTGATTTTTCTTCGAGTTTACTACTGTTAAACTTACTCCGTTTACTGTAATGGATCCTTTTTCGATAGTGATGTTGTTGAGTTTCTCATCATATTCAAAAGTATAATACCAACTTCCGTTGGTTTCTTCTGCAGTGATACAGGTTCCTATTTGGTCAACATGTCCTTGTACGATATGTCCGTCAAGTCTGTCGCCCAGCTTCATTGCTCTTTCCAGGTTTACGTTATCGCCGACTTTCCAATCAGATAAATTCGTTTTTTTTATGGTTTCGTCAATGGCCGTTACGGTGTAAAAAGTATTTTTTAAGGCGACAACTGTCAAACAAATTCCATTGTGAGCTACACTTTGATCTATTTGTAGTTCGCTGGTAATTGAAGAATCCATCGTAATATGAATATTGTCTTTTTCTTTTTTTATTTCTTGGATTACACCAAGGGTTTCTATTATTCCTGTAAACATTTCTTATTTTATTTTACTAAATTTGCACTTCAAAATTAGCAATAAATAACGTGAGGTCATGATGAAAAATGCAGAAAATATAATCGTCGGAATTTCTATAGGGGATTTGAACGGTATTGGAAGCGAAGTGGTACTGAAAACATTCGAAGATTCACGCATGCTGGAATTATGTACGCCTGTTATTTTTGCCAATGTTAAAATAATGTCGTTTGTAAAAAAGAGTTTTGAATCTACTTCAATGCTTCACGGAATTGATAGGTTAGATCAAATTGTTCTGGGAAAGATTAATGTTTTGAATCTTTGGAAAGAGGGTGTTGATTTAAATCCGGGAACAAATGATGAGAAAGTAGGGGGGTATGCTATAAAGTCATTTGTTGCAGCAACCAAAGCTTTAAAAGAAGGATTAATTGATGTGTTGGTTACGGCGCCAATTAACAAATACAATATACAATCAGAAACGTTTAAGTTTCCTGGTCATACGGATTATCTAAATCAAGAGCTGGAAGGAAATGCGTTAATGTTGATGGTACAGGATAATTTGAGGGTTGGTTTGTTGACAGATCATATTCCTTTAAGTGAAGTTACATCACATTTGACAGAAGGGTTGATTAAACAAAAAATAGAAACTGTAAAGCAATCGTTAATTCAGGATTTTAGTATTAATAAACCAAAAATTGCTGTTTTAGGATTGAATCCACATTGCGGTGATGGAGGAGTTATAGGTACAGAAGACGATTTGATAATAAAGCCAGCATTGAAAAAAATATTTGATAAAGGAACGTTGGTTTTTGGTCCTTTTGCGGCGGATGGTTTTTTTGGCAGCAATCAATATGAGAAATATGATGCTATTATTGCGACCTATCACGATCAGGGATTAATTCCTTTCAAAACATTATCTTTTGGAAAAGGAGTGAATTATACGGCAGGTTTAAATAAAATTAGAACCTCGCCGGATCACGGTACCGCTTATGATATTGCTGGAAAAGGTGTTGCGGATTATAACTCATTTAAGGAGGCCGTTTATCTTGCTATAGATATCTTTCATTCCAGAAATCAATACAAGGAAATCAGTCAAAAACCTTTGAAAACAAAAGAAAAACAGTTGTGAACAAAAAAAGGTGAATAACATTATTAGATTTGTAATAATTTTATATCTTTGCACTCCCGAAGTTTAGGGTAAATTGTTGTTGAAATGAACAAGACAAAAGAATATTTAATTCCTTTCGTAGGATTAAAGCTAGGGAAACATCAATTTGAATATCAAATAAGTAATGCGTTCTTTGAAATCTTTGATTATAATGAATTTCAAAATTCAGACATCAAAGTAAATGTAGTTTTAGAGAAAAAAAGTACAATGCTGGAATTAAGTTTAAAGCATAAAGGAACAGTAAATGTTCCTTGTGATCTTACCAGTGAAGATTTTGATTTGCCTGTTAAAGGGAAAATGAAATTGATTGTTCGTTTTGGAGAAATGTATAATAATGACAATGAAGAATTGTTGATTTTGCCACACGGAGAGTTTGAAATAGATATTGCACAATATATCTATGAAATGATAGTGTTGTCCGTGCCTCTAAGACGAGTTCATCCAGGAATAAAAGATGGAAGTTTAAATACGGAAGCCTTGAAAAAACTGAAAGAACTGACAATAAAAGAACAAAAAAAAGAACATAAACAAGAACAGAAAGAAGAAAATATTGACCCGCGTTGGGACAAATTAAAGCAACTATTAACGGATAAATAATATAGTAAAATGGCGCATCCTAAGAGAAAAATCTCCAAAACAAGAAGAGATAAAAGAAGAACACATTACAAAGCTACTGTAGCACAAATCGCTACTTGCCCAATCACAGGGGAAGCACATTTATACCACAGAGCCTATTGGCATGAAGGGAAAATGTATTACAGAGGGCAAGTTGTTATAGATAAATCTGTAGCTGTTGCTTAATACATTTTTGTAAATGATATTCGAACTCTCACATCGTGAGAGTTTTTTTGTTGTTTATAATTTTCATTAAATAAGAGGTTCTAAATCAATACGCTTTGGGATTTTTTTTGTAATTTTCAAGTCTTTTAAAAAATTTTCAAATGGTAGCATTTGACAAGAAATAATCGAATACAATGAATACAATTACAGCCGCAATTACAGCAGTTGGAGCCTATGTACCGGACTTTGTACTTTCAAACAAAGTGTTAGAAACAATGGTTGACACAAATGATGAGTGGATTATCTCTCGTACAGGAATAAAAGAAAGAAGAATCCTTAAAGATGAAGATAAAGGAACTTCCTACTTAGCCATTATGGCAGCAAAGGATTTATTGGCTAAAGCAAACATTGACCCTTTAGAAATAGATTTATTAATAATGGCAACCGCTACCCCGGATATGCCAGTAGCATCGACAGGAGTATATGTGGCTACCGAAATAGGAGCCATAAATGCTTTTTCTTACGATTTACAAGCTGCATGTTCCAGTTTTTTATATGGAATGTCTACAGCAGCAGCTTACATACAATCAGGACGTTATAAAAAAGTACTTTTAATTGGGGCAGATAAAATGTCCTCTATAGTCGATTATACGGATAGATCAACTTGTATTATTTTTGGTGATGGTGCCGGAGCAGTTTTGTTTGAACCTAATTACGAAGGTCTTGGATTACAAGACGAATATTTGCGTAGTGATGGTGTAGGTCGTGACTTTTTGAAAATTCCAGCTGGAGGTTCTTTAGTTCCTACAACTTTCGAAACTGTAAAAGACAATAGACACAATATCATCCAAGATGGTAAAACTGTTTTCAAATATGCAGTAACCAATATGGCTGATGCCAGTGAACTAATTTTGAAAAGAAATAATTTGACCAATGACGATGTAGATTGGTTAGTTCCGCATCAAGCAAATAAACGAATCATTGACGCTACAGCGAGCCGAATGAATTTAGAAGACTCAAAAGTTTTAATGAACATAGAAAAATACGGAAATACTACTTCTGCAACGTTACCTTTAGTGCTTAACGATTTTGAATCTTTATTTAAAAAAGGCGATACGATTATTTTTGCAGCTTTCGGAGGAGGATTTACTTGGGGTTCTATTTACTTAAAATGGGCATACGATAAAAAATAAATTTAAACTAAAATAAATAATTATGGATTTAAAAGAAATTCAAAATCTAATCAAGTTTGTTGCAAATTCAGGTGTTGCAGAGGTTAAATTAGAGATGGATGATGTTAAAATCACCATTAGAACAACTTTAGAAGGCAATGTAACAGAGACCACGTATGTTCAACAAATGCCAGCTCAAAGCGCACTTCCGCAAGCAGCAGTTCCGCAACAAATTGCTCCTGTCGTAGCTGTTGTTGAAGCTCCAGCAGTAGAAAATTCTCATTATATCACTATAAAATCTCCAATTATTGGAACTTTCTATAGAAAACCATCACCAGATAAACCTATGTTTGTTGAAGTAGGTAAAACAATTTCTAAAGGAGATGTGCTTTGTGTTATTGAAGCAATGAAATTATTTAATGAAATTGAATCTGAAGTTTCTGGTAAAATTGTAAAAATATTGGTTGACGATATGTCTCCAGTAGAATTTGACCAACCATTATTCTTAGTAGATCCATCATAAGAAATTTTGAATGATGAATTTTGAATGAGAAATTGTTTTTCTATCATTCAAATAATTTAAAATTTATAATTTATAATTTATAATTTCAAGAAGATGTTTAAAAAAATATTAATTGCAAATAGGGGAGAAATTGCGCTTCGCGTAATTAGAACATGCAAGGAAATGGGTATAAAAACAGTAGCTGTTTATTCTACTGCCGATGCTGAAAGTCTGCATGTAAAGTTTGCTGACGAAGCAGTTTGTATCGGTCCGCCTCCGAGTAACTTGTCCTATTTGAAAATGTCAAATATTATTGCCGCTGCCGAAATTACAAATGCAGATGCAATACATCCAGGTTATGGATTCCTTTCTGAAAATTCAAAATTTTCTAAAATTTGTCAGGAACATGGTATCAAATTCATTGGAGCGTCTCCTGAAATGATTGATAGAATGGGTGACAAAGCTTCCGCAAAAGCAACTATGATTGAAGCTGGTGTTCCTTGTGTTCCCGGTTCAGTTGGGATTTTAGAATCATATGAACAAGCCTTACAATTATCAAGAGATTTTGGTTATCCGGTAATGCTGAAAGCAACTGCTGGTGGTGGTGGAAAAGGAATGCGAGCTGTTTGGAAAGAAGATGAATTGCTAAAAGCTTGGGAAGGCGCCCGTCAAGAATCCGCTGCTGCTTTTGGAAATGATGGTATGTATTTGGAGAAATTAATCGAAGAGCCTCGTCATATTGAAATTCAAGTAGTAGGTGATGCTTACGGAAAAGCCTGTCATCTTTCGGAAAGAGATTGTTCGGTACAAAGACGTCATCAAAAATTGACCGAAGAGACTCCATCTCCGTTTATGACGGATGAACTTCGTGCTAAAATGGGTGAAGCAGCTGTAAAAGCAGCAGAATATATTAAATATGAAGGTGCAGGAACTGTAGAATTTTTGGTTGATAAACACCGTAATTTCTACTTTATGGAAATGAATACCCGTATTCAGGTTGAGCATCCTATTACGGAACAAGTTATTGATTATGACTTAATTCGTGAGCAAATTATGGTTGCTGCAGGAATACCTATTTCTGGTAAAAATTATTTACCACAATTGCACGCCATCGAATGCAGGATTAATGCAGAAGACCCTTATAATGATTTTCGTCCATCTCCAGGAAAAATCACAACGCTGCATATGCCAGGAGGACATGGTGTTCGTTTAGATACCCATGTTTATTCAGGTTATACCATTCCGCCAAATTACGATTCAATGATTGCAAAGTTGATTACAACTGCACAATCTCGTGAAGAAGCAATTAGTAAAATGAGAAGAGCATTGGATGAATTTGTGATTGAAGGTATAAAAACTACAATTCCATTCCACAGACAATTAATGGATGATCCAAGATACATTGCAGGAGATTACACAACTGCTTTTATGGATACTTTCAAAATGAATGATCCGGAATAAGAAATAAAAACATATTTCATGGAAAAACCTTGCAGCGATGCAAGGTTTTTTTGTATCACTATTCTAGGACGAGACAAACTTCTAAACATATAGTTGTAACATTCTTACAAAAATAAAATACATTTTTTTTTACCTAAAATAGATACCAAAACCCAAATAAAAACGATAGTTTTTTTGGAGTACCATTTTAGCTATAATTATATTCCTTACACTTTACTTAACACAAATTTTTTTAATATATAACGAAAAACATTCATTAATTTAGAGTGTTATATACTATGATGGTTAGACAAACCTACAAATTAACAACCTGACCAGACAGAACTTTAAAGTGAGCCTTACAGAAAGACAAAATGAACCTTACAATAAAGTCAAACAAAAGCGAAAAGTTTAAATTTACATACTAATAATGCAATATCAGCAAATTATGAATATGCAACAAGACAACAGTTTAAAAACCATAGCTTATTCAGGTATTTTTTTATCCTGTTTTTCAGATTATAGCGAAAAATGTATTCATGCAACACCAGAACACGTATTGGTCTACCTTTATTCAGGAGAACAAGTGATTGAAGATAGAAATAGGAAAATAACTCTACAGGCAGGGGAGTGTGCTTTTATCAGAAGAGATCATCGTTTGAAAATGTACAAAAACAGCAAAGGCGAAGATTTATACAAAGGTATTTCGCTTACGTTTAAACGCAGTGTATTGCGTGAGTTTTACAGTAAAATGGATAAAGCAGAAATGCCGAAAGATATAGCTGTTTCAGATGATTATGTTTTTAAATTACAACCTACGCCAGCTATAGAAAGTTTATTTCAATCTCTTACACCCTATTTTGACAGTAATGTAAAACCAACAGAAGGTGTTACCCATTTAAAATTATTGGAGGGGATTTATGCTTTGTTGAACACCACTGAACAGCTTTATCCAATCTTATTTGACTTTGCAGAGCCTTGGAAAGTAGACATCTTAGAATTTCTGAATGAAAATTATGCAGATGAGCTTACGATGGAACAGATCGCTTCTTTTACCGGAAGAAGTTTAGCTACATTCAAAAGAGATTTTAAGAAAATAAGTAATCTTACACCACAAAAATGGCTGATAAAAAGGCGGCTCGAAGCTGCCTATGTCAAGCTAAAAGACGAAGGTAGAAAAGTACAGGATGTTTACGTGGAGGTTGGTTTTAAAAACCCGTCACATTTTTCTACTTCGTTCAAAAAACAATACGGCATCTCCCCAACAGATATTTGATTTATTTTAAAAATAGAGCTTCTGAGAAAGACTATTTGAGCCTCGCAGTAAAGTTTCTGCGGGGCTTTCTTTTTAATTTTGCTTCATAATCACATAGGTAGTAAAATGGGAATAGATACAACAGAAAACATATTCAGCAGGTTAGAATCGGGTAAAATTATATCACCTAACGACCCCCAGGCCTATAAAATGCTGGAAGCCACATTCGCCACAAAGAAATTACTTGTTCAAATGAACAATTCTTTGAGTCCAACAGAAATTAGGGATTTGTTGAGCCAAATTTTAGATTCCGAGATTGATGAAAGCACCATGGTTTTTACACCGCTTTATATCAATTACGGAAAGCATACCAAGATCGGTAAAAACGTTTTTATCAATTTTGACTGTGTTTTTTTAGATTTAGGAGGTATTACCATAGAAGATAATGTACTAATCGCTCCCAAAGTCAGTCTGTTGTCAGAAGGTCATCCCATTTCACCCGATGACAGGCATTCACTTGTTCCAAAGCCAATTTATATCAAAAAAAATGCGTGGATTGGAGCTAATGCAACCATTTTACCAGGAGTAACCATTGGAGAAAACGCAATTGTGGCAGCAGGTGCAGTAGTATCTAAAGATGTTCCTGACAATTCTATTGTGGGCGGTATTCCTGCTAAATTCATTAAATCAATTTCTAAATAGCAAAACAATATGAGAACATTATCAATTTTAGTCCTTGCCACTCTTATGATAGTTGGACAGGCTTACAGTCAAAATCAAAAAAATAAAAATTCAAATAAAATGAATAAGACAGAACAAGCAGAACATTACACCTTTCAATTAAGCGATAAGGTTTCAAGAGAAAAAGTAACATTTAAAAACCGCTATGGAATTATGCTGACAGGCGATTTATACGTTCCAAAAAAACATGGCAATGAACCCTTGGCGGCACTTGCCATTAGTGGTCCGTTTGGTGCAGTAAAAGAGCAATCTTCGGGACTTTATGCCCAAACTATGGCAGAACGTGGCTTCGCTACACTTGCGTTCGACCCGTCTTACACAGGCGAAAGCGGTGGCGAACCTCGCAATGTGGCTTCGCCAGATATTAATACCGAAGATTTTAGTGCAGCGGTGGACTATCTCGGATTACAGCAATTTGTTGACAGAAACCGAATAGGTATCATTGGTATTTGCGGATTTGGAGGCATGGCGTTGAATGCCACAGCTATTGACAAACGTGTTAAAGCCGTTGCCACCACCAGTATGTATGATATGACGAGGGTTATGTCAAAAGGTTATAATGATATGGTAACACTTGAACAACGCTCTCAAATGTTAGAACAATTGGGCCAACAACGTTGGGAAGATGCGGAGAAAGGAACACCTGCTCCATCATCACGTAATTTACCCAAAAAGTTGGAAGGCAACGAACCCCAATTTATAGTGGATTATTTCAATTATTATCACACACCACGTGGTTTTCATGCCAATTCTATTAATTCAAACGGTTCTTGGACTGCTACCAATCCATTGTCGTTTATGAATATGCCGCTTCTAACGTACATCAAAGAAATTTCACCAAGACCAATGCTTTTAATAGCAGGTGAAAAGGCACACTCACGTTATTTCAGCGAAGATATCTATAAAATGGCTGCTGAACCGAAAGAGTTAATGATTATTCCTAACGCTGTTCACGTGGATTTGTATGACAAGGTGGATATTATACCATTTGACAAGTTAGAAACATTTTTTAAAGAGCATTTAAAATAATAAAATCTAAGACAAGCACTTTACGCATTTTGGCAACTGCACAATTTCAAAATAATCATGAATAAAGCCAACACGCAAATCGACAACGACACGCTTAGGGCACAAAACACTACAACTTATAACGTTAGTTTCAAGTAATTGTTATGCTTTGAGTTTTTTATACCTTATAGTGTTCTAAACCAAATTTTAGTTAAATTTATTATTGTCGGTGATGAAAGTAGAAACTACTTGATGTTGGAAAAAGTGATCTGCAAGCTAATAAAAAGATGTAATTATGAGACTTTGAAAAACAAATAGGAGCTAGTCATGAAGTCGTAAAAGGATGAACATTATTATTCAAATTAAAAATTATAGATTTTGAGTATCATGAAAAACAACATTGAAGGAAAAGTAATCATTATAACAGGTGCATCCTCTGGAATAGGAGAAGCAACCGCAAAGCTACTTGCGGAAAAAGGTGCAAAGGTAGTGTTGGGTGCACGACGCACTGACAGACTGAAAAAACTGACGGATGATATTCAGGCAAAAGGAGGACAAGCTATTTACCAAAAATTGGATGTAACTATTGCTTCTGATAATGCCGCTATCATAGCACTATCTATAGAAACATTTGGAGGCGTTGATGCCATCATTTTGAACGCTGGAATTATGCCATGTGCACCATTATCTGCATTAAAGACGAAGGAGTGGCATCAGACCGTTGATGTGAACATCAATGGGGTATTGAACGGTGTAGCAGCAGTTTTACCAATCTTTGTTAGCCAAAAATCTGGACATATCATTACCATTTCATCCGTTGCTGGACTGAAATCTTATCCAGGTGGCGCGGTGTATGGAGGGACTAAATGGTTTGTACGTGATTTTATGGAAGTCCTGTGTATGGAATCTGCCTTAGAAGGAACTAATATTCGTACGGCAGCTATGTATCCTGCGGCCATTAACACCGAATTGTTACTTCAGATTACACATAAAGAAGCAGCTGAACAGTTATCAAATGTTTATAATCAATACAGCATCTCGGCAGATAGAGTAGCAAATGTTATTGCATTTGCGATTAGTCAACCAGAAGATACAAACATTAACGAATTTACAATGGGACCAACTTCAAAACCTTGGTAAGAATGGTATTAAAAGATAGTTCCTTTTTTGTTGACATATGAAATAGTTTTTAATCAACTTTTTTTAGAACAAGACAAGTTTACAAAAAAACCTCGCCATATCCGAGGGCACTGAAAAAGTATCTCTTTTTAGTAATTAGACATTTTAAGGCGATTAAGGAAAATTCGAGTTTTGCTTAAGTGCTTCATTTTCAGGATAAAAAAAAGAGTAGAAAATCTTATTTTTCTACTCTTTTAATGAAATCTAATTCTTTAAGGACTTTTTCAGTGCCCTCATATCCTGACGAGGTTTTTTGTTCATTCAATTATAAATTTATAAGGTTTCTTTCAGCCATTTGAAAAACTCCCCTTGCCAGATTTGAGCATTTTGAGGTTTAAGTACCCAATGGTTTTCTTCTGGAAAATACAAGAATCTACTTTTTATCCCTCGCAATTGAGCTGCTTGAAAAGCTTCCTGTCCTTGTCCAATTGGTACACGAAAATCTTTTCCGCCTTGAATAATTAAAATAGGTTTGTTCCATTTCTCAACCATATTGATTGGGTTGAATGTAGTATAGGCTTTTTGTGCTACAGCATTGTCTTTTTCCCAATAAGCGCCACCAAAGTCCCAGTTACAAAAGAAAACTTCCTCAGTGGTTCCGAACATGCTTTGGGTATTAAAAACGCCATCATGAGCAATGAACGTTTTGAATCGGTTGTTGTGAATGCCTGCTAAGTAAAATACAGAATAACCACCATAACTGGCACCCACACATCCCAAGCGTGCTGCATCAACATATTCTTCTTTCGTTATATCGTCAATAGCCGAAAGGTAATCATCCATAACTTGTCCTCCCCAGTCTTTACTGATTTGCTCATTCCATTCCACACCGAGGCCTTGCATTCCGCGACGGTTTGGTGCTATAACAATATAACCATTAGCAGCCATTAACTGGAAATTCCAACGGAAGGAATAGCCTTGTGTCAATGGAGCTTGTGGTCCTCCTTGACAAAATAAAAGGGTTGGATGTTTTTTTGATGCATCAAAATTTGGAGGAAGAATTACCCAAACTAACATTTTTTTACCATCGGTTGTGGTAACATATCTTCTTTCAGTTTTGCTTAACGCCAATGAATTATAGATTGCAGTATTAACATTAGACAGTTGTTTCCAGCTGTTCTTATTTAAATCAAAAGAGAAAATTTCCGCTGCATGATTCATGTCAGTTCTGGTAATGATGATCTCATCGCCTGAAAAACCAATTAAATCATTGATGTCAAAATCGCCATTAGTAATTTGTTGAACGTTGATTGCGATTTTGGTTAGCCCCGGAAAATTAACTTCAAATAATTGTTTTGTCCCGTCAATTGGTGCAATAAAATAGATTTTTTTTCCATCATTACTCCAAATAAAATGATTCGCCGTACCATCCCAATTAGCTGTCAGGTTCATGTTCATTCCTTCGAAACTAACGATTAAGTCGTTTTTATCTGCTTCGTAACCATCGCGTTTCATTTGCAACCATGCCAAGTTTCCAGTTGAAGAAAATTGCGGAGCTGTATCACAACCTAAATTGTCTTCAGTTCTGTTAATTGTTTTTCCAGTTTCCAGATTGTATTCAAAAATATTAGTATTGGTAGAAATAGCATATGCTGTTCCTGCTTTTTTCTTACAAACGTATAAAATGCTTTTGCTGTCTGGCGACCAAATATAATCTTCGTCTTCGCCAAAGGGTTTTTGCGGACTATCGAAATTTTCTCCTTTCAGAATGTCAATCCCTACAGCACCTTCTTTGTTTTCTTTGTAAAAAACATGGTTAAATTTACCTTCGTTCCAAGTATCCCAATGGCGATAATTCAATTCGTTGTAGATTTGAACTTCCGATTTTTCCAGAGTAGGATAAAAATCTTTTCCAAGAACCTTATCGATTTTTACTTCTTCATTATACACAATATATTTCCCGTCTGGAGAAATGTTCTTGTCTTTTAATACAGCTGCGGTGTCTTTTATTTCGGTTGGATTTTCACCATGTATTGGTAAGGTGTAAAATGTTGTATCCAATTTATTTTCTGTGACAGAAGGCGTTTCTACTTTATAAACTACATTTTTTTCGTCTTTGGAAATGCCTAAAGGAGTTATTCTTCCTAATTTCCAAAGCAATTCGGGTGTCATTACATCTTGTGCCATAGCTTTTAAACGAATTAAAATAAATTTTTTTATGAGGCATAAAAATAGCCAATTTAATTTGATGTTTGTCGTTTTAATAATAGCTTTTTAGCCCCGATAATAGTGGAAATCCTTTTATTTTTTTTCTTTAAAAAAATAAAAGATTACAACGGATAGCGGGATTAGCTCCTGAAATAAATTCAGAATAAATCCTGAAAATTATTATTTTTATAAAAATATTTGGACATGGATTTGAGTTATTGGGAATTAAAAAACTGGTTTACTGACGTAGATTATACGATTGTAGGGAGCGGTATTGTAGGCTTGCATACTGCATTACACTTGCGCGAAAAATTCCCTGAAAGTAAAATTCTAGTTCTGGAAAAAGGGATGTTACCACAAGGAGCCAGTACTAAAAATGCAGGTTTTGCCTGTTTTGGAAGTCTTTCGGAAATTATTGACGATTTAAAATCCCATTCGGAAGAGGAAGTTGTGAATCTCGTTCAAAAACGGTGGAAAGGCCTGCAATTGTTACGAAAAAGACTTGGTGACGACACGATTGATTTCAAGCCCTACGGGGGTTATGAGTTGTTTTTGAATACGGATGAAAACAGTTATGGAGAATGCGTTGGGAAATTACCATTCATCAATGAAATTTTAAGGCCACTTTTCAAAGCCGATGTTTTTGCTAAAGAAGTTGATCGTTTTGGATTCAAAGAAATACAGGAATATTTGATTTTTAATCCTTTTGAAGCGCAGATAGATACCGGAAATATGATGCAAGGGTTGCTGAAACAGGCTATTAATGAAAATATTTTGATCCTAAATCAACAAACGGTAACGTATTATTTAGACAAAGAAAATAGTGTTGAGGTGGCGCTTGGAGATTTTAGTTTTGTCACTAAGAAATTATTATTTGCCACCAATGGTTTTGCCAATGCGCTGACCAATGGAGCAGTGAAACCGGCCAGAGCACAAGTTTTGATTACAGAGCCAATTAAAAATTTGGATATAAAAGGCACTTTTCACCTGGATAGAGGCTATTATTATTTCAGGAATATTGGCGACAGAATATTGTTAGGCGGCGGGAGAAACCTTGATTTTGATACTGAAACAACAACAGAATTTGGACAAACAGAAATTGTGCAAAAAAAATTGGAACAATTATTAAAAGAAGTAATTTTGCCGAATCAGGATTTCAAAATTGCACACCGTTGGAGCGGAATCATGGGCATTGGCAACAGCAAGAATCCTATCGTTTCACAAGTGTCAGATAACGTGTATTGTGGCGTACGATTAGGTGGAATGGGAGTGGCAATAGGAAGTTTAATAGGAACAGAATTAGCAGATTTAGTATAATGGCAACGAAAATAACACCAAGAAGATCAAAACAACCCGTAAAAAAAGAAACAACTCCTTTTATGAGCAAACTAACCCGTTTTTTATTCAAAGTTTTCTTGTGGTTTATTGGATTGTCTTTATTTTTTGTGGTGCTTTTTAAATTTGTCCCGGTACCGTTTACCCCTTTGATGGTAATTCGTGCCATCGAAAATAAAATGGCTGGGAAAGAAATTTATTTCAGTCATGATTGGGAATCTCTCGATAACATTTCAGTCAATCTGCAAAAAGCCGTTATTGCCAGTGAGGATGGAACCTTTTTGAAGCACAACGGTTTTGATTTTGTCGCGATGCAAAAAGCATATAAGAGCAATGAAAGGGGGCGTAGAATAAAAGGAGGAAGTACGATATCGCAACAAACGGCCAAAAATGTATTTCTTTGGCAAGGCAGAAGTTATTTAAGAAAAGGTTTGGAAGCTTATTTTACCGTTTTGATAGAAACTATCTGGGGGAAAAAACGCATCATGGAAGTCTATTTGAATAGTATCGAAATGGGTGATGGCGTTTATGGCGCTCAGGCTGCCGCAGAACATTGGTACAGAAAAGATGCTTCAAATCTTACGCCAATTCAAGCAGCAGGAATAGCAGCGATATTGCCAAATCCAAGAAAATATTCAGCCACCAGTTCTTCTTCGTATATTAATAGAAGGAAAGCTAAAATTGTCCGCGTGATGCGACATGTGGGGAGAATAGAATATTAAGCCAGTTTTATAGCTGTCTTTCTTTTATTATAAAAATAAAAAAAACCGTAAATCCTTATTTATTAAAGGATTTACGGTTTTGTTTTGTGGAGAAGATGGGGCTCGAACCCACGACCTCTTGACTGCCAGTCAAGCACTCTAGCCAACTGAGCTACATCCCCAGGAATGTTTCGCAAATATAACATATAAATAGAGTAAAAAGCAAATTTCAAAAATACAAATCCATACTATTTGAAAAAAAAGCAAAAGCATCCTTTA
Source organism: Flavobacterium sp. ZB4R12 (assembly GCF_048276375.1). Lineage (NCBI taxonomy): Bacteria > Pseudomonadati > Bacteroidota > Flavobacteriia > Flavobacteriales > Flavobacteriaceae > Flavobacterium > Flavobacterium sp. ZB4R12. The sequence continues at coordinate 32,849 of NZ_JBLNKS010000007.1, read as the reverse complement.
CTTTTTTTAACTTTACATCAAAATAGGTGCTATGGTAACAGAAAATCCAACAGGTTCGCTCATCACAACATTCGAAAATAAAATCGCCACCGTTGAATTTGGTCATCCGGCAAGCAATTCCTTTCCAAGGGAATTGTTAGACCGCTTAACAAATGAGTTCAATAGTTTGAGTACTAATCCTGCTGTTTCGGTGATTGTTATAAAAAGCGAAGGCACGGGCGCTTTTTGTGCCGGAGCCTCTTTTGATGAACTTCTTGCTGTTTCTAATCAAGAAGAAGGAACCAGATTCTTCTCGGGATTTGCACATTTGATTAATGCCATGAGAAATTGCTCTAAACTTATCGTTGGTCGCATTCACGGAAAAGCAGTGGGCGGTGGCGTAGGAATTGCTTCCGCTTGCGATTATACATTGGCGACAAAAAATGCTTCGATAAAATTATCGGAGTTGGCGATAGGAATTGGTCCTTTTGTAATAGAACCGGCAGTTTCAAGAAAAATTGGAAAAATGGCAATGGCCGAAATGACACTGGCAGCACACGAATGGAAAACCGCTGACTGGGCCAAAGAGAAAGGATTGTACGCGAATACTTTTGAAACCATTGAAGTGCTTGATGCTGCGGTAGCTGATTTCAGCGCTAAATTATCCAGCTATAATCCAGAAGCATTAGCCGAAATGAAAAAAGTTTTATGGGAAGGAACCCAAGATTGGGAAACACTTTTGCTGGAACGCGCCGCTATTTCGGGAAGATTGGTATTGTCTGATTTTACCAAAAAGGCGTTGTCTCAATTCAAAAAATAATTTTTTTAGGATTTATTCTGAATTTATTCTGAATTTATTTCAGAAGCTATTTCCTGCTGTCCGCTATATCTATTGTGGCGAACCCCGCCACAATAGGATGCCGCTTCCATCAGGGCTAGACCTAAGTGGAATCCAAATGCGTTTTTATTCGAATTAATTTTTAGGTTTTATTTTTTTTGTTCCATTGGAAATGTTGTGAAACAATGATGATAAAATTTAAAACATGTAAGGGATATAAGTTCATTTAAGCTGAATCTATTGTGCTCAAAACTTAAATGAACTTATATTCCTTATGTGGTTAACAAAATAAATCTGCTTTCTTAATGGTTAATTAGTGAAATTTTTGTGCTTCTTTGTGTATCCCTTGTGAAACGGTGTAATAATTTCTTAAAAGCGTTTGCCCCACATTTACACCCTATTTCTCATATCAATTTGCTAAATTTGCATCAAAATAAACTTCGATGAGCAATATAAGAATTACAAAACAATTTGGTTTCGAAACCGGTCACGCCTTATACGGTTATGACGGGAAATGTAAAAATGTTCACGGGCATAGTTATAAATTGTCAGTAACCGTAATAGGGAAACCAATCGAAAACCGCAACGACGTAAAATTTGGAATGGTAATCGATTTTTCTGATTTGAAGAAAATTGTAAAAGAGGAAATTGTGGATCAATTTGACCATGCAACAGTTTTTAATGAAACTACGCCTCATATCGAATTGGCAAACGAATTAAAGAATCGCGGACATCACGTTATTTTGGTAGATTATCAGCCAACAAGCGAGAATATGGTAGTCGATTTTTCACAAAGAATTATCAGAAGATTGCCTGAAGGAATCACTCTTTTCTCCCTAAAATTACAAGAAACAGAATCTTCTTTCGCCGAATGGTTTGCCAGTGATAACATGAAATCCATACTGTAACTTCATGCAATTACCAAATAACAAAAAAATATATTTCGCCTCCGATCAGCATTTTGGAGCCCCAACACCAGAATTGAGTTTTCCAAGAGAACAAAAATTTGTGGCTTGGCTCGACGAAGTGAAAAAAGACGCGGAAGCTATTTTTTTAGTAGGTGATTTATTTGATTTTTGGTTCGAATACAAAACAGTAGTCCCAAAAGGTTTTGTTCGTGTTTTGGGCAAATTGGCCGAAATTCGCGACAGCGGAATACCTATTTATTTCTTCGTGGGAAATCACGATTTATGGATGGAAGATTATTTTCAGAAAGAATTGAATATTCCGGTGTACCACGATAATCAAGAATATACTTTTGGCGATAAAACTTTCCTAGTGGGACATGGCGACGGAAAAGGTCCCGGCGATATGGGTTACAAACGAATGAAGAAAGTATTTACCAATCCATTCTCCAAATGGCTTTTCAGATGGCTTCATCCAGATATTGGAGTGGGACTGGCGCAATATCTTTCCGTAAAAAACAAATTGATTTCAGGTGATGAAGATGTAACTTTTCTAGGCGAAGACAAGGAATGGTTGATTCTCTATTCCAAAAGAAAACTGGAAACCAAACACTACAATTACCTTGTTTTTGGACACCGTCATTTACCTATGAAAGTAACAGTAGGAGAAAATTCCGAATATGTGAATCTTGGCGACTGGATCACTTATTTTACCTATGGCGTTTTTGATGGAGATACATTCGAAATCAAAAAGTATCAATAAATTTTAAGTGTTTTTCTCAACTTCATGGCTTTTCAGGCTGTGTAAAAATTTACAAATGCGCTGATGGTTCACCAATAGCGTCACTAGCGTGCGCTTTCGATAAATGTGTCGATTTTGTCATTCCGACGAAGGAGTAATCTCAACAAAGAGAGCAACAAACAGAGATTCCTCCTACGTCGGAATGACAATTAGCCTCTTAACTTAATGACATTACGCTCTCAATCGCTTTTTTTTAGAATGAATAACCCCTAGCTATGCGAAGTCTTCATAGTAAGTGCTATGCAAACGTCTCTGACTTTGCGCCCATTCTTGCATTATAAAAGTTCTTAAAATAAGAGTGCTAATTCCTAGCGATAGTTAGTTTAAAAAAAATCATCCTTAATTCATTCCCACACCATACAAATAATCTTCCAGATTTATTTTAAACAAAGTTCCTTCCACCAAGTCTTTTACGGCGTTTAATTCTTCCATGGAAACGGCCAAATCAATTTGGGAACAAGGTGTTTTTAGCAAGAATTTGTGGCATTTGTTTTTCAGTTCGCAATCGTCGCAGCATTTGTTTAGTATACTACTTTCTTCAATGCAATATTTAAATAGTTGGAGTTCGTGTTTGGTAAAATAAAATCCCGTTTCTCTAAAAATCAATTGCACTTTATCCGTTACCACTTCATCCTCTTTTTTCCAGTAGAAAGAAGTTCCTGAATCATTATAATATATTTGTTTTATTTCTTTCATATGAAGATACTATTTGTTTTTTAAAGGAATTTGGTATCGCCATTCTTGATTATTGTTGCTAATTTTTGAATCATGGCGATTTCATTTAGATTTTCTTTGAAACAAATATAATAATTATTTAGATTTATTCTAAATAAAAAAATATAAAAGAGACATAAAAAAAGTGGGTAAGTAATCCTGCCGTCTGGAGACATCTGAAAATAGAACACAGATAACACGGATTGAACAAATTAACACAGATTTAAATTTGTTCTTTTCTATTCTAATTTACGAAGTGTCATAATCATGTTGGCTTTTTCATGTTATAATTTAAAAAATCTGTGACAATCTGCCTAATCTGTCAAATCTGTGTTCTATTCTAATGTATAAATATATTTGTGTCCACACGGTAGGTAAGTAATCCTAAGATTATTTTACCGACAGTTTATATGGTTTGTGTTTTTTAAGAACAAATACTAAAAAAAACACTCTAATTATTCCTATCATATGGACATAAGTGCAAATAAGAAAACAGATGACATAGATTTTTAGGTTAATATGTAAAAAAAATAAACACGAATTTCCACTAATTAATTCGAGTAAATTAGTGAAATTCGTGTTTAAATATTCTGTCTAATATTTGTGTCCAGACAGTAGTAATTACTCGCCCTTTTCGTGTTCGTCAATATCCTTTTGTAAGTCCAGTTTTCTGAATGAAGGGGAAAATATTCCTGTTCCAAGTACTATTAAAAGTGTCATGCTTCCGCCAAAAACAACTGCAGTTACCGTCCCCATTAGTTTTGCGGTCAATCCGCTTTCAAAAGCGCCTAGTTCATTGGAAGAACCCACAAAGATAGAATTCACTGCCGAAACCCGGCCTCGCATGTGATCCGGTGTTTTCAATTGCAAAATAGTTTGACGTATCACTACCGAAATCCCATCAACAGCACCGCTTAAAAATAATGCCAATACAGACAACCAGAAAATAGTGGAAAGTCCAAAAACAATAATACAGATTCCAAAGGCAAAAATGGCTGACAAAAGCTTTATTCCCGCGTTTTTATTCATAGGCACATATGCTGAAATAATAAGTGTTAAAAACGAACCAACCGCTAGAGCTGCTCATAACACACCAAAGCCTTCGGGGCCAACTTTTAAAATATCTTGGGCAAAAATGGGTAACAAGGCTACCGCCCCGCCAAAAAGAACCGCCACCATATCCAGTGATAAAGCTCCCAAAACAGTTTTGTTATGGAAAACAAATTTTACGCCTTCTTTTAAACTTTCCATAATGGGTTCTCCAATTTTTGGATTCAAAATAGGCTTAGCGGCTATTTGAGACAAAGCGATTAAAGAAAAAACGGAACACAAAAAAACAGAACACATCGACCAGTGAACGCCAATCAAAGTAATAGAGAAACCCGCTACAGCCGGTCCTAAAACAGCACCTATTTGCCAAACCGAACTACTCCAGGTAGCCGCGTTTGGATATACTTTTTTAGGGACAATCAAGGATAAAAGGGAAAATATGGTTGGACCAAGAAAGGAGCGTACAATTCCCCCCAGAAAAACCAGAAAATAAATGCCGTACAAAATTACTTTTGTGGAATACCCGCTTACAATTGGCGGCCATGTTAATAAAAACAACCCAAAACTGATTACCGAAAATCCTAAAATACACTTGAAAAAAAGTCCTTTTTTTTCCTTTTGATCCACAATGTGTCCTGCAAACAATGCCATGGCAATAGCAGGAATTACTTCCATCAATCCAATGATTCCTAGTGAAAGTGGGTTTTTGGTCAAACTATACACTTGCCATTCAATAACAATAAATTGCATGGACCAGGCAAAAACCATGGCAAAACGTAATAATAAAAAGGTGTTGAATTCTTTATAACGCAAGGCTGCGTAGGGATCGTATGTTTTTTTCATTTTGGTAACCAAATTATTTAATATCTCTTAATCGTAATTGTAAACTTACTTTTCCGTTCCACTCGTTTTCATCAATAGAATAAACCATTTCAAAAGGTTGTCCGTTTTTAGTTGTTTCTAATTTATTGCCTAAGCCAAAGCCTATCGCAGCAATGCCTTCGGAATTATTTTGTTTTACAAACAGTTTTAAATGTTCGTCTTCTTGTCCCATTGGTTTTCCGTAACCGGTGTCTTTTACATTTTTGGTCAGGAAAACGGGTGTCATATTTTGTGGTCCAAAAGGTTCGAATTGTTTTAGAATCCGAGTCAGTTTTGGAGTAATATCGGCAAAATTAATTTCGGCATCAACCGAAATTTCTGGAGTCAGCATATCAGGATGAATGGTTTTTTCGACTTCTTTTTCGAAAGCATCTTTGAAAAGCTGGTAATTTTCTTCCTTTAAAGTCATTCCCGCAGCATACATGTGACCACCAAATTGCTCTAAATGTTCAGCGCAGGCTTCGAGTGCATTATACACATCAAATCCTTTCACAGAACGTGCCGAAGCCGCGTATTTATCGCCACTTTTGGTGAAAACTAAGGTCGGACGATAATACGTTTCTATCAACCGGGAAGCTACAATACCGATGACGCCTTTGTGCCAATCCTCTTGGAAAACAACGGAAGTAAAGCGCTCTTTTTCCTTGTTGTCTTCAATTTGCGAAAGCGCTTCTTTAGTGATTTGTTTGTCTAATTCTTTCCGATCCGAATTGTATTTTTCGATTTCAGAAGCAAATTGTTGTGCTTGCTCAAAATCAAATTCGGTTAGTAATTCCACCGCATGATTGCCGTGTTTTATTCTACCGGCTGCATTGATTCTTGGGGCGATGATAAAAACTACATCGGTAATATCTAAGGTTTGTTTTTTTACTTGATGAATCAAAGCCTTGATTCCGGGTCTTGGTTCAGAGTTGATGACTTGCAATCCAAAATAAGCCAAAATTCTATTTTCGCCAGTCATCGGAACAATATCAGCGGCAATTGCAGCCGCAACCAAATCCAAATAGGGAAATAAATCTTCGATGGTTTCCTCACGGTTTTGGCCTAAAGCCTGAATCAATTTGAAACCTATTCCGCAACCGCATAATTCGTCATAAGGATAATTGCAATCATCTCGTTTTGGGTCGAGAACGGCAACGGCTTCGGGTAAATTTTTACCGGGCCTGTGGTGATCACAGATGATAAAATCAATGTTTCGCTTTTTGGCGTAGGCCACATGATCGATGGATTTTATACCACAATCTAAAGCAATAATAAGCGAGAATCCATTATCATCAGCAAAGTCAATTCCTGTAAAAGAAATCCCGTATCCTTCATTATAACGATCCGGAATGTAAGTGGCAATGTTAGGATAATAGGTTCTCAAATACGAAGAAACGAGTGAAACGGCTGTGGTACCATCGACATCATAATCGCCGAAAACGAGAATGTTTTCCTGATTTTCAATCGCTTTTTCAATTCGTTCCACTGCCTTTTCCATATCTTTCATCAAGTATGGGTCGTGTAAATCATCTAAACTGGGACGAAAAAATCGTTTGGCATCTTCAAAATTTTCAATACCGCGTTGCACTAGTAGTGTTGCCACAAAATCTTTCACATTCAAAGCTTGAGCAAGATGTTTCACGGTATCTTCGGAAGGTTTTGATTTTAGGGTCCAACGCATATTGATTGAGGATTATAAGATTTTGAGTAGGGATTTTGTCAGGTCTAGCGCAATCGACACGCATTAATTGGTCTTGACTGCGCTCGATGTCAATGTCACTAATTTAAGCAGTTTTGACCGTCACTTCGAGTAATTTTGAACTGTAATGCGACAGCTTTAATGTTTAAAATTGTATCGAGAAGCCTTTGTTATAAAAGGGTTCTCGATACTTCGCAGCAATTTTCTATCGCAAATTGCTACTCAACTCGAACTGACGAAACCTTAACTTAATGACATTACGCTTGACTTGACATTTGATATTAACTTTATTTTTTATTTCGAAACCAAAGCCGTTCCTTCAAACTGGATTCCGTTCCATCCTGTTTTCATAAAGTTGCGAATGTTTTGGTGATCGGTTCCTTCTGGGTTTTTCAAAACGTCTTCGTAATAATACGCTCCAAAACACGCTAACGTTTCAGCTTCAGTTAAGTTTTGCAATTGGGCAAAAGCAAATAATTTGCAAGAACCGGAATTTTCTCCTGCGGCATTGATTTGAGAACCGTTCTGAAATGTGGTTGGAGTAAAAATATAGTTTTCTTCAATGGTTGCAATGGTTTCTGTAAACGCGATTGCTTCTGTAGTTTGTTTTAGTTTTTCTAAGAAAGATGCTGGACTCATATTTATATTATTCTTCTGATGAAAATTTTGATTTTTTAGGGTCTTTGGTAATTGTTTTTCCACTCACCACCACGACAATTTCTCCTCTTGGAGCTATTTTTTCAAAATGGGCTACGACTTCTTTGACCGTTCCACGAATGTTTTCTTCATGCATTTTCGACAATTCCCTGGAAACTGATATTTGACGGTCTTCGCCAAAATAGGTGATGAACTCTGCTAAAGTTTTTACTAATTTATGTGGCGAAACATACAAAATCATCGTACGGGTTTCTTCTGCCAAAGCTAAATATCGAGTTTGACGTCCTTTTTTGTCAGGCAAAAATCCTTCGAAAACAAATTTGTCATTGGGTAAACCGCTATTGACTAAGGCTGGAACGAAAGCCGTTGCACCAGGCAAACATTCCACGTCAATTCCGTTTTCGACACAAGCGCGAGTTAATAAAAATCCAGGATCAGAAATGGCAGGCGTTCCCGCATCCGAAATCAAGGCGATATTTTCTCCGGCTTTCAATCTCGAAATTAAATTTTCGATGGTTTTGTGTTCGTTGTGCATGTGATGGCTATACATGTGCGTGCCAATTTCGAAATGCTTCAACAATTTTCCGCTGGTTCGTGTGTCTTCGGCAAGAATCAAATCGACTTCCTTAAGAATCCGAATCGCTCGAAAAGTCATGTCTTCAAGATTGCCAATAGGCGTGGGAACGATATATAATTTTGACATAAATTAAAAAATTAAACGCATCCCGGATTTTCGAGATAAGAAGTAAAACGGAATGAATTTTAAAACTTAAAATTCATTCCGTTTTTTATTATTTTGTATTTCTTTAAATGAATATTGAGAACATTTAAAACGGAATTACAAGAATTTTTTCTCTATAATATCCATAAAACGTTCCTCGTAATCTTGTTTTCCTTCCCAGTTATTGTAATCTGGTTTTACCATTTCCTGAATAAAATCTCTGGTTTCGTAGAACGTATCAAACGTGATTAATTGATTTAAAACACGGTTGTAATCCTCGCTGCTGTTGCCAAAAAGGTGTTTTGTAAATGCAATTCGGTCATTTAAATCAATATTGATGCCTTTCGCCAATTTTTCGTTTAAGGGAACTATTTTTGGTTCCACCGGTTCTGGTTTCACTTCTTCAATAGTGTCCAATTGTTTTTCTTCGAAATCAATTGCAATGGCAGTAGGAATGTTTTCAAGCGGATGTACTTTTACAAACTGGGCATCACTGTAATTTCCGCCTAATAAATCTTCGAAAGAAATTTGTACTGCTTCCGGTTTCTTTGGCGCTTCAATTTCTGCTGCTTTTTCTTCTTCAACTTCCTCTTCTTCTGATAATTCGAAAGCAGGAATGAATGGAGCAGTTTCCGGTGCTGTTATTTCTTCTTCAATTGCTGTTTCCTCTTCTGCTACTTTTTCTTCTTCAATTATAGTTTCTTCCTCAGCGACTGTTTCTTCTTTTTCCTCTAAAGGTGTTTCGATTACCACTGAAGAAATTATTTCTTCGGTAGCTATAGTGGTCGCTGGCTGAAATAATCCAGTTGTTTCAGGGGTATGTTCCAAAGGAGTTTTAACTGTTTTTTCTACTATAATTTCTTCAACAACTGTGTCTGTTTCAGGTTGTGCAGCTTCCTTTTGGTCAAAAATTTTCTCAATTTTTCTTTCAATTTCAGTAATTCCAATAGTTGGTTTTACATCACTAAAATGCTCGTCTACAAATCGCAAGACAGAAAGTTTTTCATACAGTTTCTGTGTTTCCAGATATAATTGATTGATATCAGATTTATTTTTTAGTTGTAATACTCTGTGTGCAATGCTGATTAAATCGGCTTCCAATTTTTTTTTCATAACTTTGAAATTATAGTGAGTTTGGTGGGTCTTTTTCAATAAATTTCTTCCTGAGTTTTATTTAGCCTAAGGAAGAAGTAACCTTTAATAAAAATGTCATACTTTTGAAACGACGTAAAAGTATAAAATTTTTAAGTCGGTTTTATCCGTTACAAAGTAATAAAAACTATTCATTTTTTAAGTCAGAAAAATACAAAATGTTTCTCGAAAATACAGTAAATCATAAAGAACAATTTGGTTGGATTGAAGTCATTTGTGGCTCCATGTTTTCGGGTAAAACCGAGGAACTCATCCGTCGTCTGAAAAGAGCGCAATTTGCCAAGCAAAAAGTAGAAATTTTCAAACCAGAAATTGATACACGCTATCATGACGATATGGTGGTGTCGCATGACGCTAACGAAATCCGTTCCACACCCGTTCCTGCTGCTGCAAATATTGCTATTTTGGCGCAAGGTTGTGATGTGGTGGGAATTGACGAAGCGCAGTTTTTTGATGACGAAATTGTCAAAATTTGTAATGATTTGGCGAACCAGGGAATCCGTGTCATTGTTGCCGGATTGGATATGGATTTCAAGGGAAATCCTTTTGGTCCGATGCCCGCATTAATGGCCACAGCCGAGTATGTTACCAAAGTTCACGCCGTGTGTACCCGCACCGGAAATCTCGCTAATTACAGTTTCCGTAAAACTGACAATGACAAACTCGTCATGCTAGGCGAAACCGAAGAATACGAACCGTTGAGCCGTGCCGCGTATTATCATGCGATGCGGAAAGATCAGGAGAAGTAAAATAAATCCTCTCCCCAACCCTCTCCAAAGGAGAGGGAGCCGAAACTGGATTGAAATATAAAGTTTTGAAAAAGACAAACCCTTTCAAATGTTTAAATTTTGAAAGGGTTTTTTTAAACTTTCTTGTGGAGTGGTTATAAGTAACAGGAACGATATATTGTCGTATTTTATAGGGTCAAACCCTCAATGACTATGTAGTTTGCCTCTAAAAACATATACGACATTATTTTAATCAAATTACTTAGTTCAATCTGAATTTTAACTTTTCCACCTAAACCTTTTTCTACAATATCATACAAGGTTTTAAGGGTAAGGTTACTTCCGTTGTTCTCGATTTTGGAAATATATTCTCTTTTTTTATCGACAAGTTCTGCAAGCTCTGTTTGCGTTAAGTGTTTTTCTAAACGCGCTTTTTTTAATTGCAATCCAATTTTAAATCCTTCAAAATCTCTTTCCAATTCATCACGTCTTTCCGTTCCTTTTTCCCCGTAAACGGTATCTTTAATTTCTTTCCAGCTTTTAGTTTCCATTTTCATTCGATTTTTCTTTCAATTGTTCTGTTTAACATTGAAATTCATAGATAATATAAACTTTAGATTATGACTAAAACTCCAATCTAGCAAACGCCTGTTGTTGGTGTTTTTATATTTTTTCAAAAGTTACTCCATCTTCGTTTAAGATATAATTACCTTGATAAAAAATAATTGATTCTGAATTGCGATTTTCTTCTTCCCAATCATCATTTTCGCCATCCCATTCTTCTTCATTTTTCTTAAAAATCAATTTGTATTTATCTTCTGGATTATCTAAATAACCATTTTCGTAATTTAAGTCAATACTAAATTCTTCTCCTGGAATTATTTCTAAAATTTCAGTGTTATAACCTTGTTGATGTAAAATATCATTTTCATTGTAATCTTCATTTTCATCATATCCTAATTCCGAAATGGTTCTGTGGTAACTAGGCTTTAGTAGAATTTCTATTGTTTTCATATTTCAGAATATAAATTATTATTTACTAACTTATCGAAAGGTATCAACAGAATTAACTTGTACAATAATTTCGCCTTTATCGTTTTTTTGTGCAAAATAACTAACATTGCTATTTGTTTTATAGTCAGTATTAGCATTTTCTTGTCCACTAAGTTTCGCTCCTTCTATGGTAACACTTGCTGTTCCTTCGCAATTACAAGATTTAAGTTCATCATCTTTAGCAGTTGTAATAATATTAGTTATTTCAGGGTTTTTGTAATCATTTAGAGGATAACCTATATTTCCTATGATTTGTTCATTTTCTTTTAAAATCGAAAAAACGGTTTCGACAAGTTGTGGGTCATCACATTTTGGTGCATCGTTAGATGAAAGCATTGAATCTAAAACACTATTTTCATCTTTTTTTTCCGAAGATTTGTTGCCACAAGAAGTTAAAATTGTCAATCCTGCAATCATAATAATTTTTTTCATAACATTTAAAAATATTCCCGATTACTCCACTCGGAGTTTAAAGGCGTCGCATCGGAATTAATTTTTTTGTTAATTTTTCCCCCGCCTGTTACAGGAAAATATCCTATAACTCTATTAATTGAAATGTGTATAATTCTTGTTGTATTTTTAACAAGTTGGTACTCACAAAGCAATGAAATATTTTTCGTAATTTATTTCGAATTAAGTTCTATATTTCATATATTTGGTTCTAATTAAGAACTAAATAGAAAACTATGAAAGCAAATATTGGGGATAAAATCCGAAAAGTGCGAGAATTGAAAGGTTTTACACAAGATTTCATGGCGGGGAAATTGGAAATGTCGCAACGTGCATACAGTAAAATCGAAAACAACGATATAAAACTTGATTGGGGTAGAATTGAAGATATTTCTAAGATTTTGCAAATAGAGCCTACTGATTTGGTTTCCTTTGATGATAGTTTAGTTTTTAATAATTCTCCTCAATCTGGAAAAAACAATACAAATACAATTCATAATAATTTCCCTGCCGAACTTAAGAAAAGTTATGAGGATAGAATAGGACATCTGGAAACAGAAGTGCTGTTTTTGAGAGGGTTATTGGATAAAAAATAAACTCAATTTTTATAAGAGGGGATTTATTTTGTAACTTTGAATTAAAATTACTTAAAATGGATTTGCAAAGCCGAAAAATATCGTTTGTTCAGGAATTTCTTTCTATTGAAAGTGAGGAACTCATTTCTCGATTTGAAAAATTGTTGAAAAATAAGAAAGCTACAGAAGAAGATGCGGATTTCCGCCCGATGACTATTGCAGAATTAAATCGAAGAATTGACCAATCGGAACAAGACTCCATCAATGGAAGACTTACTGAAATGAATGATTTTTTAACCGAAATAGAAAAATGGGATTAAAAATCTATTGGACTGATTTGGCTAAAATTGAGGTTAAATCGATTTATATTTTTCTGAAAAGAGGAACAAATATAGCTGTAGCGAAAAAAATTACTAAAGAAATCACTGACGAAGTAAAGCTATTGATTAATCAACCTTATTTAGGACAAATTGAGCAACAATTAATAGCTAGTTCAAGAGAATTCAGAACATTAATTTACTGCAATTACAAAATCATATATTGGATAAATTTAGATAAGAATCAAATAGAAATTTGGGACGTTTTTGATTGCCGACAAAATCCAATAAAAATCAAAAGGACGAAGTAAATTAATGCTTGCTTAGTCTTACTTTATCCTCGTTGCGTAAATATCTACTAGTTCCTTGTATTTAGCAATAGCTTTTTATTAACAAACCCTTTCGGAGTTTAGAACTCCGAAAGGTTTTGTTGTTTTATAGAAACAATATTTTTCTTGAAATGCTTAAAAGAAAAGCAAACATTTTTTTATTTAGCAACACTAAATCTCAAATCGTTAATCAATAATCTCAAATCAACAATCTTACATCTTCTTCCTCATTCTCGCTACCGGAATATCGAGCTGTTCTCTGTATTTTGCAATCGTTCTTCTCGCAATTGGATAGCCTTTTTCTTTAAGAATTTCGGCTAATTGATCGTCAGGAAGTGGTTTTTTCTTGTCTTCTTCCTCTATGGTGTTTTTTAGGATTTTCTTGATTTCAAGCGTAGAAACATCTTCGCCTTGATCGTTTTTCATTGATTCCGAAAAGAATTCTTTGATCAGTTTGGTGCCATAAGGCGTTTCCACATATTTGCTGTTGGCCACACGTGAAATCGTCGAAATGTCAAGACCTACCGTATCAGCAATGTCTTTCAGAATCATCGGTTTCAACTTGGTTTCATCGCCGTCCAGAAAATATTCCTCCTGATAATGCATAATCGCATTCATGGTTACAAAAAGCGTTTCCTGGCGTTGGCGTATCGCATCGATAAACCATTTAGCCGAATCCAGTTTTTGCTTGATAAACTGTACCGCATCTTTTTGCTGTGCTGATTTATCTCGGGAATCCTTATAGGTTTGCATCATTTCCTGATAATCTTTGGAAACGTGCAGCGAAGGGGCATTTCTTCCGTTTAAGGTCAATTCCAGTTCACCGTCTACAATTCTGATGGCAAAATCAGGAACCACATTTTCAGTGACTTTGTTGTTTCCCGTAAACGATCCGCCTGGTTTTGGATTCAGTTTTTCTATTTCGTGAATGGCTTTTTTAAGCTGCTCATTCGAAATATTGTATTTTTGTAAAAGCTTGTCGTAATGTTTTTTGGTAAACGCATCAAACTGATTTTCAATAATATCAGTTGCTAATTCCACGTATTCCGTTGGCGTTTTGTGTTTCAATTGCAGCAACAAACATTCCTGCAAATCATGCGCACCCACGCCTGAAGGTTCCAGTTCGTGAATCACGTGCAACAGTCTTTCAACTGTTTTCTCGTCGGTATAAATCCCTTGGGTAAAAGCTAAATCATCTACAATATCAGAAATACTTCTTCGGATGTAGCCCATATCATCGATGCTTCCCACTAAAAATTCTGCAATTTCACGGTCATCATCATTCAGGATAAACGTATTCAACTGATTGATTAAATCTTGGTGAAAACTCACCGGAGCGGCAAAAGGCGTTTCGCGGTCTTCATCATCGTCACTGTAATTATTTGCCTGTGTTTTATAATCCGGAGTTTCGTCGTTGCTTAAATATTCGTCAATGTTGATGTCTTCGGCGTCAATTCGCTCGGATTCCGCATCATCATAATCGTCATAATCTTCGTTTTCGAACTCGTCCTTTTCATACTCATCTTCTTCTTTTCCGGCTTCCAAAGCTGGATTTTCGTTCATTTCTTCCAATAAACGTTGTTCGAAAGCTTGCGTAGGCAATTGAATTAACTTCATCAACTGTATTTGTTGAGGAGATAATTTCTGTGATAATTTTAAATTTAAGAATTGCTTTAGCATTTTTATTGTTTAAAACTTTAAACCTTAAACAAATTTTCATTAAGGTTTTAGAATAGTAACTGAATGGTTTATTTTTTGAAAATCACCATCATCACTTACAAAAAACCAATTGTTTTGTGCACACAATTCTAAATAATATGCATCGTTGAAATCAATAGTTTTAAAATTTATTAAAACATTTTCAATGTTGATTCTATTAAAGTCATCTGAAAACCGCTCTGATAATTTCAAAATTTGATTAATGCAACTTTCAATAACTTGTTCTGTGTTTTTATATCTTGATGATGAAAGATAATCTTTTTTATAATCTGCAGAATAGTTGTTTGTTTCATTTTTCCAAAGGTTAAAATCTAATCTTAAGTTCGCATTTGAAAATTCAGAAAGGATAAGGCTATTAAGCACAATGTCGCAATTTGTAGTTTTTAGTAATCCTAAAAAACTAGAAATACTAGATTGTTTGTTTTTTTCGTAATTTCCAATGGGAGAAAATAAAAACATCCAAATGTTATTGTCGAAAAAAAACATTTGATTGTATTTAGGAGAAAAATCTTTAATTTTAATCTCCATTTATTACTGAATTTGTGGAATCCTCAAATCTATCTTTATCTCTAAAGTATTCTTTAGCTCTTTTTACAACTTCACTAAAAAGTATTCTATCTTCTTTGGCTACGTTTTTTAAATGTAAATATTTATTTAAAAAATCGTCAGAGTAAATAGGATTACTATATAATTGACCTATGGCAGCGTTTAAGAAAGCTGTTGTCATTATTGATATTCCTTCAAAGTCAACAGTTACAGTTTTATGATTTTTCAAATAACCAGTGATTAAATTATGTACCAAGTCTCCATCACTTGTAGAAACAGCGATATCTCCCTTAATAATTTCTCGGATTATTATATTACTCATTTTATAAAATGTTTATACAAAATTAGTGTTTTTTATATTAGCAAAAAATTAAAAAGTAAAATCCCAATTCTCAGAATGTTCTTCGGCTAAAGAATAGTAGGATTTATCGTTTAGATTAAATCTTAAATTAGCAATTGTTCCTTGAAATGGATTCTCTAATATTTTGGTTTCGGTTATACCTCTTTTGTATTCCCAAAATCCATCTGATGATATGATTTGAATTTTTCCATTATTCAACTTTATGAATTCAAAAATTATATCAAGGCCTAATCCGCCAGGAATTGTTCCTGACTTTGTAGTGTTTCCTTTCTGCATTGCCCAGGAAATGGCTTCGCAGCTAGATAATTCATTACCTCTTTTTAAAAAACGGTTTACATTTTCTTTAATATTTATTCCTCGATCAACAATTGTTATGTTAAATTGCTTTTCTAAAGAATTTGGAAAATATTGTCCACAAGTATGAATAAAATGACACTTTCCATGAGTTCTTGCATTTTCATAAAGTTCAAATATATTTTGCATTATTTTTTTTCCTAATTTCTCGCTATGTGGTGGAAAATCTTTTTTGCTTAATAATTCTTCTTTTATGTAATGATTAAAGCCTTCGTCGTCAGTCGGAATAAATTTCTTGTATTTTACAACAGTGTCATAATGGTCTAGTGCTTTTTCAAAACCATAATTACTCAAAAATTCATTTTTTCGTAATATTTTTTCAACTGCTATATTGAAATTTTGAAAAGTTATTTTTTTATTTTCACTCTCTAGTATTTCAATCATTGTTCCCAATACTGCACATAAATTTGCTTCAAAAAAATGAACACCAGCAAAATCAAATATAATTTTGTCGTCTTTCATTTTGGTGGCGTCATTAACAAGATTAATTAGTTTTTGATAGCCTGTCCAATCACTAGTAATATTGTTTTCAAAGTAAATTATCATAGATGTAGAATTCTAAAAAAAAATCTAAAACTCGGCATTCATTGGCGTTCTTGGAAAAGGAATTACGTCACGAATATTCGTCATTCCCGTTACAAACAATACCAAACGTTCAAATCCAAGTCCAAAACCAGAGTGAACCGCTGAACCAAATCTTCGTGTATCAAGATACCACCACAATTCTTCTTCGTCAATTCCTAAGGCTTTCATTTTTTCAACCAAAACATCAAAACGCTCTTCTCTTTGTGATCCTCCTACGATTTCTCCAATTCCTGGGAAAAGGATATCCATCGCACGAACCGTTTTTCCGTCTTCGTTCAAGCGCATGTAAAAGGCTTTGATGTTTGCTGGATAATCAAACAAGATTACCGGGCATTTAAAGTGTTTCTCCACTAAATAACGCTCGTGTTCACTTTGTAAATCAGCACCCCATTCGTTGATGATATAGTTGAATTTTTTCTTTTTATTTGGAGTAGAATCTCTTAAAATGTCAATTGCTTCAGTATAGGAAACACGTTTGAAATTGTTTTCCAAAACAAAGTTTAATTTTTCCAAAAGCGGCATTTCGCTTCTGTCCGCAGCTGGTTTTGATTTTTCTTCATCCAATAATCTTCCTTCCAAGAATTTCAAATCCTCTGGACATTTGTCCATTGTGTATTTGATTACATATTGAATAAAATCTTCGGCCAAATCCATATTGTCATTCAAATCATTGAAGGCCACTTCCGGCTCAATCATCCAAAATTCCGCAAGGTGACGCGAAGTATTCGAATTCTCCGCTCTAAATGTTGGTCCAAAAGTATAAATCTGACCCAAAGCCATCGCAAAAGTCTCTCCTTCCAGTTGTCCCGAAACCGTAAGGTTCGTTTCTTTTCCGAAGAAATCTTCTTTGTAATTTACTTTTCCGTCTTCGGTTCTTGGTGTTCCGTCAAATGGCAAAGCGGTTACTTTAAACATTTCACCGGCACCTTCAGCATCCGATCCGGTGATGATTGGCGTATTTACATACACAAAACCTTTTTCCTGAAAATAACTATGAACCGCATACGACAATACCGAACGCACTCTCATAATGGCTCCAAACATATTGGTACGCACTCTTAAATGCGCATTTTCACGCAAGAAATCCAAGCTTGGTTTATTTTTAGGTTGTATCGGGAACTTCTCTGCATCCGAATCTCCAAGGATTTCCAGTTTTGCCACCTGAATTTCAAATTGTTGACCGGCACCTTTACTTTCCACCAAAATTCCTGTAACCGATATGGCTGCTCCAGTTGTAATTCTCTTCAACGTTTCGTCTGGCGTGTTCTCAAAATCGACAACACATTGTATATTATTGATGGTCGAACCATCATTTAAGGCAATAAATTGATTGTTTCTAAAAGTTCTCACCCATCCTTTTGCATTTACTTCATGAAGCGTCGTAGTACTGTTTAGTAAGTCTTTAACTTTTGTATGTCTCATTTTAATTATATAATTGATATTAAAAATTGTCTTGTAACCGAAATGCAAATATAAATGATTTGTTTCATATGTCATTGCCACAAAGGAGTAATCAGGATTTATTTCAGGAGCTATTTCCTGCTTTCCACTGTATCCACGCAAAAAAGCGTGGGATGCCGTTGCAATCAGGGCTAGGGCACCCGATAATGGAACAACGATCTTTTAATAATTTCATTCTTCCATTCATGACTTTGTTTTTTTGTATGGGTCAAAATCAAAAAAGGCTAATGGAGAAATTATTTTTTAAGCAATACCCATAAACGGAATTGAATAAGTAATGCTTTGGTTAGTAGGTGTATTTATTTTGTAAGGATTTAATGTTGGTGGAAAATCTAAATCCATGCTCTATAATATCCCGTAGGGATTATATGTTTCGTCCCTACGGGACTATGATGAATGGGGAATTCTTATTTTCTACTAATATCGAACACCTAGCGGTGTTTTTTTATGCAGTTCCCAAAAAATAACTTAAGAATGTATTAAATCTGAGTATCTTTCGTACAAATTAAATCTAATCTTTATATATTAGGTATTTAAAGAAGCTAATAACAATTATTAAAAATATGCTAAATACTATAGACGTTACCTGTGCTATTATTATAAAAGACAATAAAGTTTTAGTTACCCAACGTAGTGTAAAAATGAAATTACCATTGAAATGGGAGTTTCCGGGAGGTAAATTAGAAGAAAATGAGAGTGAAATAGATTGTATTAAAAGAGAGATTAAAGAAGAGATAAATATTGATATTCAAATTTTAAAAAAGCTTTCAAATAGTATTTATGATTATGGAACTTTTAAAATTAATTTAATTCCTTTTATAGCGAAACATATTCTAGGTGAAATTAAATTAGCAGAACATAAAGATTACAAATTATTAGAAAAAACAGAATTGTTAAGTCTTGATTGGGCAGAAGCAGATTTGCCAATCGTTGAAGAATTTTTAAAACTTGAATTATGAACCAAGGATTGTATGAAGAATTAGTGACTAAGCTAATAAATTTTAAAATAAACGAATTAGATAAAGACACATTTCAAGTAAAGAAAACTTCAATAGACAAAGCCGAAGCAGCTCAGCTATTATCGCAACATATTGGAAAAACAATTAGGCATGCTTTTAATTTAATTAAGGGAGATGATGTTATAGAAACACAAATAGAGATTGCTAATAAGATAATTTTATTTCTGAAAGAAGAATTAAAAAAAGAAGAGTTTGAAGATGATTTAATAGAAACAGAAGGTAAAATTCTAAAAGCTGTTTTTACAAAAGTGGACGCTCATTTTACAGACTTAGATTTACATCTAAAAGAAATCACTCCTTACACAAGATTAATTCATAGTGAACTTTTTACTGGTGGAAATTCAGGAACAACCCTTGAAAGTGAATTGAGAAAAGAGATTTTATCGTCAGACAGAATTGATTTATTGGTTTCTTTTATCAAATGGAAAGGAATTAGAATTCTAGAACGTGAACTTAGAGAATTTACAAACAGAGGAGGGAAATTAAGAGTAATTACAACTACGTACATTGGAGCAACAGATTCAAAGGCAGTCGAATTTTTAGCATCTTTAGAAAATACAGAAGTAAAAGTCTCTTATAATACAGGCAATGAAAGATTGCATGCAAAAGCATATTTGTTTCAAAGAAATACAGGTTTTCATACAGCTTACATAGGTTCTTCTAATTTTTCACGTTCCGCTTTAACCGATGGTTTAGAATGGAATTTAAAAGTGACAACTAAAGAAGTTGGCCATATTGTCGATAAATTTAAGAAAACATTTGAAGCGTATTGGCAAAATTCAGACTTTGAATTATTTGATAAAAATATTCATTCCGAGAAATTAGTTGAAGCACTTAAACAAGGTAAATTTTCAAAAGAATATACTTTTACAACAGCTTATTTTGATATCAAACCTTTTCCATATCAGAATGAAATACTTGAAAAATTAGAAGTTGAAAGAACGGTTCATAATAGGAATAGAAACCTTTTAGTCGCAGCAACAGGAACGGGAAAGACTGTCGTTTCTGCATTTGATTATAAAAACTTTAGAAACAATAACAAGTCATCAAAGCTGCTTTTTGTGGCTCATAGAAAAGAAATTTTACAACAAGCAAAAGCAACTTTTCAAGGAGTTTTAAAAGATAATAATTTTGGAGATTTATGGGTTGATGGAATTGAGCCAAACAGTAATGAATATGTTTTTGCGTCGGTTTTAACTTTAAATAATAGGCTAAAAGATATTAAACTAACTCCCGAATATTATGACTTTATAATTGTTGATGAAGTACATCATATTTCTGCGTCAACATATAGGCCAATTATAAATTATTTTAAACCGAAAGTTCTTCTAGGATTGACAGCAACTCCTGAAAGAATGGACGGAGAAGATATATTGGCAGATTTCTGTAATCGTATCGCTGCTGAAATAAGACTTCCAGAAGCATTAAATAAAAAATTATTAAGTCCTTTTCAGTATTTCGGAATAACGGACAGCATTGATTTAACTAATGTAAAATGGGAAAAAGGCAAATATGTAGCAAGTGAATTGACAAGTTTATATACTAAAAACAATATTCGAGTTGGAGAGATAATTAGCAACCTTGATAAGTATACAAATGATATAAACGATGTTCGTGCTATTGGTTTTTGTGTGACAGTCGAACACGCCATTTTCATGACTGAAAAATTCAATTTAGCAGGTTTAAAAGCTGAATGTTTGACAAGTAAAAATGCAAATGAAAGAGATAGAATTAGAAAACAATTCAAGGAGAAAGAATTTAATTATTTGTTTGTTGTTGACATTTTCAATGAAGGTGTTGATATTCCTGGAATTGATACTGTTTTGTTTTTAAGACCAACGGAAAGTTTAACGGTTTTTCTTCAACAATTAGGACGTGGATTACGTTTAGCAGAAGGAAAAGATTGTTTGACTGTTTTAGATTTTGTTGGTAATTCAAGACCTGAATATGATTTTGAAAGTAAGTTTAGAGCATTAATTGGAAAAACAACAACTTCGGTTCAAAAAGAAATTGAAGATGATTTTCCACATTTGCCATTGGGATGTTCAATTGTTTTAGAGAAAAAAACAAAAGAAACAATCCTTGAAAACATTAGAAAAGCAACATCATTAAATGTAAATCAACTGATAACTAAAATCAGAAACTTTCAACATCAAACTAATTTGCCTTTAACATTGAACAATTTCATTGAATTAAATCACATTTCAATTGAAACAATTTACAAAAAAGATAGTTGGTCAAGATTATGTCAAAGAGCTGGAGTAATTGAAGATTTTGAGAATATTAATGAAAAACAAATTTATTCTGCAATAAGCAATAAGTGGCTTTCTACAAACTCAACAAGTTATTTTAATTTCATTCTTAAAATAGCGAAGCAAGGATTTGATATTAATTTGAATGATTTTGATGAGAATGGAAAAGCGATGCTACTTATGTTATATTATGATGTTTGGCAAAATCATGGTTTGTTCAAGTCATTAGAAGAAAGTTTTAAAGCAATTGGGAAAAATAAAATTTTAGTAAATGAGATTATTGAAGTGTTAGAAATATTAATTGATAAAGTTGATTTTAAAGAAATTGATATTCAGTTGCCATACAATCAGCCTTTGAAATTACATGCTCGATATACAAGGGATCAAATTTTAGCAGCTTTTGGTTTAAGCACTTTTGATAGAAAATCACCAAGTCGAGAAGGTGTCGCGGAGAATACTGATTTAAATACAGAGTTGCTTTTCATAAACTTAATTAAATCAGAAGAAAACTTCTCTCCAACTACTATGTATGATGATTATGCAATTAGTGAAACTTTATTTCATTGGCAAAGTCAAAATTCATCAAGACCAGATATTGGTAGGGGCCTATCATATATTAAACACCAAGAAAACGATAAAAAAATTTTACTTTTCATTAGAGAAAAAGCAAATGATGAAAAAGGTAATACAATGGGTTATGTTTTTATTGGAGAAGGAAATTTTAAAGAAAATGAAGGAGAGAAACCAATGAATATCAAATGGGAACTTAGTGAGCCAATGCCAAATTATCTTTGGAAAGAATCTGCGAAAATGTCAATTGGATAATCTATTCAAAGATTTTGTTTGTTAAGGCAAATAGTCTAAGCGTAATTTTGTCATTCCGACGAAGGAGGAATCACATCAACAATAAACTTTATGATTGAATTTACAGAAGGTTATCACACGTATTATGTTTATATTATTACCAATAAGTATCGGACAACGTTTTATACTGGCATGACAAATAATCTTAAAGTGAGATTACAACAGCACCAGCAGAATATTATAAATGGGAACAAAACTTTTGCGTCAAAATACAATGTAGCGTTTTTGGTTTATTATGAAAAATTTACTTGGGTTCAACTTGCCATTGCTAGAGAAAAAGAAATTAAGGGTTGGCGAAGAGATAAGAAATTAGATTTAATACGTTCCTTCAATCAAAGTTTTGAGTTTTTGAATCATTATTTTATAAAGGACAATGAGATTCCTCCTGCGTCGGAATGACAAAACCCGAACTGGCAAAGCAATGACAAATCAATACTCATTATTAAGTTAATCCTAAACTTGAAATCACGATTCAATTCATCCCTTAAATTCACTTCTTCTCCTATTTATTTTCACAATGTTTTACTAATTCACTCGTTTTTTTGTACAACAATCGGTAAGTTTGAGAAACAATTATAAATAGATAATGCTATGACAATACAAATCAACACAGACAATAATGTAGAAGGGCACGCAAGATTGGAATCTTATTTTTCTGAAGAATTGAAAAAAACGCTGTCGCGTTTTGAAGATAAAATTACCCGTTTAGAAGTGCATCTTGGTGACGAAAATAGTGAGAAGTCAGGTGGTAATGACAAACGTTGCCTTATTGAAGCACGCCCTGTAAACATGCAGCCTGTAGCGGTGACGAATCATGCCGATACTATCGAAAAAGCGTTTCAAGGGGCGCTGGATAAAATCAAAAAAGTATTGGAAACTACTTTTGAAAAACAGAAAACCTATTAACCTGGATTCGATTATTATTTTACCACTAATAAATTGTATATCATTAATTTGCGGTTAACTGGTTTTCCTGCAAGGTCTTTTTTTGACCTTGAAGGGATGTAATTCTAAAAAAATGATACCTACAAGGTTTTGGAAACCTTGAAGGATTATAAACGGTAATGAAAATCAATACTTTAATAATCGAACTCAGGTTATTAAATAGTTCCCTTTGGGGAAACACCAATAATAACTAAAAATGACATTACCTTTTAAATAAGATAATGTCATTTTTTTGCCTGTTGTTCTTTAGAAACGAACTACACTTTATTTGTTGAAAAGCAACGCCGCTAATGCTTCGTCCTTTTTATATACATCTTCATAGAAATGAACAATTCCTTCATCATCTACCCAAGTGGTAAAATATCCAATGTAAACCGGGATTTTGTTTTTGAGCGTGTACCAGTATTCCTCTCCTTCGTTCATCGCAGCTTCAATTTTTTGAGCATTCCATTTTTTATCATTTTTCATAATGATAGCAGCCAACTCTTTTGGCTTAGCCACACGAATACATCCGTGACTGAAAGCGCGGTCTTCTTGACCGAATAAGCTTTTTGATGGGGTGTCATGTAAATAAATGGCATTCGAATTAGGGAATAAAAACTTGACTAATCCCAATGAATTCTCAGGTCCTGGTTTTTGTCTGACGTAATCGTCTTTCCATTCCATGTCGTGCTCTTCTAAGTAATTTGGGTTCTTCTCAATGGCTGGAAGGATCTCTTTTTTCAAAATGCTTGTTGGCACATTCCAATACGGTCTAAATACGATATATTTCATTGGGGCGCTGAAAATCACCGTTTTATGCAAGGCTTTGCCCACCACTACTTTAGATCTCAATTCCGGTTTCCCGTCTCTGAAAAACGTTAATTCGTAAGCGGGAATGTTGACTACAATTAATTCTTTTGATTTGGTAATGTCATTTGAAATCCATCGGCAGCGTTCCATATTGACCATAATGGTTTTAATACGTTGCGCTACGGACACATTCATATAGTTGATGTGTTCCGGCAAAATAGTCTTATTGAGGGTATTGCCGCTTCGCTTTTTGAATTTCAAAATTCCGGCAGCCAATGCGTCATCATAAACAGCACTTTTTGAATCGGATGCAATGTCACCGGTAATCAGTAAACGTTGTCTTATTTGTGCGATCGCTGCAGCGCTGTCTCCGGGTTTGTAAGACTTAACATTTGGGTCAAGGGCTATAGTTTTCCAGCCGCCTTTTTTTTCTATTTGACGGTATTCTTTCAATACATCTTTGAGCAGGTAATATTGTTTTAGTACGCCTTTTTCGTCTTTGTTGATTAACGAAGGGTCGATTAACAACGAATCTAAATAATTGACATACGATTTCTTTTTTCGAGGCAGAAACCATCCAAGATCTCTGCTTTTTTGAGTGTCTATACCATCATATACTTTATCGGCATAAAAAAAGTATAGCGCAGAGCTTAACAGTTCGGTGTCAAGATTTGCTTTTTGATTGTCTTCGGGATTGTCATAAATGTCATCTAATTTTTCTTTGTAAGGAATAGCGGTCTGAATCCCTTCCGTTGTCAAATTATTAACTTTGTTGTACAATAAACCCGCAAACTCATTGAGTCCATCTTTATCATACCAGATATAATGAAATTGTTCTTTGCGATACAATTTCATTACATCAGCTTGATAGATTTTTAATTTTGGATACTTTTCGAAAAAAGTTTTAACCTGCGTGCTGTCAAAAGTAACCGCTCCTGAGGTATTTGAATCCGACTGCTTTCCTGTAGCATCTTTTTTGTTCTTATTGCAGGAAATGGTGGTGAACAAAATTGTAAAAACAATTAGTATAATTGGTAAGAATAACTTTTTCATAGGTCAAGCTAATTAATGCGTAATAATTCATTTAAGGCAGTACAAAAATACGTCAAATCGTGCTGTGTAATACCAGTTTTGAACGGGCTGTATTTTTTGCCGTTAAAACAGTATCTTTACTTTAAGTGTATAATTTAAAGAAAATAATTAGTTAATTATCTATTATGTAGCAAGTTGCGTGTTTAAATTTATTTTTAAACCTAAATTTTTTACCAAATAAATTCAAGTAAATCCAAAAATTATGAAAAAAATAGTTCTGTTCTCTTTAAGCATTTTGCTGTTTTCAGCTTTCACCCCAACGGATCAAGACACTAATAAAGAGAAGGATAAGGTCAACACGTTGCTTGACGCTTGGCACAAAGCCGCTGCCGAAGCAAACTACAACGCCTATTTCAATTTGATGACCGAAGATGCTATTTTCATTGGTATGGATGCCACCGAAAATTGGAATAAAACAGCCTTTCAAGCTTTTGCAAAACCTTATTTTGACAAAGGCAAGGCGTGGAGTTTTACTGCATTGGAACGTAACATCTATTTTGATAAAACCGAAAAAATCGCTTGGTTTGATGAATTGTTGAATACCCAAATGAAAATTTGCCGAGGTTCGGGAGTAGTAGTGAAAATAGGCAGGGAGTGGAAAATAAAGCATTACGTTTTGTCGATGACCGTTCCTAATGATAATGTTGACGCTGTCATCAAGATAAAAGCGCCCATAGAAGACAAGCTCCTAAAGAATTTACAAAATAAGTAGTAATTAGATTAAGTTTTCAATTCCTTTAAATAATTCATTATAATATATTCTTCAATAAATGACCAAAATGGTAGGTCTTAAATCAAATACTCTTAACAAAGTGTCTTTAAAATTATTAATTTGGCGATAATTCTTTGGTTGATCCCTATTTCGAATTGTTTTATGACTCGAAATTAATTTTTTTTTAACTTTGACCCCTAATAAAATGGGGTTAAGTAAATAAAATGAAAATAGAGAAGCGCTGGGTCATATCCTTTATCATTATAAGTATTGTTTGTATTACTGGCGTATTTTGGCCAGCAGTCACAGAAACTGATGCTGTTCTTTCACAATTTGGAACTACCGACCAAATCGTCCCTGCTGATGTTGCATGGATGCTGACCTCTTGTTGTTTGGTGTTAATTATGACGCCGGGATTATCCTTTTTTTATGGTGGAATGGTAGGAAAGAAAAATGTAATCTCCACCATGTTGCAAAGTTTCGTCTGTTTGGGCGTAGTCACTTTATTATGGGTGGTTGTAGGCTTTAGTTTGGCTTTTGGGGAACCATTAGGAATTAATATAGGTTCTGGTTTTTATAGTTTTGTGGGTGACCCAACGTCGTTCACATTTATGGACTATGTGGGAGTGTTGCCACATGAAAAAATAGCGAGTACGGTTCCTTTTATGTTATTTGCTTTGTTCCAAATGAAATTTGCCGTTATTGCGCCTGCCATTATCACAGGATCCTTTGCGGAACGCGTTCGTTTTATTTCGTATTTGCTTTTTATTTGTTTGTTTACCTTGTTCATATATGCGCCTTTGTGTCATTCGGTTTGGTATCCTACGGGAATTTTGGGGTCTTATTTTGGCGTTAAAGATTTCGCCGGAGGAACCGTCGTGCATATGAGTGCCGGGTTTGCAGCCTTGGCGGGTGTTATTGTCTTAGGAAAAAGAAAAAACAGCCGACATGTTCCTACTAATATTCCTTTTGTTTTATTAGGAACCGGAATGCTTTGGTTTGGTTGGATTGGTTTTAATGCAGGTTCTTCATTGGAAGCCAATGGAGTTGCAGCGATGGCGTTTGCCACCACAACCACTGCATCAGCTGCGGCCATGCTTGCCTGGATTTTCTTTGATCGAATAAACGGCAGAAAAGTTTCGGCGCTTGGCGCTTGTATAGGCGCTGTTGTCGGATTAGTTTCTATTACACCGGCTGCGGGTTATGTGTCCGTTCCTGAAAGTATGTTTTTTGGTTTTATCGCCGCTCTTGTTTCAAATTGGGTTGTTAATGCTAAATTTTTAGAAGGAATTGATGATACTCTGGATGTTTTTGCGTGTCATGGCGTGGGTGGAATTATGGGAATGATTCTAACAGCAATTTTTGCTCATGGTGAAAATGCCAGCTTGCTTCATGGAGGCTGGGAAGTATTCGGGCATCACATGATGGCATTGGTTCTGGTTTCAATCTACACTTTTTTCGGGGCTTATATTTTATTTAAAATCACCAATAGAATTATTCCAATGCGTGTTTCAGAAGAAGCGGAGATTATGGGATTGGATTTATCCCAACATGATGAAACACTCTTTCCTATTGAGTGTGCAGATCTAGTTCTTGAAGAATAATAAGCTAGTTTTGGGAAAAATGATTTATAAAAAAATGATTTTAATAAGCCAATTTTTCGATGCTTTTCGCTTTCAAGAATTCTTAACGTCACAACTTATTTGTCGTATTGCTATACTTTACTGAAAAGGCAAAGACTTTTTGCCTATGCCTAAAAAAACGATGCAGCCGAAATAATAGTTCAGCCAGAAAATATTAATTTATGACTTCAAGTTTAAGCTTCGAACTGATAGTTGATAGGATAATCAATTTATTTAGAATCCTCAGAAAATAATAACTCGGCTAAGCTTTCATCCCTTAAGTATAGATCATTATAAAAACTAATTTCGCCGGAATCGTCTATCCAAGTCGTGAGATAACCAATGTGAACAGGGATTTTCTTTTTTAGGACGCAAGTTGTTTCCTTGCCGCCTTTCATGGCTTCATTGATGCGTTCAAGAGGCCAGTCAGGGTCGTCTTTTAAAATCAAAATGGCCAATTCTTTAGCCTTTTTTACATTTATACAGCCATGGCTAAATGCTTTGTACTCGTATTCAAACAAATTTTTAGATGGCGTATCGTGTAAATAGATACTATTGGAATTTGGAAAGATAAACTTAACCTGTCCCATGGGGTTTTTTGGTCCCGGTTTTTGTATGACTTTCCCATTGTTCCATTCCATGTTATTGGAAGCCAAATAATTTTTATCTCGATCCATCGCTTCCTTTAACTCATTTTCAACGATGCTTTGGGGCACGATCCAATAAGGGCTAAACACGATATGACTCATATTACTGCTAAAAACTACCGTTTCAGTCATGTTATTCCCGACAAGCACACTCGACTCCAATTCAATTTTGCCATTTCTTTTGAAGAGTAGTTTAAAGGAAGGAATGTTTATAATGATGTATTCTTCGGCTTTTGTCAATTCTGGAGCAATCCATCGGCAACGTTCCATGTTTACCATAATGGTTTTGATGTATTTTTCAATCGGTATGTTCATTCGTCGAATATGAATGGATGTAATTATATAATCCTTTTTATAGCCATTTCTTTTTTTGTAATTCAATACGCCGGCCATTAATTCTTCGTCATAAATATTGCTTTTGGAATCCTGTTTTAAATCTCCGATAACGGCTAGGCGCTGTCTGATTTGACCAATGGTTTTCGAGCTGTCGTTTGGTTTGTACTCTTTTACCAAAGAATCTGCAACGATAGGATTCCAATCACCATTTTTTTCTATTTGGCGGTATTTTTTTAAAACATCACGCAGTCTATAATATTGTCCAAATAGCTGATTTTCATTTTTGCTTAATAGTTTGGGATTGACTAATAAAGAATCCAATAGATTCTCATAAGACAGATTTTTCCTTGGTAAAAACCACCCAACTTCCCTGATTTTATTAGTGTCAATTCCGTGAAATACTTTTTTGGCATAAAACACATACATAGACGTCAACATAAGTTCGGTATCAGTTTGTGATAAATCATCGGCGGATTCTTCATTAAAAATGCCGTCAATTTTATCTTTATAGGCTAAGCTGGACTTAAGACCTTCTTCTTCCAATTGGTTTGCTTTAGAGTATAATAAATTGGCAAATTCAATAAGTCCTTTGTGATCATACCAGATAGAATTGTAGTTTCGTTTTTTGTATAAAGCACTAACGTCCGATTGGTATTTTTTTAAATTGGGATATTTCTTGAAAAAACTTGCGATAATAGCGCTGTTAATATGGATTATGGATTTTTCGGGCGTCGATTCTTGAAGAGCTTGGGCAACAGAAGTTTCGTTAGCCGTTATATTTTTATTTCTATTACGGTAAACAGAGGCAAGAGAAAAGCCAAATAATATAATTGCAATGGATAAAACAAAGTTTTTCATGGCATAATTATTTATATAAAGGTAGAAAAAAAACAGCTATTTTTTGTAAAATCGAATGCCAATGCCGTTTCCCGTCAGAGATTTCTTGTTGTAAATCATGTGAATTCTACGGTTTTGTTTCATCTAAACCAAAAAATAATGTTGCGACTGTAACGATTCTCAAAACGATTTTTTTCATTTTTTCACTACTACACCTTTCGGTCTTATATATTTCCTTAATTTTGCCGAAATATTCTGAAAAAGTGGGAAGTAAAAATAAATTAAAAAGGTTCAAGGAAAACGAAACATTCAACAACGTTTTTCAACCAACAAGGGAAGAAGTAGTAGGTGATTTGTTTCCGCTTAAAGGAAAATGGAACTCGGAGTTCTTCAAAAATGATAATCCATTGGTGTTGGAATTAGGCTGTGGTAAAGGGGAATATTCAGTAGGTTTAGCCGAAAGATACCCAAATAAAAATTTTGTTGGAATCGATATCAAAGGAGCCCGTTTCTGGCGTGGTGCCAAAACCGCTGTTGAAACCGGATTGCATAATGTGGCTTTTATCAGAACCCAAATCGAATTAATCAATCATATTTTTGCGGAAAACGAAGTGGACGAAATTTGGATTACTTTCCCAGATCCGCAAATCAAATACAAACGCACGAAACACAGAATGACCAATTCCGAGTTTTTGCAATTGTATAAAAAAATCCTCAAAAAAGACGGTGTAGTTAACTTAAAAACCGACAGTGAGTTCATGCACGGTTATACGTTAGGATTGCTGCATGGTGAAGGACATGAAGTTTTGTACGCGAATCATAATGTGTATGTAAACGAAGGAAGTCCGGAGGAAGTAACTGCTTTTCAGACTTTTTACGAAAAACAATATTTGGAAATTAACAAAGCAATTACGTATATTAGATTCAAAATTAAAGAATAGCATTACATTTAAACTCGAATAGTTTATCTTTTTTGAATGCAAAAACCTTGCGTATGAATTTAATCACATCTTTGCTTTTGGGTTTCGTTACCGCTTTTGTTGGGATTACGCCACCGGGCTTAATCAATATGACAGCCGCCAAAGTAAATCTAAAAGAAGGAAAAAGAAGTGCTTTGTGGTTTGTTTTAGGAGCTGTTATTATAATATTTTTTCAAGCCTATCTTGCTATATTGTTTGCTCGCTATATTGATAAACGTCCAGATGTTTTAATCCTGATGCGTGAAGCAGGATTTGGTGTTTTTACATTGTTAACCATTTATTTCCTTTGGATTGCTAAAAAGCCAAAAGTTAAAAAGGGGAAAATAAAAAAATACAGCAGTACAAAACGTTTTTTTCTTGGGATGTTACTTTCTGCGCTTAATTTTTTTCCTATTCCTTATTATGTTTTTGTAAGTGTCACTTTGTCGTCTTACAACCTGTTTTCTTATAGCATGACCTATATTTTTGTTTTTGTTACGGGTGTGGTACTGGGCTCTTCTTTAGTTTTTTATTGCTATATCACTTTCTTTCAAAAAATACAAGACAAAACGGATTACATTATGCGGAATATGAATACTATCATTGGAAGTATAACTGGATTGATAGCTGCAATCACTTTGATCAATATCATAAGGTATTATTTGAGGTAGTTTTTAAAGCTAAAGACAAAATAGAAATACCGTTTTTATCAGATTCATAACCATGTCAAACGACAATTTTTTCGAACGAGTCTACGCTATTGCCAGACAAATTCCTTATGGGAAAGTCACTTCTTATGGCGCTATTGCAAAAGCTTTAGGAACTGCGCGCTCTGCTCGAATGGTAGGCTGGGCGATGAATGCTTCTCATAATATGGAAGATGTTCCGGCACATCGTGTGGTCAATAGAAAGGGTTTGCTTACTGGAAAACTTCATTTTGACGGAACGAATCTTATGCAACAATTATTGGAAAATGAAGGGATTGAAGTCGCAAATAACCAAATTATAGATTTCGAAAAGCATTTTTGGGAGCCTCCTGTTAGGGAACAGTAATCAGTCGCAGTATTTAGTATCAGGGATAACTGAAAACGATTATGTTTAATCATTAATCGGCAGATTCACATTTCTCACATACCAATAGCCATATTCGTATTCAAAAGTCATACTGCCGTCTCCAGAATAATGAATTTTAGCGTCAGTGCCTTTTATTTTTGCCCAAAAATGGATTTCAAATTGCACCGTTGCATTCTGTTCATTAAACATTATTTGCTTAAAATCAAAAAACTCCATTTTTAAACTTTTAAACAAAGTCCTAAAATTGTTTAATTCTTCATGATTTAAAGCATCTTCACTATGGTATTCGTTATAAAATTTAGATTTTTTATCCAAAAACATTTTCAAAAAATCTTCGGTAGCTTGCTCTAAATCATATTTATGGTTTTGGTGAAACTCTTCATAAGTAAAATGAGATATCATTCCAGGAACATTCATTTCGTCAATTTTGCTCAAAAAAAGTTCTTCAGTTATAAAAGCATAAATCAGCCGGTTTTCATTTTCATAATCGCAAAGCACATCCAAACTGATATTGTTTTGATGCATTATTTCTTCAATTCGCTCTAACTCGGCAGTTATTTCTTCGTCAGATAAAGTTCCTTCGGGTTTGAATTCAGGTTTCCCAATTTTTTCGTAAACCGTAATTTGTTTGGCGTTTTGAAATGCATCTTCAAAATTGGAAATATAATCCAAAAACTGGCCTTCTATTTCTGGAGGCAAATTACTATTTGATTTATCAAAAAATGTTGCTCCATGTTCTATTGAAAGTTTCAATTTCTTGAACTCATTTTCTTCCTTTGTATTTAATTTTGGAAGTTCTTTCTCGTTGTTGTTTTTATCCTTCATTTTTATCCTTCTTTTTATGAGCTATTTCGGCTATTCGTATTAAATATGCTTCGATAGTTTCATTTTCTCCAATTGGGATGTTCTCCAATAAACTATCAAATCCATTAATCAAATTGGTGTATTTCTCAAATGTATCCTCGAGTAATTGATCGTTTTTTGTTTCCCAATAATTTCCTTCATCGGTAAGATCAAAATTTTCTAAATATTTTTTGTTTATATAATCGAAGATGTTGATCAGTTGTTTGTGAATTTTAGGCCCGGCAAATTGTGTTTTTACTGACAAGTAATTATCGTCTAGCTCCTCTATGGAAATCTTTGAATGTTCCAAATTATAGAAAGCGCACATTTTTCCGTTGGATAGAAAAGTCAAGCAAACGACTTCGCAATTGGGTGGACTGAAACAAATGCCGTAAATGGAATCATTATAGGAATCAAGAGTAAAAGCATGGTTTGGAAACGCTTCTTCAAAAATATGAAATTTCCATTGGTTTGTCTGTGAAATGTCAGTCACCTCTTCAATCATTTTTTTTAAAGATTGAGGTTTTTTCAGTGCTCCCTTATAATGAAAACTTAATCCCATGGTTTTTTCTTATAAATTTAAATTATAAATTTGTTTTATTAGGTTTAACAAGCTTGTTTTTTAATTAAATTATTTTATGCTTATCTGTAAATTATACCTAAATATTTTTTAGCCACAAATTACTTGAATTTTCATTAATTCCTTATTACTCTCTTCAAAAAATCCGTTTTATCTGTGTCATCCGTGTGCTATTTCAAATTTTAGGCGGTTATCAGGATATGCATATTAAATTATATGACAGTCCGCAATATGTTCCAAAGGATAAAATATGGCACACAGATAACACGGATTGAACGGATTTTGCACAGATTTAAATAAACTGTCTTGTCCTAAAATAGGTTTACACATTTAAACGACAATTAAATGAGAACAAGTAAAGTTATTTTAGGATTTAAAAGGCCGATAGAAATTTCTAATATGGAACGTCGGCAGAT